>NZ_UQYC01000007.1 GCF_900545205.1 uncultured Veillonella sp. | reverse complement strand
GTAGAAAATGCATTACCTGAACATTTGAAACCAGTAGTAGCTAAATTAAAAGAAGCTGGCGTTACTGTAGAGGAAGAAATTGATGGCATTCGCGTTATCAGCACTGGTAAAGGTATCAAAGCTGTTGATATAAAAACATTACCATACCCAGGCTTCCCAACAGATATGCAAGCTCAATTTATGGCGCTTACTACAATCGCTGAAGGCACAAGTACAGTAACAGAAACTGTATTTGAAAACCGCTTCATGCATGTTGCTGAACTTCGCAAAATGGGTGCTCATATCGATATCGACAATCGTCAAGCGATTGTAGAAGGTATGCCACGCTTACATGGTGCTGTAGTTAATGCTACAGACTTGCGTGCAGGTGCGGCTCTTGTTTGTGCTGCGTTGACTGCAGAAGGTAGAACAGAAGTTGGTCGTTTACATCATATCGATCGTGGTTATGATGATTTCGTAGGTAAATTGCAAAGGTTAGGTGCTGATATTGTTCGGGTTGACGAATAAAAGTACAGAGCCAAAACAGAATAAAAAGAAACGAAGCCGGCGCTCAAAAGGGCCGGCTTTATACAACGAGCAACAAAACTTAGGTGCTGCTAAGGTTGAAAATGCTAAAACTAGCACTAATCGAAAGCCATTGCGTAGGACGAAACGCAAGTCCACAAAGCTTTCTGAGGGCGTAGCAAAGCAAGCTAGCCATTTAGCTTCCAATATGCGTGAAGCCATGGTTAGAGTCACGAAAATGCGCCGTGTGGAACGTCGTAATCGTGAGACTGTAGCTATTGCAAAAACTACACCAGCTATGACCTTGAAGCGCCTAGTTCGTCCTGAGCAGGTGGGCGATTTAATGGGACGATTAAATCGTTCATTAAACTTTGACTTGGGCATCGACTTAGGAACTGCGAATATTCTTATTTTCGCTAAAGGTAAGGGCTTAGTCTTAGATGAGCCAGCTTATATTGCGAAAGATGATAAAACAGGGGATATTCTTGCCTTAGGCGAAGCTGCACGTACTATGATAGGACGTACACCTAAAGGCATATCTGTTATTCGCCCTGTTCAAGCGGGTGTTATCGCAGATTATGATATGACCGAATTTATGTTAAAGTATTTTATTCGTTCAGTCGTGCCTGCTTCTAGATTGATGAAAACGCGTATTATCGTATGTGTGCCATCTGGAATTACGCCTGTTGAAAAACGTGCTATTTTGGAGGCTTTACTTAGAACAGGCGCTAAAAAGACCGTTCTTATAGAGGAACCATTAGCAGCAGCTATGGGTACAGGTCTCAATGATGCTGACCAAGTTGGAGCTATGGTTGTCGATGTAGGTGGCGGTACTACTGATATTGCCGTTCTTTGTGATACAGGCGTTGTTGTGAGTGAATCCCTTCGCATTGGGGGAGATTCTTTCAATGAATCTATTATTCGCTATATACGTCGTAAGAAGCGACTTGTCATTGGACCTTTAACAGCAGAAAAGATAAAGATTTCTGTTGGTACCGTAGATCGACGAGCTAAAGAACGAACTATAGAGGTTAGAGGGCGTGATGCCAGCTCTGGACTACCTAAGATGGTTGCTGTTAATTCCTTAGAAATTCAACGTGCCTTAGAGGCGCAAGTGATGAATATTCTAGAAGGCATTAAATCGATTTTAGAAAAAACACCTCCAGAACTTGTAGCAGCCATTAATGATCATGGTATCATTCTGACAGGTGGCGGTGCTCTCATCGATGGTTTAGATCGTGTTATTACACGTTCTGTTGGTATTGCATCTTATTTAGTTGAGTCTCCGCGATATGCTGTTATCAAAGGGGTTGCAAAAGCTCTTGATGAAATGTCACAATTGCGTGATACATTGGATGAATTACAATAAAATATTTTATTGAAATAATGTAAAATTTGAGGAAGTTACTATTTATAGATAGGCCATTAAAAATGGAACGACGGTAGATAGTAACTTCTTTTTTAGTGCATCCTTTTTGTAATTTTCATCTATATGATGTATACTATAGTAAAAGTATATTGTATAAAATTGATGTATGAATATAAATCTATTAATATAGGTTGTCGCTATAGAGGAATTGTAAATGAAACGATATTTATATATGACTTTTGCTGTGTTAGGCTTTCTAGGCAGCACAATACCTTATGCGGAAGCTGGAAATTTAACCGGCGTACGTGTATCTAATCACGAAGGTACAAGTCGAATCGTATTAGATGTGTCTGAAATGCCTGTATCTTGGACTAAATCTTATAATGAGTCCACACATGCTCTTACCCTTAACCTAGGTGGTACGACAAATGGATTGACTGGACCTGTAGCTCAAAATAACACAAAAACAGGTGTTTTAAAAGGTATTGGCTTACAACCTGTTAATGGTGCTTTACAAGTAACATTGACGGCTAATAAGGATGTACAACATCATGAGTTTACATTGGAAAAGCCATCGCGTATTGTAGTGGATTTATTTTCTGGCTATGCTCAACAAACAACAAAAGATGTAAATAAATCCGTTACGTATAGCAAGATTAATAACACTGTAGCAGAAGGTAAGATTCAAGCCTTTGCATTATCTGTTGATAATGATTCACTTATGGTAGTAGCCCATGTTCCAGAAGGAAAAGCCTTATCATCTGTAGTTCAATCTCATACTGCCATCATTGGAGCAAAGGTAAAGGGCGGAAGTTTTGATCGTCCTTATTCAGTAGCTAGTGATGGAACGATTGATTTAGAGCGTATTTCTAATCGTGGCACCTTGCGATATACACCAAATCGGGGATATTTTATTGAGGAAAAGAGACCCTTATTACAAGCTAAAACACAAAAAGATACCTTCCTAATTACATCTGTTAATACAGGACGTAAAGAAAATGCCTTGACCCTATATACATCAGCTTATGGGCCATCTACAAAAACTAATGACTTCGGCTATGAAGTGACTGTAGCCAATGGTAAGGTCGTTAGTGGTCAAAAAGGAAATTCTAAAATTGGAGAAAACCAATATGTATTATCTGGGCATGGAGAATCAAGAGATGCACTGCGTAAATTAAAAGTGGGCACACCGATTACGATTCAAAATAGACCGGAGTTAGCACAAGTTAGCACCACTGGTGGTGCAGCGCTACAAGCGGGTACTATGGTATTAAAGAATGGCAATTATGTAGGTGCTGATGGGACCCATAATAAAGCTCGTAGTTTCATAGGAACTACAAAAGATCATAATTTGGTGGTTCTTACTGTTGATAAAGCTGGGCTTCAATCCGTAGGGGTTACACAACAAGAAGGGGCTCAACTATTATCCAAACTAGGCGTCGTGGATGGTGCTGAATTATCGAATCAAGGTAGTGTTGATTTAGTAGTCAATGATACATACGTTCATAAAGCGACTTCAAATCCTACGACCTATGAGGATATTGTAATTATAAAATGAATTCGTTGCATACAATTTTGTTTGAAATATTAGTAATAATTTAGTATACTATAAATACATAACTAATTTTGTAAAAGGAGGGATCGTTATGAAAAGAGTAGTGTTGGCATTAGCTGCTTTAGGCATTTTAAGTGTTAGCTCTGTAATGGCGGCCCCTGTATCATACCAAAGTGTATTAACAGGTAAAGTTGCTTCTACAGTTTCTGTTGGCTCTGCTGTAACAGAAGGTCAAACATTGGTAACTGTAGAGACATTGGCTGGCCCTATGGCTGCTGCTAAATCTACTGTAACTGGTACTGTAACGGCGGTTAATGTTACAGTGGGCTCAGACGTTTCTCGTGATCAAATCGTTGTCACAGTAGAAAGTAAATAAAGGAGAGAAGGAATGAAGTTTTCTCATTCTTGGCGTCGGTATAGAAAAGCGATACTGGCGCTTTTCTTCTGTACTTCACTTACAGCTGCACAGGCTGTTGATTTCATGCCTGTCAATGATGTAACTACAGGTATGGAAGGCATTGCAAAAACTGTAATTGTAGGAGATACCATTTCTACCTTTGATGTAAAGGTACTTGGTGTCATGAAGGATAAGGGACCATCTGGTCATCTTATTTTAGCGAAGTTCTCTGGTCCTGTTATGGAAAAAACAGGAGGCATCGCTCATGGCATGAGTGGTAGTCCTGTATATATAAATGGTAAGCTCGTTGGTGCTGTTGCTTATGGCTGGGGCTTTGCAGATGGTACGATTGGGATGATTACCCCTATCGAGGATATGGTGAAATTATGGAATATTCCATATGAGAAGAACTTATCCAAACCATGGGATGATAAACAATTGATCCCTCTTGGCACGCCACTTATGGCTTATGGCTTTGATGCAGCATCCATGGATTACTTCAAATCCAAGTTGCCACAATATAAATATGAAACATATGATACGGCTAGTGCTAGTGGTGATGAAATTGCTAAACCTCTAGAAGCCGGTGGTTCTGTAGCAGCATTACTAGTTGATGGTGACCTAAAACTGGGGGCCATTGGTACTGTTACCTATGTAGATGGGGAAAAGATTGTTGCCTTTGGTCATCCATTCTTAAAACATGGCTCCTCAAACTACTTCATGCATAATGCAAGCATCTTTACAGTAGTTAAAAGTTATGATGCTGCTTTCAAATTGGGCTCTATGGGCAAGGAAGTTGGCTCTGTAACTGAAGATAGAGGTGCTGGTATTGCAGGTGTTTCTGGTGTGATTTCTCCAGGGATCCCTATGCGATTCCATTTGAAAGACCTTGATATGGGGCGTGATAAAACTAGCTCTGTTAAGGTTATTGAAGATAGTGAGATGACACCGACTTTAGCGGCTACATCTCTATATAACATGTTGAATAAAACGTTGGATCGTAGTGGCGCTGGTACGGCTACCATTTCTTATACAATCACACCAAGAGGTAAAGAGCATAAACCGTTGACGCGAACTAATATGTTCTATAGCTCTGACTCTATCTCTGAGAAGGCTGTTGATGAGTTCTATAATGTTATCGACGTTCTTATGAATAACCGATTCATTAATTATGAAATTTCTGACATCTCTGTAGAAACTGAGGTGACACAAGATAAGAAAACAGCTAAGCTTGTTGATGCCTCTGCATCTTCAACCATTGTTTCCCCTGGTGATACAATCGTTGTAGATGTAACGTTGGAGCCGTTCCGCGGTGAGAAGGTCGTTAAACAAATCTTCTTTAAGGTTCCTGAGGATCAAGCTGTTGGCAAGTATACCTTAGAGGTGCGTGGGGGCGGTGAAATCCCATTACCTTATGTATTAGAAAAGCAAAAATATAATTTAACTGATGAAATTTTACGTCGCTTAAAAGTTCATAAAGATTTTAATGAACTTTATGATGAAATTCAAAAGACTGATACAAATAATCAAATCGTTGTAGAGTTTTTAGAAGATGGCATTAGTCTTGTTGATGAAGATGGTTCCCAATCTGTTAAAAAAGCTAAACTTAAAGATGTGGAATCAAAACCTATGCCAGGGGATGTAAAGAAAAAAACAGGTCAAGAAGATTTGAGTTCTAGTAAGGACGATGATAATCAAATAGAAAAAACTGCTATTGATACGGAATACATCGTTCAAGGTGATGGTCAATTTACAATTCATGTTATGAAACCAGCCGATCGCGATAAAGCATTAGCTAAACGCGTAAAAGAAGTTAAAAATCAAAGCAAGATGGAACATAAATTAGAATTGGAAGACCAATCCAAAAAGGATAAATCCAGTAAAAAAGATGTGAAAAAGTCTGATAAACAAGATGTGAAAAAATCTGATAAACAAGACCAAAAAACACCTGATAAAAAGGATGAATCTAAAGTAAATGATACTAATGCAGCTGAATAAGCTGAAAATGTAAGGGGAAAGGGCTAAACTGTTGAATTGGCTAGAATCGATAGGACGAGCTGTAATGAACGGCCTATCACAGATGGGGAGTGCTACATTATTGGTGTGGCACACAATTAGACAACTGAAAATGATTAATCTGTGGCATGTGTTTCAGCAGATGGCTCACTTAGGCGTAGATTCGTTGCCGATTATCAGTTTAACGTTACTCTTTGCTGGTGCAGTTATGACCTTACAGATTACAGATGTATTGATTACATATGGTGCACAAAGCACTGTAGGTGGTCTTATGGCTGTTGCTATGGGACGTGAGTTAGGGCCTATTTTAGTAGGGGTTGTACTGGCCGGCCGTGTTGGCGCCGCTATCACAGCTGAAATTGGTACAATGAAGGTAACTGAACAAATTGATGCGCTACGTGTTATGGCTGTCGATCCTGTTGGTTATCTCGTGGTACCTCGTGTAGTAGCATGTATGATTATGGTGCCTATTTTGGCATTTTATGGTGTAGTCATTGGTATTGCAGGTGGTTACTTTGTAGCTACTGCTATCAAAGGTCTGGCGCCAAGTACTTATTTAGATTCTATTCAAATGTTTTCTACCATTTCAGACTTTACACTAGGTCTTTTGAAATCTAGCGTATTTGGTGCTGTCATTGCATTGGTAGGTGCTTACAAAGGGATGGAAACTAAAATGGGCGCTGAAGCGGTTGGCTTCTCCACAACTAGTTCTGTAGTAACTAGTATTATTTTAGTATTTGTATTAAATTACTTTTTATCTACCTTGTTATATTAGTAGATACATTAGAGGGATTTATGATAGAACTACGCAATGTTGTAGTTGCCTATGAGTCGCGTGTGATTTTAGACTCTATTAATCTCACTATCGATGATGGGGAGACGTTAGTCATTTTAGGTGGTAGTGGTAGTGGTAAAAGTACACTACTTCGCTTATTGATTGGCTTGCAGCGTCCTACATCGGGACAGATTATAGTAGATGGCACAGATATTACAACATTATCTGAAGATGAATTTAATACAGTACGAAGAAAAATGGGAATGGTATTCCAATACTCTGCATTATTTGACTCTATGTCGGTAGGTGAAAATGTAGCCTTTGGCTTACGTCAGCATACGGACTTAGGAGATGATGAAATAAAACGCATTGTAGCAGAGCGTCTCGATTGGGTCGGTTTAAAAGGGTATGAATCCTATATGCCTAATGAATTATCTGGGGGCATGAAGAAGCGTGTTAGCTTAGCTCGTGCCATAGCGTTAGATCCGAGTTTAATTCTCTATGATGAACCTTCATCCGGGTTAGATCCTATTACATCAGGTACGATTAGTATGTTGATTAAGGGAATGCAGCAACGGCTCGGTTGTACATCTATCGTTGTAACGCATGATATGCAATCTGCATTTTATGTAGCAGACCGCATAGCTTTACTTGATAAGGGGAAATTTGTGGAAATTTCTGATACAATAGACTTTAAGAATTCTACAAATAAAAAGGTACAACAGTTTATTCATGGTGAAGCAGAACCAATTAACGTATCTGTGATGGGAGAGGTATAATGAAGTGGACGACGGAGGCCAAGGTAGGGGCTTTCACGATAATAGGTATAGCATTATTTATTGCGGGCATACTGTTTGTAGGCCGCATTGATATATGGGCTAAGCCGCAAATGACAATTACTGGTGATTTTGCTCAAGTTAATGGTCTAAAAAATGGCAATCAAGTTAAATACTCTGGTGTAGCTATCGGTAATGTTTCCGATATTGAAATTACACCGCATGGTGTTGTAGTAAAAATGAAGCTTGATGAAAAGACACAAATTCCAAGTGATTCTATTTTCACATTAGGTTCTGATGGTTTCTTAGGTGATAAATATATTCAAATTTCACCAGGTCAATCTAAAGTATTTTTACAAGATGGTGACACTGTTAAGGGCGAAGGCGCAGATGCTATGGATAAAGCCATGCAAAGTGCTCAGAAATTAATGGATGGCACAGAGAAAATGTTGCAGTCTATCAATAATATTATTGGTGATCCTACAACGCAAAATGCACTTAAGCACTCCTTGCAATCTACTGCAACGATGGCTGATAATGCTGTAGCGATTACACAAAATATGGCTGATGTAACAGCACAGCTAAATCAAGCGGCACAGCAATTTAATGCAGATGGCAATGCAGGCAATGATATGCGTGCTATTTTGACTAACTTAAAACAAACTACGGATCGTGTAGATAATATGGCTCGTTCTATGGAGTCTACTGTAACAGATCCTAAAGCACAGGAAAATATTAAGGAAACATTACATAATACGGCACAAATTTCAGCTCGCATCAACAAATTGATGGGTGGTAAAGCATATCAAACTGATGCAAATGGAAATGTAGTAGATGGAAATAATGTTGAAAAAAAGTCATCTACTAAAGTTGAGCCCTCTGTAGATTTGTTATATAACACAACAGATGATGAATACCGCATCAATGGTCGTGTTCGTGCTTATAATGATAAAGGGATGGCTGAGCTTGGTCTTTCCAATATCGGTGATGGCACTAAATTCGATTTAAATGCAGGTCGATTCGTTAGCTCTAAATGGCTAGTACGTGGCGGTATTTTTGAAAGTGAATTAGGACTTGGCGTTGACTATAATTTGCGTGGTCCAGTTTCATTATCCGCAGCGGTATATGACCTTAACAATCGTAAATATCGTATTCGTAGTGATATACGTTTACATAAAGATACTTATGGGGTTATTCAAATGACCAGACCATTCGGTTCCACGAATGGTGGTACCTACTTTGGTATCAAACAAGTATTTTAAAGACTAATACATTCACTTTAGGTGAGTATGGAGGTACATATTATGAATAAAAAGGTTTTATCCTTGGGTGTAATGCTCTCCTTAGCTACTACAGGTGCAATGGCTGCTGATGTAGTTACAACTTCCGTTAATAATGGAGATCAATTAAGCAAATATCAAAAAGAAGCTATTCAATTAACACAAAAGCAATTAGCTGAAAAATCTGTTCAAGATAGCAAAACATATGAGAGCAAATTGGACCTCGATGAGTCTCGTACTATAGATTTAGCATTGGCGAATAACCGTACTGCAAAACAAACTAAATGGGGTTATGAAGCTGCTAAATCCGCAGTGAGCCAAGTAGCAGCAGGCAAGAACCCTAGTGTAAGCTATGGTTGGTCTGCTCAAAAAACAGGCGGTGACACTGGCCGTGGTAAATCCGGTAGTCATAATTTCTCCATCAGTGCCCCTGTATTTAATCCTCAACTCGATGCAAGTATTGATTCTGCACGTTATACTCGTGAAGGTACTGGTGCTAGCTATGAAGAAGCCTTGCAACAAGCAAAGTATGATGCTATTAGTGGCTACTATACATTGATCATGAACCGTAATCTTGTTGATGTGGCTCAACAAGCTGTTAAAGATTACCAAGGTCATGTAACAAATGTTCAAGCTCAATATAATGTTGGCTTGGTAGCAAGTTCTGATGTATTGGCTGCTAAAACAAATCTTGCTGATTCTGAAACAAATCTTGTGAAAGCGCAAAATTCTGCTAATTTAGCAGAGGCTAGCTTGAATCAAGTCATTGCATATCCTGCACAAACAGCTATTAATACAGCAGAACATGACTTACAATATAAACCTTACAATATTACGTTGGAACAAGCTAAAGCATATGCTTTGCTTCACCGTTCTGCCCTTGTAAAATCTGCTCTCGATGTAAAATCTGCAGAAGAGGCTGTAAAATCTGCTAAATCTGGCTACTTGCCAACTGTAGCTGTAAAAGCTGGTCGTGGTTATGCCGATCTAGATGGTTACTTTGGAACAAGTACAAAATCCTGGAGTGTAGGTGCTACTGCATCTTGGAGCTTATGGGATGGCGGTGCAACACAAAATGCTATTAAAAAAGCAAATGCACAACTTGAACAAGCGAAAGAGGCTAATTTAGCTACTGTTGATGCTGTATTATTAGCAGTACAAAAAGCATACTTGAATTTGCGTTCTGCAGAGCAAACAATCCAAAGCACTCAAACTGCAGTTGCTCAAGGTCAAGAAAGCTTCCGTATTGCTACACTTCGCTATCGTGCTGGTGTTGGTACAAACCTTGATGTACTCGATGCGGAAACTAAATTAACAGATGCTCGTAATAACTATGTACAAGCTCTTTATAATTACAATATTAGCATTGCAGCTCTTGAACAATTGACAGGTGTTCCATTGAATACTCCAGTTGGACAAGGTGCAGAAATTATTGCAAACAGTGGTGCAGCTGAACAATTAGCACAACTTGGTGGCAATCAATAATAGAATACTAAAAAAGACGACTTCGGTCGTCTTTTTTTTGTTATAGATTTATAAAGCGTAAATTCATTGTATATTTTCATTTTTATGTTATGGTAATGTTTAAAATAATTTTATCTGTAGTTATTGCAGAAAATGATTAGTAAAAAAATATATTAGTTTTATAAAATTTACCCTTAAAATACTATAGTTATTACTTTGTGTGTGGTAAGATTAGTATATATATTTATATTATTCATAATGTGTATGGGAGATCATTATGACCCGTAAAAAGTGGTGTCTCATAGGGGCTGCAATTTTAGGCTTATCTGCAGTTGGTGCTAGTATAAACCCTATAGCTCAGACCTATGTAGCACCTATGGTTAAAGAACAAGTAAATAATGCCATAAACGGATCTGTGGACTATGATTCTCTTCGTATCAATTGGAATGGTGATGTAGTTTTATCAGATGTGGTGATTAAAGATCGGGATGGTCACTTAGTAGGGACGGCACAAGATGTAGCCGTTGGGGTTAAACTATCTGCATTACCAAGTATAATTGGGGGTAATACATCAGGGGCAACAGCTATATCGACTGTTACTGTAGAGGCACCTGATCTTCATATATGGCAATTGAACGATGGATCTTGGAGTATAGAAAAATTAGTAAAACCATCTGATCCGAATAAATCGGGTGGTTTTGATGGTGATATTACCATTAATAATGGCCATGTAGCGCTACGTACTAAAGATGGCATTAAACGCAATGTTGAAAATCTTGATGGTACCGTTGCTCTTAATATGAGTGGTATGTCCAAAGGGGCTTTTACTGCTGATGTAGATGGTTCATCTGTCCTTGTAAATGGCAAAATAGATATGGATGATGTGTCTAATTTTGATGTGTTTGTACAAGCTGATGAAATTGATACTGCTGGTATTATGAGCTTTGTTCCGTTGCGCAAAGATCTTGTTGTAACGAAGGGGAAATTACAAGATTTACATCTCAATATTAAAAGTGAAGATGGACAATATGTTATGAGTGGCAATGTAGGCTTTAAAGGTTTAACAGGCACTTTTAAGCGAGGCAATACGATGTATACTATTACTGATGGTGAAGGTCGTATTATGCTCAATCATGACCAAATTGTTATTAGCCATAGCTCTTGGCGAATCAATGATCAAGCGGCGAAGCTTAATGGTCTTATTACACTGGGGAAAGACGAAGAATATCTCAACCTTAATGTTGTAGCGGATAAGGTGAATCTAGAAGCCAGTACCGATGTGGGGGTTACTGGTATTGTCGGTGGTCGTGCTCATATTGGAGGCACTACTGTAGCGCCGCGGGTGGATGCCACCATAGGTAGTGATGGTATTTCTTATAAAGGGTACCATGTGGACCGCGTGCAGGGAAATGTAGTATACGATAATGGATTGGTTCGCATCGATGATGCTCAATTATCTATTGGCTCTGGTAATGCTAAAGTTAAAGGTCAATATGTCGTAGATACAGGTGATTTTGACGCTGTTGCTAATGTTCATACCTTATCGTTGGATACTTTCACACAAGATTTGACGATGCCTATTACGGGAACTATTGATGGAGAAATCCACGTTTTGGGTAAGAATAATCAAGTTACAGATCTTGTAGGCGCTGTTCAGGGCCATCAGATTGGGGTCCGTGGTATAGTGTTGGATTCTGTAAAAGCGGATCTAACCCATAGTGACAATCTTACCAATATAACTATGGTTGGAAATATGGGAACTGGATCCTTTAGTGGATATGGTTCTATTCAAAATGGTCAAGTGGATGCCACAATTTCTGGTAATGCGTTACCGTTAACATCACTTAGTTCAATCATAGGTGACGATGTTGCTGGTACTGTTAGCACATCTATTAATGTAAAAGGCGCCTTAGATAATCCTAATGTGACTGGTACTGTATGGGGGCAAGAGGTTCTCTATAAGGGTGCTCATTTTAATGATATTCATAGTGATATTACTTTAGACAATCATGTTCTAACAATTACAAATGGTCATATTGGTGACGGTAGTGGTGGCTATGATATTACCGGTTGGTATAATATCAATACTGACGCCCTAGATTTAAATGCTAAAGCTCGTGCTGTACGTATTGAAAATCTAATTCGTCCTGTAACCGATATTCCTATTACAGGATGGTTTGAAACTGATAACCATATAACTGGGACTGTAGCCAATCCTATTGTAGAAGGCCGAGCTCATTTATGGGATGGGTCTGCATATGGCAAACTTATAACTAACGCTTTTGCAAAGTATAACTATAAAAATGAAAGATTAGAATTTTATCGCTTTGATATTGAAGGTTATGGTGCGACCATTACTGGTGGCGGTACTGTATCAAAAGAAGCTATTAATATTGATTTTGAAGGTAAGAAAATCGATATGGGTAGATTGCTCATCAATACCGATTATAAGGTGGATGGTTTACTAGCAGGCCGTGGTACTATAACGGGTTCCATGGATAACCCTCAGTTTAATGGCTATATTTTATCAGATGCTTTATCCATTAATGGACAGCTATTGACGGATATTCATGGCCATGTTTATGCCGATAAGTCTGTTGTAAATGTACAAGATTTTTCGTTTGCTGAATCGAATGGTGGTCGTTATGTTGCTAAAGGTGGCATGAAGCTTGACGATAGCAAACAATTATTTGGCGTTTTAGATGTTACCAATGGTAGTGTAAAGAATTTGTTGGCATTACTAGATCGAGCCGATGAGCACCTCGATGGTCAATTGAATGGTTCCGTTGAACTTGGAGGTACGAAGGACAATCCAAGTGTTATTGTAAATGGTAAAATTAACGATGTTAGCATTGATGATAAGGTAGTAGGGGATGCAACAATTGATGCGAGTCTTGCAAATCGTAAATTTAAAATTACTACCTTAAAACTACCTGTTGGTGAAGGACTCATTGCAATGGGTGGTACTTTGGATCTCGATGGGCAAGCTGATTTACAAGTAGCTTTAAAGGATGTCGACATAGTGCCATTCCTACCACTCGTAGGTAAGGATATTCAAGCAACAGGCTGGGTAACAGGTGTTGTGAATGTTACTGGAGAAACGAAAAATCCTAAGGTTGAATTATCCGGTGCCGTAGAGTCCGGTTCGTTTAATGGAATTGGCATTGATGAAGGCTTTGCGTTAGCTACAATGCAAGATCATGTCATTCAAATTCAGCGTATTCAAGGTGCTAAGAGTGGTTATAAACTCAGTATTTATGGCAAAATTCCATTGGCGGCTCTTTATACATCTGGTTATTTAGAAGCTAGTGATGCTAAATCTATGGATGTAACAATTGACTTTAACGAAGCTGATATGGCTGTTATTCCTCTTGTTACTACTAGGGTTAAAGATGCAACGGGGCCGTTAAAGGGTGCAATTAGGCTTACGGGGACTATAGACCAACCTGAGGCATACGGCACAGTATCTGTACGTAATGGTACTATGAAATTGGCCAATGTAGATAATGAAATTACAGGCATTGACGGAGACTTAATCTTCTCTGGACAACAAGGGGATTTCCAATCTCGTATCAATATGGGGAAAGGTAGTGCTGGTTTAGCTGCTAAGGTAAATTGGTCTGGTCATGAGCTTACCAACTATAAGGCTGCCGTTCAACTTGATGGACTCGATGTTCGTAGTGAATATGTGAGAGGTCCATTAAATGGTGAACTTTACATTGCGGAACGTGATGGATTACCTACCTTGATAGGGAATTTGGACCTAGAAAACATCCAATTTAAGATTCCTCTTTCCTTGCAGTCTAGTGAAAGTAGCACCAACATGGGCGTAGATGTTAATATTCATGCTGGCAAGGGCGTACGCTTATATGATCGAACTCTATATAACATGTTTATCGGTGGTGATGTTCATTTCGGTGGCACATTACAAACCCCAACTGCTAGTGGCCAGTTCGATGTTAAATCTGGTACGTTCAAATACTTAAGTCATGTATTTAATATTACGAAGGGGAATGCACACTTTGTAGGTGGCTCTTATTTACCAAACTTACAATTAGAGGCTGAAACGAATGTAAGCAACTACAATATTATGCTTGGTGTAAAAGGGACTGTAGACCATATGGATCTTACTTTGTCGTCTAATCCTAGTTTGTCTAGAAAGCAAATTATTTCCATGTTAACCTTTGGTCGTGGTGCCGATTCTAATAGTAGTACATTGACAAATGATGATGTGAATGCTGTTGCTACAGCAGGCTTACAAATGTTTGCCTTTGGCTATGTGCAAGATGCATTACAAAATACATTAGGTTTAGATCGGATTAATATTACGACAGGTTCCATTGACCCTGATGAACCAACTAATAGGGAAACGGCAGGTAATTATAATATTGAAATTGGCAAGTATATTGTGCCAAAGGTAATGCTTACTTATTCTCAAGGTATCAATAATAAACAAAATAAATATGGTGTTGAGTATTCTGTAAAACGAAACCTCAAGTTTACTGCATGGCATACATCGCAAGGAAACAATTATTTAGGTGGTCGTTGGACAAGAAGCTTCTAAGTTTATGGCTAGAGTGTGCAAATCCCATGGGTATGCACATTCTAGTCATATTAATTTCATAAAATTTGTTTAATATAGTACTCATTCCCAGTATTTTATGCTATAATAATAAAGATTTATTAGTCTTTATAAAACAAGATGTAAACTTTTTATGGGGATGAGTTCTAGGAGGAATTTATGTTTAAACCAAAAGCCTATAAAAGTATGCTTGCAGCATCTGTGTTGACTGCTGTCATGGGGACAGGCAGTGTATTTGCTGCAGAGGTACAAGCTGGCTATACTCCAGATTTAAATAACACAACAACAACTAGTGCAGCAACTACTAATGATGCTACTACTACACAAGCTGTTTACAATGCTGATGCAGCTACACCTGCAACAACACAAGATGAAACTGATGCAGCTATCTTAGCAGCTCGTGGTGATACAACTGTATCTAGCGATGGTACTGTAGTTAGAGGTTCTGACGGAACTGTTACAGTCAATAATGCTGCTTTGAAAACAGATGACAAACAAGTAAAAATGGTGTCTAAAACTACTGGTGGTACTGACCTCGATAAGGCTGCTGAAAATGGCCAAACTCAAGCTGTTACAACTGTAGAAGCTCAATATGTTACATCTGCTAATGCTGAGTCTATTAATCCATATGTAGGTAAATTGATTACTGGTTTATCTATTTCTGGTGTAACAGCTGAACAACAAGCACAATTATTGCCTATCTTGACAGAAAAAATCGGCGATGCTGTATCTGTTGATGGTGTATTTAAAGACGTAACTAACCTTGGTAATACTGGTTACTTCTCTGAAGTAAACCCTGTATTTACAACAGTACCTGAAGGCGTTAAATTGGACTTTGCTGTTACAGTAAATCCAATTACTACTGGTGTAGCTTTCGAAGGTAATACAGTTTATACTTCTGAAGTATTGACTAAATTCATGGACCTTCAACCAGGTCAAGTTCTTAACTCTGTATACGTAGGCCAAAAGGTTCAAGGTATCAACGCAGCATACGCTCGCGATGGCTATATGTTGGCACATGTTGATGGTATTCGCGTAGATGACCAAGGCGTGCTTCATGTTCATATCGTAGAAGGTATTGTTGAAGATATCATTCCTGCTGGTAACAAGAAAACTCGCGATAAAGTTATTACTCGCGAATTCGTTCAAAAGAAAGGTAAACCTTTCAATAAATTCTTGGTACGCCGTTCTGTAGAACGCGTATACAACCTAGGCTTCTTTGATGATGTAAATGTTCGCATGTTGCCTGGCGATCAAGATCCTAACAATGTAATCATTGAAATCGATGTTTTGGAACATAAAACAGGTACTATTACATTAGGTGCTGGTTACTCCAAGTCTGATGGTTTGATGGGTATCATTGAATTTGGTGAAGATAACTTCCGCGGTACTGGTGATAAATTCAAAGTTCACTGGGAAATCGGTGGTAAGAAAAAATATAAAAACTACCAAATCTCTTACTTGAAACCTTGGATTGATAGCAAAGGTACATCTCTTGGCTTCTCCTTCTTCAACCGTGAAGATGAATACACTGATTACAACGAAGATGGTAATGAAGTAGCTGAATATAACAAGAAATCTCGTGGTTTCAATATTTCCTTCGGTCGTCAAACAGGGGAATATACTCGTGACTACTTGACTCTTGAATCCCGTAAAGATTCCTATAAATGGGATGAGGATGACAGCTCCGGCTTCCGTTACGATAAAAATGCGGGCAAAGGTAAAAATTGGAATAATGGTTCCTACAACTTTGCAAATGATAAATATGTAGATAAAAACTTTGGCCGTATCAACTCCATTACATGGCAAAAGGTATACGATTCCCGTGATAATATTTATGAACCTACACGTGGTCGTCGTATTTCTTATACAGCGCAATGGGCTGGTCATGGTTTAGGCGGTGACTTCGACTTCTATAAATTCACAGCTGAAACACGTATGTATAAAAAACTAGGTGCTAAGAATGTATTGGCATTCCGCGCACGTGGTGGTTTTATCCAAGGTGATGCTCCTTATAGCCAATTGTTCACATTGGGTGGTGCAGACTCCTTACGTGGTTACGAAGATGATCAATTCCGTGGCAAGTACATGTACAATGCTACATTGGAATTCCGCTTCCCAATCGTTAAAAAGGTTAGTGGTGTATTGTTCACTGATATCGGTGATGCATGGGATGCACCAAATGTTTCTTGGTATAACAGCAAGAAAACATTTAACTATGGCGTTGGTGCTGGTGTTCGTATTACTACACCAATTGGCCCAGTTAAACTTGATTATGGCGTGGGTAAACACAAAAATAAATTCCACTTCAGCTTCGGCACACAATTCTAATATAGTAAATGTATATGGTGGAGGCCTCTTTTCTAAAGAGGCTTTCACCAATATCTCTATATGGCATCCTTTGATGCAGTAATTTAAAGAAATGAGGGCACTCTATTATGATGCGAATGATGAACAACAAGGCGAATGTGAAAATCTTTTCCATCGTCATTGCTGCTATTTTTATTATTGGTATTGGCGCATTAGCGTATACACAAATGGCTACGCCAAGCGGTAATAGCGGTAATAGTACAATTGGTGTTATCGATACATCTCGTATGATGTCTCAAGATAATCCAATTTATATCTCTGCAGCTCAAGAATATATGAGCTATCAAAGCCAATTACAACAAGAAACACAAGCTAAAATTGATGCAGCTCAAGATGATGCTACTAAACAAAAACTTGCTGAAGAAGCTCGTCAAAACTTAGCAAAGAAAGATCAAGAGATTGCCAAATCTGTTCAAGATAAAGCTATGGAGGCTGCAAAAGCAGTTGGCGATGCTAAAGGTCTTAGCGTTGTTATGACTAAAGACACTGTATTATACGGTGGCGTAGACATTACAGATCAAGTATTGAAAAAACTAGCTTCTGATGCCAAAAAATAAACTGTAGTTCTATGTAAGGGAGAACGACAATGAACGGGAAAAAACGATATATTGGATTTGCCATATTTCTCGTTGTTGCATTATGTGCTATGGTTTGGGCCTATGGTTTTGTGACAAATCGTCAGCAGAGTCCTGATGGGGTATCAATAGGTGTTGTACGTATTGATGATGTATTAGAATTTAATCCTTCCTATGAGGATTATAAACAAGCTAAAAATGAATTGGATCTTTTGCAACGTCAATATGAATTAGAACAACAAGCTCTAAATGCCAAGTCAGAGACACAAGAGGAACAGTTGAAATCTCTTGCGTTAGATTCAACCTTGTCAGATGCTCTTACGGTGGAATTGCAAACTCGTATTGCAACAAAAGAAAATGAATTGAATCAGCAATTGAATGCAAAACGAAACGAACTTACTCAAAAATATTTGGCGGAATTAAAGGTTAGTTCCAATGAATATGATCTTGAAATCGTCAATCTCCAATTAGATTTATATGCTTATGATGCTCGTGTATATATTGATGATGCACAAAAGCAAGCAGCTATGGCAGAAAAGGCTAAGAAAGAGGAGCGACTAAAGGAATTATTAGCTAAGAGAAAACCATCGAATCTTGATGTAGACTCTATTAAGGCTAAAGTACAGGCAGAACTTGCGCCTATGCAACAAAAGGGTCAAGAAGAACTTAACCAATATGCTGCATCCTTGCAAAAGGAATTGGCGGCTAAACGTGATACTATGGTTCAACAACAAGCTCAATCGATCATTGCTAATAATAACTTACCTGTAGCACAGGATTGGAATGATTCTTGGGCTAAAAAGCTTTCAGATAAGGAAGCTGAAGTGAGTGCACTTCATGAAGCCATTTTAGAAGATGTTCGTATGCGCGTAGCAATTATTGCAGAGGAACAACATTTGGATTTAGTCATCATCGACGATGGTGGTAATATTAAGGGGCTTGATATTACTGATGCAGTGAAGGCGTCCTATCGAGTTCAATAAGGAGTTATATTATGAATAAACGTATTAAATCTTTAGTATTAGGTGCATCTTTAGTAGCTTCCATGGCTATTTTAGGTGGTTGTGGTTCTAATAATGTTGGTTACGTTGATAGCGTGAAAGTAGCAAATAGTACTGAAAAAGGTATTGAAATTACTAAAGAAATTAACGCTAAAAAAGCTGAGCTAGATGCTAAAATTGCTGCTGCTGATGAAGCATCTAAACAAAATGTATTTAACCAAGCTAATCAAGAATTAAATGCCTTTGCAAATGCAAAAGCTCAAGAATATCGTCAATATCAAGAACAAAAAGTTGGTGAACTCGTAAAAGAGAAAAAACTTGATGTAGTTATTGAAAAAGGTGCTGTTGTAGGCGGCGGTTCTGATGTAACTGACGACTTGATCGCGAAGATGGGTAAAGCTTCTGATGACCAAATTAAAGAAGCTGAAAATGCAGCTAAAGCGCAAGAACAACAAGATGCGCAACAAAATGCTCAACAATCTGGTCAAGCTACAGCAGTTAATACTGAAGAAAGTGCACAATAATTAAGAATTATCACAGGGGGAGGAGTTTACCTTGGAAAAAACTTTACAGGAACTCGCAACATTAGTAGGCGGTCGTGTTGTAGGTGATGGCTCTATTGTTATTACTGAAACACGTAGCTTTGAACAAGCAGTAAAACAATCCATAACTTTTGCAGTAGGTGAATATGTTGAACATATTGCGTTATGCCAAGCGGGTGCTGTGATCGTTGAATCTGAAGTGAAAGATGCACCGATGGCACAAATCGTAGTCGATAATGCAAAAGCAGCATTTGCACAAGTGTTAGAACTCTTCCATCCACCTGTTGTTGTTCCTAGAGAGGTGCATAGCACAGCTATTATTGGTAACAATGTAACAATAGGCAAAAATGTAGCTATTGGTGCCTATTGTGTAATTAATGATAATGCAGTCATTGGTGATGATGTAACAATACGTCCATATGTTTATATTGGACATAATGTGCGTATTGGCGAAGGTTCTGATATTTACGCTGGCGCTATTGTTCATGAAAATTGTATTTTAGGCAAACGCGTTGTATTACGTGCTAAGGCCGTAATTGGTGGCGAAGGCTTTGGCTTTGCTACAGAAAATGGTGTACATACACATATTCCACAAGTTGGTAATGTTATTCTCGAAGATGATGTTGAAGTTGGGTCTTGTACAACTATCGACAATGCTACAATGGGATCTACTTTAGTACGTCGTGGTACTAAGATTGACAATCTTGTTCATCTTGGTCACAATGTTGAAATTGGTGAAGATTGCTTCTTAATCGCTCAAGTTGGTATTGCAGGAAGTACTAAATGTGGTAATCATGTTATTTTTGCTGGACAAACTGGTTGTACTGGTCATATTACGATTGGTGATAATGTACAGTTTGCTGGTAAAACTGGTATTACAGGTAATGTACCATCCAACTCTATTATGGCGGGCTATCCAATGAGACCTCATAAAGAATGGTTAAAATTGGCTGCTTATGAAAATCGTTTGCCAGATATGGTGAAAACTGTAAAACAATTACAAAAAGAAATTGACGCTTTGAAAGCACAGCTTAAGGAGAGCTAATAATCCATGTATAGGTTTATGAAAATCTTTAGTGCCTTTATTTGCTTATTACCTAAAGGTTTGCAATATGCTATTGGTACATTGCTTGGTGAAATTGCGTGGTTAGCGGTACCGCCTAAACGCAAACGCCTAGCAATAGGCCAAATTCTATTCTGTAATATTACAGATGATCCAAAAGAAGCTCGACGTATTGCGAAAGCTAGTACTACACGCTTTGGTCGCATGATTATTGATGTACTACGCTATCCAGAGATTAAGGATGGCGCATACAAAGATATGGTAGAGTTTATTAATCGAGAATACCTAGATGATGCCTTGGAAAATGGTCGAGGTGCAATCTTAGCCGCTGTTCACAGTGGTAACTGGGAACTCCTTGGTGGTGTTCTTGCTTCGGAAGGGTATCCGTTGATTTCTGTGGCAATGAAACAGAATGGTGATGCGGACAAGTTTATCAATGAATATCGTCGTATTATGCACCAACATGTAACCTATAAAACAGGTGTGCGAGAAATGATCAATGAACTTAAAAAAGGTGCTTTTTTAGGCCTTATTATGGATCAGGATCCTGGCGATGATGGTGTGCTTGTTCCCTTCTTTGGTTATGAAACTTTGACGGCTGCAGGTCCGGCTGTATTAGCTCGTATGCAAGATGTACCCATCATTTTTGTGACTATACATTATAGTCCGTTTTCTGAAAAATATGAGATTGAGGTACATCCACCAATTTATGTGGAGCGTACAGATGATAAAAAGCGTGATATAGCGGTTACCACAACTCTTTTGAATGAGTTTATTGAAGATTATATTCGGAGATATCCTGAAGATTGGTTCTGGCTTCACAATCGTTGGAAGTGGACACGTCGTTTTTATGGCGAACAAATTGAAACGCCTCCAGATGTATTTCACTAGTTAATAAATATAAAGAGATTTTACATGCCTGCTTATGTAGTATTGATTTAAATGCCTCATAAATTAAGCATCGTAAAGTCTCTTTTATTTTTATGGTGTATAATACAGTATTTATAATTAAATTTATATAAATTTAATTATGTGAAAAATGCTTTCAAAATCACTGAATATATGGTAAATTTCTTGTATCACCTATGCAAATAGGGTATAATACATATTGGTGTATAGTAAACGTGAATTCAGATTATGAAAGGACTTTCTTATGAGTAAGCCACAACAAACAATAAAACAGGCTGTTTCATATCAAGGGATTGGCCTTCATAGCGGTGAACCAGTAAATATGGTTTTCAAACCTGCACCTGAAAATACAGGAATTGTGTTTGTCCGCACGGACATTGAAGGGCATCCTTCTGTGCGAGCACACATTGATAATGTGACGAACACTATGCGCGCTACTACATTGGAAAATGGTGAAGCGAAGGTTTTCACTGTAGAACATGTGATGGCTGCGTTCAGTGCTATGAATATTGATAACTGTTATATCGAGATGGATTCTCCTGAACCTCCTGTAGGTGATGGCAGTAGTGCAGTTTTTATAGGTCTCATAGAAGAGGCAGGCATTCAAGAACAAACAGCGCCACGTCAAGTATATAAAGTGACACGTTCTCACGCTATATATGATGGTGATCGTTTTGTAGTTATTTTACCATATGACGGCTATCGCATTACATTTACATCGATTAACAGCCATCCGTTACTTGGTACGCAACATTGTGATTTTGAAGTTTCGCCAGAATACTTTAAAGAACACATCAGTGCTGCAAGAACTATCGGATTTATGAAGGAATTGGAACAATTACAGGCTATGGGTCTTGCAAAAGGTGGTAACCTTGATAATGCTTTAGTTTATGATGATGAGAAGTGTTTGTCTGTACCTCGCTTTGACGACGAATTAGTTCGTCACAAAGCATTAGATGTAATGGGCGACTTATTCTTATTGGGACCAATTGAAGGTCATGTAATTGCTTTAAAATCGAGTCATGAATTAAATTCAAGATTGGCTCGCAGTATAATGGAAGAAATAAGGGAGACACAGCCATGATTCTTAATCACGAAGACATTTTAGAAATTTTACCTCATCGTTATCCTATGCTTTTGGTAGATCGCATCGTTGAGTTAGAACCTATGAAACGCGCTGTGGGTATTAAAAATGCTACATTCAACGAATTGTTCTTCCAAGGACACTTCCCAGGTAATCCAGTAATGCCAGGCGTGTTATTGACTGAGGCTATTGCACAAGTTGGTGGTATTGCTTTGCTATATCCTGAAGAAAACCGCGGTCTTACACCTATGTTTACAGGTATTGATAAAGTTCGTTTCCGTCATCCTGTAAAACCTGGTGATCAAGTACGTATGGAAGTTGATATTGTAAAGATCAAAGGTAAAATGGGTAAGGTTGAAGGCCGTGCCTATGTTGGCGACAAATTGTGCGCTAGCGGTGAATACATGTTTGCCCTTGTATAATGATTGAGGAGTGATTGTAGTGATAGTTGTAGGCATGGAAAATGCAGAATCCAACATCCATAGTACAGCCATAGTCCATCCAAATGCTAAATTGGGCAAAGATGTAATCGTAGGTCCTGGCGCCGTAATCGGCGAACACGTCGAGATTGGCGATGGCACACAAATCGGTGCACATGTTGTAATTGGTGGTTGGACAACCATTGGTAAGCGTTGTGAGATTTATCCTAACGCATCTATTGGGTTGGAACCGCAAGATTTAAAATTTAAAGGCGAAAAAAGCTATTGTAATATTGGCGATGAAACGGTTATCCGTGAATTCGTAACTATTAGCCGCGCTACTGGAGAAGGTGAAGAAACACGTGTAGGTAATAATTGCTTGCTTCAAGCATGTACACATGTGGCTCATAACTGTATCGTTGGCAATAATGTAATTATGAGTAACTGTGCAGGCCTTGCTGGTCACGCTATCGTTGAAGATCGCGTTGTTATTGGCGGCCTTGCAGGTATCCATCAGTTTGTTAAAATTGGTCGTAATGCAATGGTTGGCGGTATGGCAAAGGTGGTTCAAGATATTCCACCATATGTCATTGCTGATGGTCAACCAGCACGTGTTATTGGCCTTAACTCTGTTGGATTGTCTCGTGCGGGCATTTCAGAAGAAGTACGCCGAGATTTAAAACAAGCATTCCGTATTATTTATCGTTCTGGCTTTAGTTTATCTAAGGCTATCGAAGAAATGGAAATGCAACTTGATTCTTCTGTAGAAATTGAAAATTTATTACGCTTCTTACGCAATGCCGATCGTGGTATTATGCGTACACGTCGTGACTAATTCAAAAGACCTCGTACTATGTACGAGGTCTTTTTATGTACTTAATAAATATCATGCTTTTAATGGGATGTGAAATTTATAACATTAGGTCATACATATAAAATATTTTGATAAAATATTTGAAGTTTTTTTGCGTTCATAAGACGTAAAAAGAGGAATAAAAAAAATCTACTAAAATGTTGAAGAAATAGGCATAAAACATGGTGTTTTAATGGTAAAAAATGCCTATTTATAGTACAATATATTGTATATGATTATGTCTTTTTTGAGGCATTAAGTATTGTAAATTTGTAATCACTCATTGATATATAGGCCGTAGGTCATCTAGGAGGTATAGTCTTGGCAAAGGTAGGATTGATTGCAGGCATTGGTGTTTTGCCTGTAGAATTCATGCGCGCTGCTCATGTATTAGGTCATGAGGTAGTGGTTATCGGTGTAGTTCCAGATGTAGACCCGGCTTTAAAGGCTGAGGCCGATGCTTTCTATGATATTGGTGTTGCCAAATTAGGTAAGATTTTTAAAACCTTGAAAAAAGAAGGCGTTGAAGAATTAACTATGTTAGGTAAAGTGACTAAGGAAATTCTCTTCAAAGGTCTTACATTCCCTGATTTAAAAACCTTAGGTGTTCTTAAACGCCTTAAAAATCGTAAAGATGACACTATCATGCTCGCTATCGTAGATGAAATCGAACGAGAAGGGTTTAAAGTGTTAGATCAAACTGTATACCTTAAACCATTTATGCCAAAGGTGGGGGTGCTTTCAAAAACACAACCAACTGATGAGCAATGGGCAGATATTTGCTTTGGCTTTGAATTAGCGAAACAAATGGGCGGCCTGGATATTGGACAAACCGTTGTTGTTAAGCATAAAGCGGCGATGGCGATTGAAGCCATTGAGGGTACTGATAAGTGTATTTTGCGCGGTGGTGAGCTTGGCCGTGGTGAGGCTGTTGTAGTAAAAACAGAAAAGCCAAATCAAGACGTGCGTTTTGATGTACCTGCTGTGGGGATTAAAACATTAATGTCTATGATTGATAGTGGCTGTAAAGTGTTAGCTGTTGAAGCAGAAAAGACTATTTTTGTTCAGCAAGAAGACGTACTTGATATGGCTAATCGCCATGGTATTGTCATCTGTGCTGTAGACCAAGAATTTGTGAATTCCAGAAAGGATGCATAATGAAAGTCATGTTTTCCGCCGGTGAAGCATCCGGCGATACTCATGCGGCCAGTGTTGCTAATGCACTAAAAGAAATAGATCCTTCGGTCGATATGTTTGGTATGGGTGGCACCTTGATGGAACGCGCTGGTGTTCGTATCGTATATGATATTAAAAATTTAGGTGTTATAGGGATTGTAGAGATTGTTAAATCCTTACCAAAATTCTTTAAACTTCGCACATATTTAAAACGCGTCATGATGAAGGAAAAACCAGATATTCTCGTCTGTGTAGATTACCCTGGTTTTAATATGAAACTTGCAGCTGTAGCTCATGAATTGGGAATTCCCGTTCTCTATTATATTGCTCCTACGATTTGGGCATGGCATAGTAGCCGTGGGAATACAATTCGCAAGTATGTCACTAAGGTAGCATCTATCTTTCCTTTTGAAGCTGAAGCGTATCGTAAATATAAATGCGATGTAGAATTTGTAGGCCATCCACTATTGGATATCGTACATCCGACGATGACAAAAGAGGAATCTGAAGAATACTTTGGAGCTCGTAAGGATGCTAAAAAAGTATTGCTCATGCCAGGTAGCCGTAAGCAAGAGGTACTATCCTTGCTAGATACGATGTTAAAAAGTGGCGAGCAATTGATGGCGAACCATGAGGATATTCAATTCTTCTTGCCTCGCGCACATACCATCGATCGTAGTGAATTAGAAACTTTCATCGATGCTCACAAAGTGCCGGTGACGATTACAGAAGACCATACATATGATTTGATGCAGATTTGTGATGTATGTCTCGCCGCATCAGGTACAGCTACATTAGAAACAGCTATGATGGAGTTACCAACTATTTTATTGTATCGAGTATCTCCAATTACATATGGCATTGGTAAGATGGTCGTCAATGTGACCCATGTAGGTTTGCCAAACATTGTAGCTGGCAAAGAAGTAATTCCTGAGTTATTACAAGATGCAGTGACACCTGAGGCTATTGTATCTCTTGTGGAACCTCTTCTAACTGATGTGGAACGCAATGAAGCGATGCGTAGCGAATTGCGTGAAGTACATCATAAATTAGGTGAACCAGGTGCTGTAAAGCGCGTAGCAGAACTGGTATATAACCTCGGTAAGGAGAAATGTAATGAATAGTTATTCTAGGCTCTTATATTTTGTAAAGCCTTATTATAAGCGCATGATTTTTGCAGTGTTCTGCATGATCGTCGCAGCTGCGGCATACTTGGTAGTGCCTTGGCTTATTAAAAATGTAGTAGACCAAGTATTAGATGATAAGAATATGTTTATGTTGAACCTCATAGTAGGGTCTATCATTCTTATATTCTTAATTCGTGGCTTTGCTACATATGGTCAAACCTATAATATGTCTTACATTGGACAACGTGTCATCATCGATGTACGGGAGGCCATCTTTAATCATCTACAAAAATTAAGCTTATCTTATTTTGATCGTCGTAAGACTGGCGTTATCATGAGTAATCTTACCAATGACGTTGCTGCACTTCAGACTGCTGTAGTTGATAATTTGATTTCTTTTATTACGGAATCTGTAACACTTATCGGTTCTCTCGTGTCTATGCTACTTATTGACTGGAAATTGACACTTGTTACCTTTATTACAGTTCCAGTAGTGCTAGTAATTATCAATGTATTTGGTAAAAAGCTTCGTGTAGCAGGTCATGATGTACAAGGCCGTGTGGCTGATATTACAGCACTTTTACAAGAGGTAATCAGCGCTATTCGAGTAGTAAAATCATTCGCTCGTGAAGATTTTGAACGGAAGCGTTTTGAAGATGAAAATGATCGCAACTTTAAAGCTGTTATTAAAGCTACTAAGTTGACTAGTTTACTAAGTCCAATGGTTGAGTTTTCTGCGGCTATTGCGGTGGCAGTCATCCTTTGGTATGGTGGCTATTCTGTAGTAACAGGGACTATTACAGCAGGTTCTTTGATTGCGTTCCTAATTTATGCAATCAACTTGTCTAACCCAGTTAAACGCTTGAGCCAAGTGTATGGCAATATTCAAAAAGCATTGGCTGCAGCTGATCGTGTATTTGAAATTTTAGATACTAAAACTGACGTTGTGGAAAAACCTGATGCTATTACGTTGCCATCTATCAAAGGCAATGTAGAATTTAAAGATGTTTCATTCTCTTACGATGGTGAAAAAACAGCGCTCGAAAACTTTACTTTGTCTGTTAAGGCTGGTGAAAGCGTAGCTCTTGTTGGTCCATCTGGTGCTGGTAAAACGACTCTGGCGAATTTGTTACCTCGCTTCTACGATGTAACGGGTGGCGCTATCACGATTGATGGTTATGACGTAAAAGATGTTACATTTAAATCGTTACGTGAACAAATCGGGCTTGTACCACAAGAAACTGTGTTGTTTAATGCCACAATTAAAGAGAATATCTTGTATGGTCGATTAGATGCTACTGATGAAGAAGTATATGAAGCTGCTAAGGCTGCCAATGTACTTGAATTCGTAGAAAAGATGCCTGATGGTCTCGACACAGTGGTGGGCGAGCGAGGCAGTTCCTTATCTGGTGGTCAACGTCAACGTGTAGCTATCGCACGTGCTATTTTGAAAGACCCACGTATTCTAATTCTAGATGAAGCGACATCTGCATTAGATACTGAGAGTGAAAAGCTTGTACAAGAGGCGCTAGATCGCCTTATGAAAGGGCGTACTGCATTTGTAATTGCCCATCGATTGAGCACAGTTCAAAATGCTCATCAAATTGTTGTACTTAATCAAGGCCACTTGGTAGAGCAGGGGACTCACCAAGAGCTATTAGCTGTTGATGGCGGATTGTACAATCATCTCTATTCCGTTCAATTCTCCAACAAAGGATAATCATGTACTGGATATATAACGTATTGCTCATATTTTATTGGATTGGCTTGATTCCGGTTATTCTATACCGCCTTGCCTTTGAAGATGGATTTTATGAGCGTATCAAACAGAGTGCAGGCTATATGCCAGCCTCACTACTAAAAAAAATTGAAGGACGTCGTGCTATTTGGATTCATGCTGCTTCTGTAGGGGAAATTGTAGCTACTAGTCCATTAGTGAAGGAAGTAAAAAAGGAATTTCCTGAAGCGGTTGTTGTGGTGTCAGTTGTAACTGCAACAGGCCATGCAATGGCCCATCGCATCATACCAGAGGCTGAAGGGATTATTTTCTTCCCTCTAGATTTACCGTATTTGACGCGTAAGATTTTGCAAATTATTAAACCTATTGCTATCTTACTTGTAGAAACAGAAATTTGGCCAAATTTCTTGCGCATTGCGCAATCAGAAGATATTCCTGTTATGATGGTTAATGGGCGGATTTCTGATCGTAGTATGAAACGCTATAAATATATTAGTGCATTTACAAAAGAAATGTTGCGTTCTATTGAACGTTTTTGTATGCAATCTAAGTTTGATGCAGCACATATTGAAGTGTTAGGAGCTCATACACCAGATATTACTGTAACAGGGAATATGAAGTACGACCAAACGTACGCTACTGTATCAAACGAAGAAAAACAATCACTTCTTGAAGAGTTTGGCTTTGGTAATAATCACCCTATAATTATTGCTGGTAGTACACATAAGGGTGAGGAAGAAACAATATTTGAGACCTTTAAACAAGTATTACAAGAATACCCTCAAGCTCGTTTACTAATTGCGCCTCGTGAGATATATCGCGGTCATGATGTTCAAAATCTAGCGAAGCGTTATGAATTAAATGCTATTTGTCGTAGTGATATGACAGAGCCAGTTCATGAAGAAATACCTGTAGTTGTTTTGGATACTATTGGCGAACTCGGTCGTTTATATAGCTTAGGGGATATTATTTTTGTTGGGGGTTCTCTTGTGAAAACTGGAGGCCATAATATTCTCGAACCGGCAGCACATGGTAAACCAATTCTTGTAGGACCATATATGTTCAATTTCAAAGAGATTTTCGCTTTATTACATTCTCGTCATGCTTGTGAGCAGGTGAAGAATGGTAAAGAATTAACTGATATGGTATTGCGATTATGTAAGGATAAGGATTTATCAACGGAAATGGGGCAAAACTGTCTTGATATTATTCGTGAAAATCGCGGTGCTACACAACGCAATACACAAGAGTTACGTCAGTTATTTGAAAAACACCATATTATTCCATAAGCTAGATATAATTTATTAGATTCATCTATGATGTTACATAATAGGAGGAGTCACCTATGAGTGGGGAAGCATTATTTAAATCCATCGTTAGTGGTGAGAATCAATCCATATTAGGTGATATAGCTCGTTCCAGCTTGGGCTTTCTAAGTAAAGGTTACGAAAAGGCTGTATCAATACGAAATGCTCGATTTGATGCGGGAAAAGGGGTTACTAAAGTTACTGTTCCGGTTATCAGTGTTGGTAATATTACTGCTGGTGGTACAGGTAAAACCCCAATGGTGAGATTTATATGTGATGTACTCGCCCGAAAAGGACTCCATCCTACTGTGCTAAGTCGTGGCTATCGGGCTGAGGACAATAAGAAAAATATAATTATTTCTAAAGATGGTGCTATGTTGGTAGAGCCATTTATTAGTGGTGATGAAGCTTGGTTGTTAGCCAAAGTATTACAAAAGTCTAATGTGATCATCGGCCGTGAACGGGCTAAATCTGCAGAAATTGCTATAAATGAGCTCGGTGCAGATTGTTTAGTTATGGATGATGGCTTTCAACATCGCGCATTAGCTCGAGATATTGATATCGTTCTTATTGATGCTTCTAATCCATTTGGTTATGAGCATGTATTACCTCGTGGTTTATTACGAGAACCGCTTAGTGGCTTACAAAGAGCTAGTATTATTGTTCTTACCAAGGTGGATCAAGTGGCACCAGGTGTTGTTTCAGGTATCCGTAAGCGTTTAGCTCATATGTTACCTAATACACCTGTATATGAAACAATCCACAAGCCTCAATGTATGTATACATTAGATGAGTGGGCCAACGGAGAAAATGGTTCTCCAGTCGATACATATCAAAAGCATCGAATCATGGCGGTTAGTGGTATTGGGAACCCTCAATCCTTTACACAAACATTGACCGATATCGGATATAATGTGGTCCATACAATGCCATTTGGTGATCATCATAATTTCGAAAATGATGATGTTGTAGATATTTGGAAAGAGGCATTTGCTCATCAAGCAGATGCTATTTGTATCACGGAGAAGGATGCGGTGAAGTTAAGTCAATTGCATGCAATTGAAGACTTGAAAATGCCGATTCTAGTGCTATCTATTGGAATTGAGTTCATCTCTGAAAAACAAGAATTCATAGAAAATTTAGAGATTTAGTGTATAATAATTAGATACACGAATAACAGAAATGGGGGATTATTGTGAAGTTTGGATGCGTTATTCCTGCTCGTTATGGTTCTACAAGATTACCAGGAAAACCATTAGCGGATATAGCAGGTAAACCAATGATTGAACGTGTTTATGCAAGAGTGTCACAAGCGACAAAAACTGAGTGTACTATTGTTGCTACAGATGATGAACGTGTATATTCTGCAGTTCAAAACTTTGGAGGTTCTGTTATGATGACAGACCCGAATCACCCTACAGGAACTGATCGATTAGCCGAGGTTGCTAATCATTATACAGACTTAGATGTCATTATTAATGTTCAAGGTGATGAACCTATGATTGAGCCAAAACTTATTGATGAATTGGCCCAACTTTTTGAAGAAGATCCAAACTTACAAATGGCTACCGTAGCCACTCCTTTATTAGAGGATGAATACGATGAACCATCAGCTGTAAAGGTTATTTTAAATAATCGCAATGATGCGATGTATTTTTCTAGATCCTTAATTCCGTATCCACGTCATGATTTTGTACGTGCGCCGTTAAAACATATTGGCATCTATGCATATCGTAGAGATTTCTTATTAAACTATGCAAAGATGGAACCAACACCAGCGGAGCAAACCGAATCGTTAGAGCAATTGCGCGCTCTTGAAAATGGCTATACTATTCGTGTTATTCTTACAGATAAACGATTTATCGGTGTTGATACACCGGAAGACTTAGCTCGTGTAAATGCAATTTACGAGCAAGAGGAGAAATAAATGAAAACAGTTCAAATTAAAGATATTACAGTCGGTGGCGGTAAAGGTCTTTTTGTCCTTGCTGGACCTTGTGTTATTGAAGATTATGACCGTACATTGGCTATTGGCAAACGAGCAAAAGAAATTTGTGAACGCTTAGGAGTTCCATATATCTTTAAAGCTTCTTTCGATAAGGCCAACCGTTCTAGCTACGGTTCTTTCCGTGGACCAGGTCTTGAGGAAGGTCTAAAAATCCTTGCTTCTATAAAAAAAGAACTGAATGTACCAGTTGTAAGTGATATTCACTCCATTGAACAAATCGAACCGGCTGCAGAAGTATTGGATGTTTTACAAATTCCAGCTTTCTTATGTCGTCAAACAGATCTTGTATATGGTGCAGCTAAAACTGGCAAATGCGTAAATGTGAAAAAAGGTCAATTTATGGCACCTAAAGATATGGAAAATGTCTTAAATAAAATGAAAGAAACAGGCAATGAAAATCTTATGCTTACAGAGCGTGGATTTAGCTTTGGCTATAACAATCTCGTTGTAGATATGAGATCTTTCCCAATTATGCGCTCTTTTGATTATCCAGTAGTATTCGATGCTACACATAGCGTTCAATTACCTGGTGGCGCAGGTACTAAATCTAGTGGTAATCGCGAATTTGTACCAAACTTGGCTCGTGCCGCTGTTGCAAGTGGTGTAGATGGTCTATTCTTTGAAGTACATGATAATCCAGAGGAAGCCTTATCCGATGGTCCAAACATGTTATACTTAGATAATTTTGAAGCTTTGCTACGAGATTTAGTAGCTATTGATAAAATCGTAAAAGGTTAGGGGCGGTATTTGTGACTATTTTAGAACAAGCAGCACAGGTACTTCATGAGGAAGCACGTGCTATTGAGGAATTAAGTTCTCGTTTGGATCACAATTTTGTAAATGCTGTAAATATGATTTTGGCTTGTAAGGGCCGTGTAGTATGTACTGGTATGGGAAAATCTGGTCATATTGGTCGCAAAATTGCGGCTACCTTGGCTAGTACTGGTACACCGGCACTTTTCATGCATCCTGGTGAAGGTGTGCATGGCGATCTTGGTATGATTACAGAAGATGATGTAGTATTAGCTTTTTCCAATAGTGGCGAAACAGGCGAAATCATCAGTATCTTACCATCCTTACGTCGCATAGGTGCAAAATTAATTTGTGTTGTAGGTAAACCAGAATCTACATTAGCTAAGAATTCTGATATTGTATTGCTAGCTGAAGTAGAACGTGAAGCTTGTCCATTGGGGTTAGCGCCAACTACAAGTACTACTGTTGCTTTAGCATTAGGTGATGCCTTAGCAGTATGCTTATTAGAACGACATCACTTTACACCTGAAAACTTTGCTGTATTCCATCCAGGTGGTTCTCTTGGTCGCAAATTATTGTTGACCGTAGAAAATATTATGCATGGTGGTGAAGATAATCCTACGGTATTTAAAGGTGCAACAGTGCGAGATGCACTCTTTGTAATGACCGAAAAAGGTTTAGGTGCTACTAATGTTATTGATGAAGAAGGTCACTTATTAGGCCTTGTTACCGATGGTGATGTGCGCCGCGGATTAGATTCTGGTAGTAATTTCCTAGAATGGCCTGTAGAGGATATGATGACCTCTATGCCTCGTACGATTACAAAGGACAAATTAGCGGCTGAAGCTCTTCATTTAATGGAGAAAAATCAACCACGCCCTATTACGGTGTTACCAGTTGTAGATACAGATAATAAATGTCTAGGCATTGTTCATATTACGGATTTATTGCGTAGAGGCATTGTATAATGAATATTCAATGGATTGTTCTTGATGTTGATGGCGTGCTATCTGATGGTACTCTAATCTATACATCAAGTGGGGAAGAGCTTAAGTCTTTCTCTGTAAAAGATGGCCTAGGATTAACGGCAGCTCGAAAAGTAGGACTTAAGCTTGCCATCATCACAGCACGGATATCTCCTATGGTTGAGCGACGTGCTAAGGAGCTTCATTTTGATGCATTGCTTATGGGGCATGCCAATAAGACAGAAGCATTAAGAACCCTTTGTAAAGAGCATCAAATCAATTTAGAAGAGATTGCTTACATGGGGGATGACTTAAATGATTTAGGGGCTCTTCAAATTGTAGGACTACCGATGGCACCCAATAATGCGGTACCAGAGGTCAAAGAATTAGCTAAATTTATATCTACTGTCAATGGAGGCCATGGTGCCGTTAGAGAGGCTGTAGAATATATCTTGAAGAAACAAGGACTATGGGAAACTGTTGTAGCAGATTATGCACGAGAGGCCCATGCTCATGGACAATAAGGAGGTGGGCAGAATGAATAACGAATGGCAATACCATTTAGTTAAAGGTATTAGCTGGCTTGTTTGCCGACTGCCATACAAGCTCATTTTGCTCATAGGCGCTAGTTTAGGGCCAGTATATGGCCTCATAGCGAAGAAGCAAAAACTTAGAGGTATAAAAAATATAAAGATTGGCATGAACATGAATGATCAAGAGGCAGAGCAATTAATTGAAAAATTGTTCAAGAATCTTGGCCGTAGTGTTATGGAAGTCTTATATATGCCAAATCTGACAAAGTCCTTTATCAATAAACATATTGAAATGCGAGGCGTAGAACATTTAGAGAAAGCCATCGCTGAAGATAAAGGTGTCATTGTTCTTACTGGACATGTTGGCAACTGGGAATGGATGGGGGCTGCCATGGCTGCTCATGGATATCCATCAACTACTATTGTTAAGAAACAACCTAATGCTCAATTTACACGTCTCATGAATGAATATCGTGAGATGGTGGGCCTTGATGTGTTTGCTAGTGGTGGCAATGAAATCGTTTCTGCTGCTAAAGCATTAAAAAAGAAAAAATTACTTGGTTTTTTAGCTGACCAAGATGGCTATATACATGGTTTACCTGTTCCATTTTTAGGCCAAGATTCCTCGGCCGTTATTGGTCCCGCTACGTTTGCAAGAAAATTTGGATCTCCAGTAGTTCCAATTTTTGCATCTCGAAAACCAGAAGGTGGTCATATTGTTCACATTCTACCAGCCTTACATTATATTGATACAGGTGATGAAGATGCAGATATGTATCGTCTAACTGAGGAATGTGTACGTGTTACAGAAGACTTTATTCGTGAGCATCCAGATGAGTGGCTATGGTTCCAACATCGTTGGATGACTAAGATGGATCAAATTATTGATTATGATAAGAAGGTAGCTGCACGGGAGAGGGCACATGAAAAACAATAAAAAATTAATTGCCATAGTGGCCGCCATAGTGTTGGCGCTGATTGGTCTTATCGTATATATTATGAAAGACTCTGGTGATGTTGGTACCACTCAAAATCAGAATGGACAACTAGTTAATTTCCAAGGAGCCGATTTACAAGAAGAAAAAGATGGCAAGCTAGTATGGGCATTATCAGCTGAAAAGATTGAATATGATCCACGTACAAAAGCTATTGTGCTGACTAATTTAAAAGGTCTTTTCTATCAAGATGATGTAACTACAACAATCACAGCACCTCACGCTGTATTGACCGGTGATCGTAACTCCCTTGATATTGATCAAGGTGTTACAGCCACAAATACTGATGGAGCTGAGTTTAAAACTGATGCACTTCACTTTGATAATAAGACGAAAACGTTGACATCTAAATCTGCCTTTACCTATAACGGTAAAGATATAACATTAACTGGTGATAAACTTGAAGGCAACATGTCCTTGAAGAAAATTAAAGCTATTGGTAATGCAAAGTTAACGAAGAAGTAATGCGAGGAAATATAATGAATAAGAAAAAACAGATTGGTATGGCTATTTTGGCTATGCTTATGACAGCATCTGTTACAGCTTGGGCCGCAAATGATCCTTTGACTATTAGCGCAGATACATTATCTTATGATGGCAATACGGGAATTGCTGATGCAAAAGGTAATGTGGTAATTACTCAAGCTGATAAAACGATGACTGGTGCCAATGGATGGTATAATACAAAAACTCAGGAAGCAAATCTAGATGGCGGCGTATCTATGATTGGTTCTGATATGGCTATGTCTGCAGAATCAGTGCACAGTTACAATAATAATAAATTCACTGCTAATGGCGGAGTTCATTTACAACGTAGCGATCGTCAAATTTTCGGTGATAAAGTTGAATATAATACAGATACAGAGTATGGTCTTGTATCTGGCAATGCTCGTTTGATTGCAGAAGGCACTACTTTGACAGGTAATCAAGTAGAAGGTTGGCTAAAAGAAATTCGTGCAGTGGCACAAGGGGATGTGACATTCTCTAACCCAGAACGAAATGTATCTGGCTCTGCAGAACGTGCTACCTATACACAAACACCAAATCAAAATGATGGCGTTGTACTTTTATCTGGTTCTGCTCATGCTGTTCAAAACGGTAATGTGCTCAATGCACCAGAGCTTAAAATCCGTCTTGCCGATGATTCTGCTGAAACATTAGGTGGCCGTAGTACACTTATCATTGTTCCAAATCAATAAGGATTAAATATGTATATAGAAACCAAAAACTTAGTCAAAACCTTTAACGGGCGCAATGTAGTAGACGGGGTTAGTCTACGCGTTGATAAGGGGCAAGTCGTTGGGCTCCTAGGTCCTAATGGGGCAGGGAAAACTACATCATTCTATATGATTGTAGGCATTGAACGACCTAGTTCTGGTATCATTACCGTTGATGGCAAGGATATTACGAATATTCCAATGTATAAACGCGCTGCTGAAGGTATTGGGTATCTTCCACAAGAGGCATCAATCTTTCGTTCTATGACCGTTGAGGATAATATTCGTGCAATGTTACAAACAACATCAAAGAAATCTGATGAAATTGAAGCTATAGTGGAATCCCTCATTGAAGAATTTCATATTGGTCATGTTCGGGAGCGTATGGGGATGCAGCTATCTGGTGGTGAACGCCGTCGTGTAGAAATCGCTCGTTGCCTTGCATTAGAACCGAATTTTATTCTTCTCGATGAACCTTTTGCTGGTGTCGATCCTATAGCGGTTGCTGACATTCAACAAATTATTTTACATGTTAAAAATCGAGGTATTGGCATCTTGATTACAGACCACAATGTACGTGAAACATTGGGGATTGTAGACAAGGCGTATATTTTGAGTAGTGGTAAAATCCTCCTAGAAGGTACCCCTGAAGAAATCGCGAACAATCCAATTGCTCGTGAGCATTACTTAGGGGATAACTTTAGATTATAGGAGGGGACTATGAGATTATTAGATAAATATATACTAAAAGCCTTTGTAGGACCGTTCCTATTTGGGGTATTTGCTTTTACCAGCATCTTTATTGGTACGGGCACATTGTTTAGAATTGCTCAATATATTACTGAATATGGGGCTCCATTATTGCTTGTTATGAAAGCCTTTGTATTGGCTTTACCAAGCATTGTTATCTTAACATTCCCTATGTCAGTTTTATTGGCTTCTCTTATGACATTTAGTCGTTTGAGTAGCACCAGTGAAATTGTTGTTATGCGTGCCGGTGGCCTTAGCTTTTTACGTTTAGCGATGCCGGTATACATCATCGCTCTCATCATCTCAATTGGGGCTGTCGCATTTAATGAATTTGTTGTACCACGTACAAATAATATGTATCAAACAATTGTACGGGAACAGATTATGAAAAATGCATCACCTCAAACACAAAATCATATCGTTTTAAAAACAATGAATGGTAATGATTTGGGTACATTGATGTATGCTAAAAGCTACAATGCAGAGACTAAACAGTTAAGTATGATTACGGTGCAACAATTTGGTGAAGGTGGCAAGTTACAACAGGTTGAAAATGCAGATACTGCCGTTTGGAATGGTCAATATTGGGTGATGCAAAACGGCATCATTTATGATATTTCCGCCGGTGATGGTGTAGAACGTACTATGAAATTTAAGGAGCAGTCCTTGCCAATTAAATCTGCACCAAAGGATATTCAACAAGATCAACGTAAACCAGAAGAATTAACAATCAAGGAATTACGTCATCAAATTAAAGCGTATAAGGCGGCGTATACGAATGCAAATAAACTAGAAATGGAAATGTACCAACGTTTTACAATTCCATTAGCTAGCTTTGTATTTGCTCTTGTAGGTGCTCCATTAGGCCTTCAAAAACAACGCTCTAGCTCATCTATTGGCTTTGGTATTAGTATTTTAATCATCTTTATCTACTATGGGGTGATGACATTTGCTGGTGCATTAGGTAAAGGTGGGGCATTGCCGACTGTATTTGCTGCATTAATTCCAGATACATTAGGTATCATTGCAGGTTTATATTTAAATTGGCGTGTATCCAAGTAACCTAGTATATAAAGAAATAAATTTGACTTACGAAATATAATATTTTTGAACTAAATAATTGTGTAATTTTAGGAAAGGAGGGACTCGATGTTAGTAGGTGTTAAAATATTAGTTATTATCGCCCTTATGGGTGGACTTATTGCCTACATGGGGGATAAGTTAGGCACCAAAGTTGGTAAGCGTCGCATGTCCCTCTTTGGATTAAGGCCTAAGCATACATCGATTATTGTTACTATCGTAACAGGTTTATTAGTTGCTGCTGCTACAGTAGGGGTATTAACCATTACTTCTCAAAGTGTAAGAACAGCACTTTTTGGGATGGATCAGTTGCGAGCGGATATGAAGCAACTCAATGATGAGGTGGCTGCTAAGACGCAAGAGCTCATTCGAGGACAAGCATTGCTTGAGCAAAATAAGCAAGAACTAGCAGAACGAATGGCTGAAATAGAGCAAATTCGCAGTGAGGTTGAAGCTACCAAGGCGGAGTTAGCTAGTGCGCAAGCTGCCAAAGATGCTACTGAAGCTGAGTTAGCAACACTTCAAGCCTCATATGATGAAGTATCTAAAAAGTTAGCTGACTTAGAAGCTACAAGAGCTAAGATGGAAGCTCATATTAAGGATTTACAAGCAACGCAAGAACAATTGCAAAATGGCATTATTCATTTGCGTGAAGGGACTATTCTTTTCCAAGTTGATCAATTATTGGCACAAGCCGTTGTTCGACCTGGGTTAAGTGAAGAAGATAGTCAAGCAGCCATCAAAAATATTATTGATGACACCAATAAATTGGTACTACGTCGCTTAGGTATTGAAGATCAAGGGCAAGCTGTTGTGTATGTAGACCGTCAAAATATTGAGGTGGCTACACAAAAGCTTAATAGTGCAAAGACTCCTATGGTCGTTCAAGTTGTAGCGGCTGGAAATATCATTGCTGGCGAACCTGCAGTGGCTGTTATCCAAGTATATCCACAACAATTTATTTATAAAAATGGAGAAGTAATCCATTCTGCCGTAATGGATGGTGGGCCTAATGCTCAATCAGCTATGCTTCAATTCTTGAAGCAAGTAAATGAAAAGGCGAGAGCGAAAGGCATAATTCCAGATTCCTTATCTGGTGATATCGGAACGATACCAGGGGATGATTTGTTTACGGCTATTCGTCGCATTGCTACAATACATGGCAAGGTTCATGTGGAAGCGTATGTTGATGGTGATACATATTCATCTGGTCCTGTACATCTTAAGTTACGTATTACTCAAATGCCTGTTTTTAATGATAAGGCTAAAATGCCAGCTTATTAAATTGAATAGTATTTTGGTTTATATACTTTAAACGAAGGTCTTATGTAAATTTTTACATAAGACCTTCGTTTTGTGTTAAAATATAAATGCTGTATTAGAAATGAGGATAGTAATATGACTGATACTACGTACATTTTGGCTGTAGATCCAGGCAATGAAAAAACAGGTGTAGCAATTGTGACACCTTCTGGTACTATGGTATGTCGTAAAATTATTATGACAAAACAG
>NZ_UQYC01000006.1 GCF_900545205.1 uncultured Veillonella sp. | reverse complement strand
AAAAGGACATTGATGTATCCGTAAAACGATTATTAAAAGCACGCTTTGAATTGGGTACTCAAAATAACGAGCATCGATTCATTCGGAATCTTAGGATCTACCCACCCAATGCCTGCTGCCGCCCAGTCTACATTGACCATATTGACCTCAACGAGGTAGGCCAATGCAATAAGGGATACAAAACCTGCAATAATCCGCTCCAGTTTTCGATAGGAGTTTGTAATGAGCATAACAGTACATATAACGGCCGTTAATACACTACCTATCAGAAGCGGAATGCCAAAGAGCATTTTCAATGCAATAGCAGCGCCGATAAATTCAGCCAATGCCGTCGCCGCAGCTGCAATGCCCGCTGTACTCAACACAAATCGCGATACATAGGGAGGCAAGAATTCATAGGCACATTCTGATAAGCATTGGCCCCGTACAATGCCTAAATGAGCCACATTATGCTGCAATAAAATCAGCATAATCGTAGATAGTGTTACTACCCATAAAAGTTCGTAACCATAACTGGCCCCAGCCGCAAGATTAGCCGCCCAATTGCCAGGGTCGATAAACCCTACAGTTACGATAATGCCAGGCCCTATAAATTTAAAGACCTCGCTCACCTGGTGCTTACCATTTTGGTGAACAGTAAACAACTGTTTCTTTAAGAAATCAATCATTATAACTCCTTATAAAGGGTTATAGAGTAAAGGTCATCTCCGTTTGCATGCGAGCATCGGTTTTGGATTTACTATCCTTACCACCTGTATAACGGATGCGCACATTATTATTTACTTTAACGCGAGAATCATCAATTTTGAACTTCTTCATCTTTTCTTTGATTTGCTCATCAGTTAAAGCGCGCTCCTCTGGTTTTGCTACCTCATCATTAGCCGTATCTAAAGCATCTTGTTGAGATTTAGATACTTGGTATGTTTTACCAGATTTCTTAGCCTTTTCAGCACGCTTTTCGTCTAATTTTTGACGACGGTCTTGAGTAATTTTCTTATCGCGAGCAATCCGATAGTCCATCACATCACGCATATTTTCTTGGTAAATACGCAATGCATATTGACGATCGTTTTCATTCATTTGTTCACGTTTTGTTACTACCTCATCAATAAGAGGCATAAGCTCATCTTTTGTATAGCTTGTATTACCATCAAAAACAAAACCATGTGTATCTGTAATAGCACCGTGCTTAATTAGTGTTTGTAACGCTGTATACGTCCAATCACTTGGTGTAATTACACCTGTACTCACATGGTGTTGTACTTTGCTAGAGCTACTAACAGTTTCTACATCAGCACTCACACCATCTATCATGGGACGTGCGCTTGGAATAGCAATGCTTTCAGCATGCGCGAAACCAACAGAGGCAACGAGACATAATGCACCGATGCCAACAGCGCGACGAAGTAAATGTATGTGACGTGTATATTTTGTATTCATAAGAGTCTCCTTAAAATTACATTTGATACAATCTATTATATGAAACCCCTTATCATACGTCAACTCTATAACCTTACACACCTGTATAAATCAATATTTACAAGACCTCAAGCTCACTTGAGCCCTTACACCTTTAGGTCCATACCCAGTAAATACCACAATAAACAAAAAGACCTCACATCGCGTGATGTGAGGTCTCAGCATGGCGGAGGATTAGGGATTCGAACCCTAGCGACGGTAACCCGCCCTAACGATTTAGCAAACCGTCCTCTTCAGCCTCTTGAGTAATCCTCCATGCTTTACTGGGTAATCATATCATACCCAATAAGGCATTGTCAATCGTATTATTTCAACATGGATTCGATGAACCAGATTTGTTTTACATAGTATGCAACGTGATCTTCCATCATGCTTACGAGCAAGAAGTCCCCTTCTTCATCAGCAGCTGCACGGATTGCTACAGCTTGATCATTCATGTATTTGAAGTCTTTAAGAAGAATTTCAATTACTTTCGCTTGAGGGATATCTTCTTGACCCAATTCTTCAATTTTAGTCAATTTAGCGTATTCTGCAGAATTAACCAATGGGAATTGACCTTGCATTTTCACGTGTTCTGCTACTGCATCGAAGTATTCAAACGCTTCATCATAGATAGATTCCAAATATTCGTGAATGGATTTGAATTGTGGACCTGTTACGTTGAAATGTAGGTTATGTAATTTTACGTTCCATACGGAAAGATCTGCTAAATATTGGTTTACTTGTTGTAAGTTTTTCATAGTAATACTCCTTTTTCTTTTAATTCTCAAATACAGTTTATTCAAAAAGCAGAATAAACCCAGTCGGCTTCTATGCCATCAATTCGTTTATCTAATTTGTAATCAGTATTGATTACGTAACCTATTTTATCAATAATGATTTTCCTTGTCAATATATTAAATCGATTTTTTTGAATATTTTTATAAAAAAAACCTCTAACTACTAGTTCAACTAATAGTTAGAGGTTCTATCTTTCTATATTATATGCGGTTTTATTACACTACATTAAATGTAATATTCTATGTAATCATCAGGAATTTTCTTTTCCTCAGCCTTACCGTTATTAGTGCGACGAGGTTTGCGAACATACATATTTTCCGGATCTGTTTCAAAGATAACCATATCTTTAGGGATATCGTGTTTGATAACGAGGTTACAACCGATTTTAGTGCGTGCCCCAATAGTAATATCGCCTAAGATTTTCGTGCCTGTACCGATGAGTACTTCGTCTTCGATGGTCGGATGGCGTTTTACCTTTTTAGAGGACATGCCACCTAACGTCACTTGGTGGAACAAGGTCACATTATCCCCTACGATTGCCGTTTCACCGATAACGACACCCATGCCATGGTCGATAAATAAACCACGACCGATGGTAGCACCTGGATGGATTTCAATGCCGGTTACGTGACGAGAATGAAGTGCTACACGACGAGCCAAGGTTGGCCATCCCGCCTTATAGAGGCGATGCGCAAAGAAATGCCAGAACAAGGCTGTAATATGCGGGTATGTCCAAATGACCATCCACACATTTGTTGCTGCCGGGTCAGAATCCATTACACGTTTAATATTATATTGAATTTTGCCCCATAATTCGCGTAAACCTTGTATCATAGCGACTCCATCTCAAATAACTCTACTCATATATAATATATAGTATACAACATATGTGGTATGTATTCCTATACATAAGATGCTTTATCTATGCGAAATCCGTTACTTTACATATTCATTATTGGCAAAGTCCAAAAGGGATAAATATTTTTCTACCCCATCTGGCGCAATCACCACAATATTCGCCTTTGGCTCTTCACGAGCAATACGCTTTGCCGCAACGATAGCCGCCCCTGAGGAAAGGCCAATAGAAACACCACTTTCACGCATAAAGGTTTGCACTTCACTGAAAGCCTCTTCATCGCTTACGGTTTGTACACCGTCCATCAAGCTTTGATCAAAGTTTTCAGGAATAAAGCCTGCCCCAATGCCTTGAATTTTGTGAGGGCCGCCCTTACCTTCCGTAATGGCTGGAGAACCTGTTGGCTCTACGGCGATGGCCTTTAAGTTAGGATTATGTTCTTTCAATCGTTTTGCAACGCCTGTGAAAGTGCCGCCAGTACCGATACCCGCTATGAATACATCTACATTTGGCACTTGTTCTACAATTTCGGCACCAGTTGTACGATAATGCATATCTGGGTTTGCAGGGTTTACGAATTGGCCCAATGTGAAAGCATTTGGATATTTATCTAAAATTTCATTAGCTCGTTCAAGAGCACCTCTCATACCCGTTTCTTTCGGCGTTAAGATGAGTTGAGCACCATAGGCCTTAATAAGCTCACGGCGTTCTTTACTCATGCTTTCAGGCATAATAATAACAGTTTTAATATGCAAGATGGCGCCCACCATAGCAAGAGCAATACCTGTATTGCCGCTTGTAGCCTCTACGATAATGCTATCTTCGTGAAGGCGTCCTTTTTCCTTAGCGTCTTGTAACATGCCAAGTACAGCACGGTCTTTCACAGAACCGCCTACATTATATTTTTCAAGTTTTACATAAATATTGGTATTTGGTAATTGATATACCGGAGTTTTACCAATCAGTTCAGTTGTTTGATTTGTGACTATGCTCATCTGATCCTCCTTTTGGCGATAGATGATAAAAATCGTCCTCAGGAACATCCCAAGGACGATATGAATTTCACCTTGTTATTCTCTATACACTGGATATAACCATTTGTGTATTCTCATAAATACACTCATACTCTATCACCTGCATCTATGCATTGTCAAGAGAATGAGAACCGCTTTTAAAGCCCTAAAAATACAGGAAATAACTAGGTTTATTTATAATTTTGTTAGTGTGTCTACTACCACATCCCAGGTAATAGGCACCATAATGATAGCTAGCGCAAGCCCAATAAAGATGACGGCCCCTAGTATAACGGTAAGACGCGGAACGATGGCTATCACGGTACTATTCGCTACATTATACGCCTTATCTATGTCATAGTGTAGCGCTACATAGCCCCACAGGAATCCTGCTATCACATATATCGCTACATAAGGGTCTAGTATGATATGCGTTGATGTCATCGTTTCAACATGCATTAACCGATTGATGACTGGTGAAAGTAGCACATTAGCAAGCATCGCTATAAGCTTGAACCATATAAGGCATATAATATAAGGCCACATAGTTCTCATGGTCATCCGCAACATGTAAATCAATCCTACAATAGCTAAGCCCAACCCGCCCTTTTCATGGGCCATGTACTGTTCCATCCAGGAAGGTTGTTCTTTACCTTGATGCAGTTGGTCATAGTGAAACGATAAGTTTCTTTCACCATGAGCCAAATCGACGAGACCTAACACTTGTAGCAACACTAGAACAAAGACGATAACAACGCCTATTTGGAAGCTTTCACTAAAGAATATAGCCATCGGATCAATAGCCAGCTCACGCAGAACAGATAGATTGCCATACACATCATAAAATACAGCATATAGGCCATTCGTTATGAGTACATCCACAATAAACATGGTCAATATAAAAATAAGATACCCATTCCACCGAGTCCATCGACTCAGATGTGATAACTTCGTATGCTCCCCTACGATTATGGATGCAGGGTGTATAGACAAGATCACACCGATCATAAAAAACATTATGAACGATGTGACCATTGTTAAATATTCGTATGCCATATTAACGGTATGCTACGCGCTCAGGCTGCATATCATGGAAATGAAGGCGTTCTTTTGCCGTCTTTTCCCACTCTGTACCAGGCTTGCCGTAGTTTGCGTATGGATCGATGGACAAACCACCACGCGGCGTAAACTTGCCCCATACCTCGATGTACTTAGGATCCATCAACTTGATGAGGTCTTTCATGATGATGTTAATGCAGTCCTCGTGAAAGTCCCCGTGATTGCGGAAACTAAATAGGTATAATTTCAAAGACTTGGACTCCACCATTTTCTTATCTGGTACGTAAGAAATGTAGATCGTCGCAAAGTCTGGTTGACCTGTCATAGGGCACAAGCTAGTGAACTCAGGACAGTTAAACTTAACGAAGTAATCGTTATCAGGGTGTTTGTTATCAAACGCCTCTAACACCTGTGGTGCATAATCAGTAGGGTAATCGGTCTTGTGACCTAACATCGTTACCCCTTGTAACTCTTTTTCAGATCTGCCGGATGCCATAAGGAACCTCTTTCTATAAACGCTATAACTCTATCATTAAATATATTGAATAATTCATGTGATACTTAATTATAGCATATAAAAGAATACACTACTTATAGAGATAAACGACTTTAGACTATAGTTAAATGACCGATCCATCCTGTGTTTATAAATAAGCTATTCTATCCTCATAACCCAGTTCAATTATATTACGCCCACATATAGATTGTATAAAATTAAAATTTATAATAAAATATTCATATACATTTGGTAACGTTAATATATTCAGAAAAATATAACACCTTATGGAGGTCCCTTATGAAATTAAAACAGCTTATTTTATCTAGCATCGCTGTAGGTGCATTAGCTTTCACATTTGGCACAGTACAACCTGCACAAGCAGCTATTGGCATGGAAAATCCTGGTCCAGCTATGAACCTTGAAAAACCTGCATCTGTTACGACTGCTCATCACATTAATGTAGATGGCAAGGTTGTAGAGCCTATCAATGGTCAACAAAATGTAATTTATGTAGATGGTCAACCCCTCGTAGCATTGCGCCAAGTATCTGAAGCATTAGGCTATAAAGTGGCTTGGGATGAGCCTACTAAAACAGCGTTGGTAGATATGAACATTGCTACATTAGCAATCCAACCAGACTCTGCTGAAGTAGTCCGCCATGGCAAATTAAAGATTATCAACCTTGATACATCTGAAACCTTCTTGCCTGCAGCTCGCAAAGTGGACGGCACAATCTTTATAAAACCTCAAGTGTTCAAATTATTATTGAACGACGTGAAAATTACAAAGGATGAAATCTTCATCGCCCCTCAACGCGCACAATTGGCATCCACTACAAACACAGAGGTATCTCATAAGAATGAACTCAATACATTCTTACCACCATCTCAAGAAGATGTGAAGAAAAAAGAAGATCCAAAAGCAACAGAAAAACCACTTATCAAAATCAAAAAATCGTTAGCCAAAGATACTGTCACAACAGATGAACAAACAACAGCTACAGAAGTATCTGAATACCAACGTGCTAATGGATTAGATCGATAAGTAGATCTATTAGATTGTTAAACAAATCTAGTACGTCGTTAACGCAATCTAGACACATAAAAAAGGTCCCATAAAGGGACCTTTTTTGTGTTATATGACCAAATCTAGTTATGGCTAAATTTAATTATACTCAAATCCAATTATTTGAGATTGAGCCTACTAAGTTTAGAAAACTATTTACCAAAACCATAGCGGTTAAGTGCCGTATTACCACTACCATATATAGCCATAATCTTCGCCATGAAATAATCAGCCACAGCTAAAGAGTATGCTGCAATATCATTGTAATCGGAATATTTAGGTGCAACATCAGTCACTTTAGTGCTATTAACACTAGCTTTAGGAGTAGTCAGTTTATTTGTAGCAGGTGCAGGATCTGTAACTGTTACAGTAGAGCCCATAGCTGGATTAACATAACCTGTTGGAGTGGATACTGGTGGGCGTTGGGAGTCAGTATATTTATAGCCATAAGAAGCGTCCGCTTGTTGTGGCGCCAATGTAGCTACACCGAACGCAAGTACAGATGCAGCCAAAACGATAGAGAATTGTTTTGATACTTTCATAAAAACCTCCAAAACACAAAAGTATTTATCAAAAATCATGATAACGGAAGTTTATTATAAACTTGTCACTTAAACGCACAATGAAAGAGAGTTAACATCATACATATTTCATTTATCATTTTATTTTGATATCTTTAAAGGTATTTTTTACCCCATCCATTTGCCGTTTTAAATCATCAAAAGATGATTTTATATCCTCAGGAGGCTTGATATTATCTATACTTTTAGCCGAATCAGACGCTTCTTTGCTATTTTCTCGGGCCTTTTTCATGCCAGATTTAATACGATCCATATTCTCATCTAGCTCATCAAATGAGTCTTCATCATAGATGATAAAATTACTGCCCCCATGGGACGTAATGTTAAGTGGTCCCATGGTGAGTTGCCCATTATCTATACGTAACGCATCTGTTGAAATTGTGGTAATATTCGTATTTACTTTCACATCACTAAATGATAAATGCCGTCCCTTATTGTGAAAGTTCCCTGTAATATTTTTAATAGGAATGAGCATATAGTGTCCTTCTCCAGACCAGAAATTGCCCCATACCTCCATGTCACGAGGCTGGCCCTCGCTTTTAAAGTTCAACTTAGCCGACACAGGTACAACAAATTCAGGTGTTTTAAGAGCCTCACTACTATCTAGATCCTTTGCTATCCCTGTAATCGTATAAGCACGAGTATCTAAATTATATATGCCCTTTGCCTCTAGCTTTCCGCCGTATACATTAGCATTTACATTTTCAAAGTTCAAAATACCGTCTTGGTATATTACATCGCCCACTACGTTTTCAAAGGTAAGCGCCGGAATTCGTAAAACAGGCATCGTTACACGACCTTTAGCCAATGGACGATTAAAATCACCCGTTACTCGCGTCAGCAAGGTCATTGCATCGTGGATATTATCGCCAAAACCGAGTGATGATGGGTCCACACCCTTTACATCAAACTGCAAGTCTAACTGAGGCATGCGATGCTTTAATACATCCTTTAGATCAACACGACCTTTTAGTGTAAGACCATCACCAATGGCTGTGCCACCGAACTTACCCGTTTCCATATCGATGCGAATAGCACGGTTACTATCAAGATGTATCTTAGAATTCACGTTCTTCATTACATAGTGACGATTTTTCTGAAAGATTTCCAGCTGGTTATTTCTCAATGTAATCGTAAGATTTAAATGTTGACCGTCCCAATTAAAGTTACGAACCTTCTTGCCTAGTTCCTCCTGTCGCTCTTGAGTCGTCTTTTTAGGAGGTTTAGGTCGTGGCTCTACCTCATTGAGTGGCTTGTTTACATCAGGCGAAGCAGGCACAAAGTCAAGACGGTTATTATCGTCTAAATCGACTACAATGGTCGCATCATTTAGCTCGATTCCGTTTATAGCAGAGGCCTTAAAATTCCGTGTTATTACGTCCCACATATTAACGCGAATCTTTCCATCTGGCACTGTGAGCAACTCTCGGCCTTCTGGATCCTTCCATACCAAGTCAGTAAAGGATAATGTTCCCCAAGGCGTGGCAGACAAACTTTCCACCGTAACAGTACCGCGCATCATAGTCTGGCGAGCCATAACCTCATTAAAAATAACGCCCATCCCACGACTAGCAATAGTAGCTAGTACAAAGACTATAATCGCTCCAATGGCAAGAAAAGCAGCAATACCTTTTAAGCCTTTCTTATACAATTGTTTATATTTTGTCCAATAGGAACGCACGTAATGTTTCATAGCCTTATTATATCACGATATATTTATAATTTTATTTTAATGGGGCCCCAAAACATATCGGCCTACATATTGAAATGAGTGGTCTATACAACTTCGCTCCAAAGCGAGCTAAGTCGCTCATTATGTATAGACCACTCATTTCATAACTTTTGCTATAAAGTTGTCCCATTAAAATAAAATATATTCCTAAACTCTGATAACAATGCTATGAAGCATTACTCGGAAAAGGTTAAATAGAAAGGAGACGAGATTAAATCTCGTCTCCTTTCTATTTAAGAATTCAGTATTTATGCTTCATCGTCGGTTACGGCTTTGGTTCCTCTTGTACCTGTACGAATGCGCATTGCGTCTTCTACATCATATACAAAAATTTTACCGTCCCCTACTTCACCAGTTTGTAACGTATTTCGTGCTGTATCCATTACAAGGTCAACCGGCACATCACACACAACGGTTTCCACTTTTACCATAGGAATGAGGTTCACATCATATTGTTGGCCCCGATAAACTTCAGTATGCCCCTTTTGTAAACCACAACCAAAAACTTGTGACACCGTCATACCTTGAATACCAATCCTATTTAAAGCCTCTTTTAGATCCTCTAATTGCTCAGCACGAGCGATTATATCTACCTTTTTCATTCGTTTCATATACTTAACTCCTATTCAATAATCGTAACTCATAATAAGGATGTTTGATTGGACGAAATAAATCGACCAGAGCTTTTAAATTCAGATTGATTATAAGCGCCTTCTCCATGTTCACTAATATCGATACCTAGTGACTCAGAGCCAATGCTAACACGCATATCCATAAAAGCACTGACGATTTTAAATAGTATAAATGTACCTACAATGGCAAACACATAAGCAATCACTAGTGAAAGTAATTGCGGCCCTAATAAGGAACCCCCATAGAACAACCCATTCGCCCCCTCAGAATTAACAGTAGTCGTAGCCCATAAACCTGTAGCAATAGCCCCCCATGTGCCACCTACCCCATGAATGCCAAAGGCATCAAGTGAATCATCGTAACCAAGGCGGTTTTTAATGATTGCTACGGCTAGATAACACACAACTGCGCCTATAAAGCCAATAACAATGGCCGCCATAGGCGTTACAAAACCTGCGGCTGGTGTAATTGCTACCAGACCAGATACACCGCCAGAGGCAGCCCCTAATACAGTAGGTTTACCACGATGCAACATTTCTACTAGCACCCATCCCACAATACCAACAGCTGCAGAGATTTGTGTAGTTAACACTGCATTAGCCGCAAGGAATCCTACGCCAAGAGCAGATCCTGCATTAAAGCCAAACCAACCGAACCATAGAATAGCGGCCCCAAGAATTGTCATCGGCAAGTGGTGAGGCAGCATAGGCATGCGTCCATAGCCGCGACGACGGCCTAGCAGCATACACAAGGTCAAACCAGACACACCGGATAACACGTGAATCGCAAGTCCTCCGGCGAAGTCTAATGCGCCTAAATCACTGAGGAAGCCACCGCCCCAAATCCAATGGGCCACCGGATTATATACAAAGATAGACCATAGCAAAGCAAATACTACAAAGGGGGCAAAGCGCATACGCCCTGTAATAGAGCCACTCATGATGGCTGGTGTGATAACAGCAAACATGCATTGGAATGCTACAAAGGCAAGCTCAGGAATATGTGTATCACTTAAGACGGCTGTCTCCGCACCACCAAGGCCAAATTTACTAAAGTCACCGATGATGCCATGTAGATCATCACCAAAAATTAGCGTATAGCCAATCAAAATAAACTCAACAGAGATGACACCAATCAAAAAGAAGCTCTGCATGATCGTACCTAGCACATTTTTACTACGCGCCATCCCACCGTAAAACAACGCTAAACCAGGTGTCATAAAGAATACTAAAGCAGCACACAACAAGACCCATGCTGTGTTGCCCGTATCAATCATATTGACCATAAGATACTCCTTTCCATACAAAAAGCGCCTTGCTCGCAGAAACTCTGCATGCAAGGCGCCGTTACCTAACTATTTTATTGTAGTAATATATATCACTACATACATCGTATATTAGATTATGATGTATGTCAACAAATTCTATAGAATTTTATTTTAAACCCCATAGATTTCTATGAAATACACTAATTATATAAAAAAGAGCACTCGTTATGAGTGCCCTTTTAAATGTTTAATAAAACAAGCTATTATGCTTTTGCTTGTTTACCGTATTTTACAAGGCTTTCAGCTTCAATTTCTTCTTGAGTGCGATAGTCTTGAGGAATGTCCGCCAAACGAATCCAGCTACGAACTGCTTCTACTAATACGATAAGGATCATGAGGAACATGGCAGCACTAAATGCTACTAGGATCCATTTACCAGCTGGGATATAGCTGTTAAATACATTTTCAAAGTCTGCAGCGATAGCCACGATAGCCATGAGGATACAAGGAATACCTGTTACCCATGCATAACGTTTGCGGCCAAGTCGCATGATAACTGTAGTACCTACAGCCAATGTCATAGTACCTAATAATTGGTTAGATACGCCGAATAGAGGCCAGATAATACCGATGTTACCTTGTAGAACTAGGTAGCCCCACAATACACAAATTAAAGCTGCACAACCATAAACGCCAGGAGCCCAATGTTGGTCGTTGAATTTAGGATGGAAATGACCTAATAATTCTTGAAGTAAGTAACGACCTACGCGAGTACCAGCATCGATCAAAGTCATGATGAACAATGCTTCGAACATGATACAGAAGTGATACCAGTAACCCAATAAGTGATCCATGTTAGGCAATCTGGAGAAGATATGTGCCATACCTACTGCAAGGGATACGGCGCCACCAGGACGGTGCATCAAGTCTTCACCAACCATTGCGGACAATGCTGGCAATTCATGAACTTGAAGGCCTAAGGCTTTGAAGGATTCAACAGTGGAGTTAATTGCGAAGTAATCATCTGGATGCAATGCAGTAGCTGCGATCAACGCCATCATAGCGATGAAGCCTTCTGTTAACATTGCACCATAGCCGATAGGCAAAATTTCTTTTTCATTAGTAAGCATTTTAGGTGTTGTACCTGTTGCGATAACAGTATGGAAACCAGATAACGCACCACATGCGATAGTAATGAAGATGTAAGGGAATACAGAACCTTTCAATACAGGACCGCCACCCCAGATATAAGGAGTAACAGCTGGCATTTGAATTTCAGGCATTACGATGATAATACCAAGAGCCAATGCGCCGATTGTACCGATTTTAAGGTATGTGGACAAATAGTCACGAGGAGCAAGCAATAACCATACTGGCAATGCTGCTGCAAAGAAACCATAGACTGCAAGCATGATTTCAATAGTTTGCAAGTCATATGTAAACCAAGAAGCATATTCGCTAGCTGCTACGTTTGGACCGTAGATAATAGCTGCGAAGATCAACGCTACACCGATAATAGTTGCTTCTTGAATTTTACCAGGACGCAACCATTTCAAATAAATACCAATGAAAATAGCGATTGGAATTGTAGCAAATACGGAGAAGAAACCCCATGGGGAATTATGCAATGCGTTAGCTACTACTACGGCCATACCAGCAAGGGTGATGATCAATAGGAACAATGTAGCAAGCATAGCACCGAAACCAGCAAATTTACTGATTTCTTCCCGTGCAATATCCGCAATAGATTTACCATCATAGCGAACAGATGCGAACAAGATAACCATGTCATGTACAGCGCCGGCTAATACGGAACCGATAAGGATCCATAATGCACCAGGCAAATACCCGAACTGGGCTGCGATAACAGGACCTACAAGAGGACCTGCACCAGCAATCGCTGCAAAGTGATGACCAAATGTTACCCATTTGTTAGTTGGCACGTAATCGTGACCGTCGTTGTGAACCATAGCTGGCGTTGGACGATATTCATCCAATGTTAATACTTTCGCCGCTATGAAAGCCCCGTAAAAGCGGTACGCTAAAATTAGAATACACGCGGAGGCTATAACTAAGTAAATACCATTCATAACCATATAAACACCTCCAATTGTCTTGTGTGACATGGTGTTATATAAAAATATCTGATAAATCTTTTGCACATCCATGCCACATTGGCTCTCTAAACTTTTAGTACTTACAATAATTATTGTATATCTAAACATAAAAGTGTCAATTATCGATTTATCATTTTGAATGCACATTATGAGTTAAAAGCATAATTAAAAAGCATTCTCCGTTAATAAGAGAATGCTTTTATCGTTTTATTTTGATAGTAATTATCTATTGTCTTACGACGATGCCTACTTCATGAAGTGCTTTTTTAATATCTTTTATTGTTAATACTTTGTTATGTAGTAACGCATCAGCAAGAGCTCCAGTTACATTTGTCTTTGTAAATAAATCCACAAAATGCTGTATATTTCCAGCACCACCAAAGGCCGTTACAGGCACATCAACAACCTCTGCCAAGGCTTGATATAATTCAATATCAAAGCCAAGACCTGTACCATGTCTATCGATACTCGTTACCAATAACTCACCTGCACCACGGTCTACCGCTTCTTTCGCCCATTCTAAAGCATTTTTGCATTGTGCCCCCGGATCATCGGATGTGCCATGTCCATAGGCATACCACATTTTCTCAAAAGGATTATATTTTACGTCTAAGCACACAACGATGCCTTGATTGCCAAACTTCTTTGCCCCTTCTGTGATAAGGGATGGATTAGATAGTGCCGCCGTATTGACAGAAACCTTATCGGCACCAGCTTTCATAAGCTGCGTCATATCCTCCACAGAAGCAATGCCACCACCTACAGTTAATGGCATGAATACCTTATCCGATGCATTAAGCACTATATCAGTAAAGGTTTTACGGCCTTCTGTTGTAGCCGTTATATCTAATAATACAAGTTCGTCCGCCCCTTGTATCTCATAACGTTCCGCACATTCAACAGGATCGCCGGCATCAACCATATCTCGGAATTGCACACCATTCTGGACACGACCATTTGCCACACTGAGGCAAGGAATAATACGTTTCGCTAACATAGAATGACCCTCCTATTGTTTCGCCGCTGCATAGGCTTCCGTAATATTGCCAAATGCACGCAATAGATTTAAACCTACTACACCACTTTTTTCAGGATGAAATTGCATTCCATACACTCTACCGCGCTCTACAACGCCAGGTACATCGATACCATAGTTTGCAGTGGATGTAATAAATTCAGGGTCTGTATCTACATAATAGGAATGAACGAAATAGGTATATTGATTGTCTACATTGCTGAAAGCACTATCTGGATGGTGCACTATATTTTTGTTCCAACCCATGTGGGGCACACTGAGGCCAAGGTCACGAGGAATTTCTTTTACCTTGCCTGGAATAAGTCCTAAGCCTGGTGTTGGACCATATTCTTCGGACTCTTCAAATAATAGCTGCATACCCAAGCAAATACCTAATAATGGTATTTCTCGTTTTACCACTTCATGAATGACATCGACGAGACCACGTTCCTTAAGAACTGCTACTGCCGACGCATAGGCGCCTACACCTGGCAAGAGAACGCCATCAGCATTTAGTATAACCTCAGGATCTGCTGTTAGCACCGCATCAAGTCCGATGTAGGCCAACGCTTTCTGAACATTAAATGTATTGCCCGCATCATAATCTATAATGGCAATCATAATATACTCCTTTCAACAGCCTTAATGAGCCCCAGTCATCACTAGGGCTCGTCGTTCACGTTATTTTCGTTAAATATATTCTCTAAACAGGATAAAAACTCCTGCCATTCAATTGGGTAAAAGCTAAACTCCATTCTATAGAATGAAACTTGATATCATAAGGCGCGAATTATTAGTATATATGATATATCCCATATTGATTAATTCATGAATTGTTTTAATATACCGCGCATAACAGCTCCATCTTGAGCCATTGGAATGGTAAGTCTCAACCAACCTTCCCGTTGTCCACGGCGCACTTGATAACCTTCTTTTAGCCATGCATCGGCTAAGCCTTCTGCATCAGATACAGCAAAGAAAATAAAGTTCGCTTCACTCTTATAGTAGTGAATGCCTAATTCATTAAATAAGCTTTCCCATTTAGCCCGCTCTTCTGCATTTTGAGATATCGTTCTTGTTAAGAATGCTTGATCATCAAAGGCTGCTTCTGCGGCTACTTGGGATAAAGTATTGAGATTATATGGCAAGCGGATAGTTTGCATATAGTTTGCAAGTTCTAAAGGCGTCATCATATAGCCTACACGGTAATTAGCAAGGCCATACGCCTTGGAGAAAGTCCGCATAATAGCTACATTTGGGAACTCATCTAGTAATGCACGTGCTGTAGGAACATCTACAGATGTAACAAAATCAATATAGGCCTCATCGATGATAACTAATGTTTCTTTTGGTACTTTTGCAATAAAGTTACGGATATCTTCAACAGTTTCATAGGTACCTGTAGGGTTATTAGGATTACAAATCCATACGAGGCGTGTTGTTTCGTCCACAGCTTTCAACAATGCGGCGAAATCATAGTGACCTGTTTCAAAATCAGCTTGGACCTCGCGAATTTCAGCGCCCTCAACGAGACCATTCAAAGCATACTCGGAGAAGGCTGGCACGCTTACCACGATGGAGTCACCTGCGCTGATCAAGGTTTTATTGACCATCGCGATAACCTCATCTAGGCCTACACCAATAACGAGTTGCTCCGGTTGTACCTTCCAATACGCAGCTAATTTCATACGCAAATCAGTGGCGTTACCATCGGGATAATAGTTAGCATCATTATGTGTTACATAGCTAAGGATAGCCTCACGAACCAATGGAGATGTACCATATGGGTTTTCGTTGGCTGACAAGCGCACTAATCGGTCCACCCCAAGACGTTCCTTTACCGCTGCAGCAGGCTCCTCTGGTATATAGGGTTTCAATGTGCGAATTATCTCTTTCATAGGCTATCCTTTCTAACTATTTTCTTAACGTTTATACACGCGTTCAAACTCATTTTGTGTTTATATACTCGTCTAAACTCATATGTACGTATTTCAATGCAAATACATTTATTAAAACTCATATGAACTTATGTAAGTTCATACCATAGCGTGCATTATAAATTTGTAATCTCTGGGCGATCTGTAGTCTTGCTTACTACCCCTTCACGGCTCGCAAGTTCTGCCTCAATGGCTTCGTAAGGAATATTTTTCTCTGCTAATAATACGAGCAAGTGATACAACACATCTGCTGTTTCGTAAATCAACTCTTGAGGATCTTCGTTCTTTGCAGCGATGACAACCTCTGTAGCCTCTTCGCCTACCTTTTTCAAGATTTTATCGAGACCTTTATCAAATAAGTAATTCGTATAAGAACCTTCCTTAGGTTGTGCTTTGCGGTTCTTAATAATTTCGTATAATTCGTTCAATGTTTGTTGTGCCATGACTAACTCCAATCTACATCATTAAAGAAACAGCTTGTGCGCCCTGTGTGACACGCAGGACCTTCTGGCTTAACTTGAATGAGCAATGTATCTCCATCACAATCGAGGGCCATACTCACCACATGCTGCACATTGCCACTCGTACCGCCCTTGTGCCATAGCTCTTGGCGAGAACGAGACCAAAACCACGTTTCCTTTGTTTCTAGTGTTTTGTGAAAGCTTTCTTCATTCATCCACGCCACCATGAGAACATCTTTTGTGTCTGCGTCTTGTACAACCGTTGGCAATAAGCCATTTCCTTTTTCAAAATCCGGTTTCATATTGTAATCCTTTAATACAAGTAATCTTTTAAAAATTCAATATTTTATTTAGTACCTTTAACATACGGTAGGTATTCAATCTCTTTACCGTAGTGTAATTATTTCAGCTATAGTTATAGAACATTCTTTATCGTACAGTAATTCCTCGAGCTCGTAATTCATTTTTAAGATCAGGAATTTTAATTTCTCCAAAGTGGAAGATAGATGCCGCCAGTGCACCAGTAACGCCGGTTTGTTCAAAGAGGTCTATAAAATCTTGAACCTTGCCGGCACCGCCTGATGCGATGATAGGTACATCTACAACGGCTTCAATAGCCTTATATAGTTCAATATCAAAGCCAGATTTAGTACCGTCCTTGTCCATGCTGGTTACGAGTAATTCACCTGCTCCACGAGAGACAGCTTCCTTAGCCCAATCGAGGGCTTTCCATTCGGTGCGCTTACGACCGCCGTGCGTATAAGCATACCATTCGCCAGTTTCTTCGTCTGTTTTTACATCGATAGCCACTACCATACATTGGTTGCCAAACTTTTGAGCTCCTTCGGTGATGAGTTCAGGATTAGCAAGAGCTGCCGAATTCAAAGACACCTTATCGGCGCCAGCTTTCAGCAAGGCCGTCATATCCTCAACGGTCTTGATACCACCACCAACGGTGAGCGGCATAAATACCTGGGAAGAAATCTCTTGCACTACGTCGCGCATGGTGGTCCGTGCATCGACGGTAGCCGTAATATCTAAAAATACTAATTCGTCAGCCTGTTGCTGTTCATAGGAGGCCGCAATATCTACGGGACTACCTACATCTACGAGGTTAACAAAGTTAACCCCTTTTTTAACGCGCCCATCATCCACATCAAGACACGGAATAATCCGTTTCGCTAACATAATTCTACTCCCCACTAAGTGTTCAAGTTACCGTTGATTGTACCCGGCAATTTCCTCTAATGTAATCGTTCCTTCATACAAAGCCTTACCAACGATGCTATCCATAACGCCTTTGGCTTCAAGGGATTTAATGTCTTCTAAATTACGAACGCCCCCAGACGCAACGATGCGCGCTGTAGGGAATTCTTTTTGCAAATGGCCAAGCAAATCCTCGTTAGCACCTTGCATAGTGCCATCTCTATCCACATCAGTAACGATGAAATACTTTGCGCCGCCTTCAACCATAGCACCGATTAAATCGGTCATAGGCACGTCGGATTGATCGAGCCAACCTTCAGCAGCAACCTTACCATTTTTACCATCAACGCCGATAACGATGCGCTCTGCACCATATTCAGCAATTACTTGTTTCGTAAGCTCTGGATTTTTGAGGGCCACAGAACCTAGGATAACACGGTCAACGCCTAAGCCTAAATAGAGGTCAACAGCCGCTTTATCTCGAATGCCTCCACCGATTTCAAGAATGCCTGTGAAAGCTTCACGCACTGCTTTTACAATGTCTACGTTAACAGGTTTCCCCGCCTTAGCACCGTCTAAATCGACAAGGTGTAGCGCCCCAACCTTGGCATCTTCATATTGTTTTGCTTGGTCCACTGGATCAGGATTGATTACTGTTTCCTGTGCGAAGTCACCTTTATAGAGGCGAACGCTGCGACCATCTTGTAAATCTATAGCTGGAAAAATCATAGGTTCTCCTTTATTCAATGACTATATTAAATAACGCCCTTTGTAGAGTTTACCCCTTGAATATCTGGGTTAATCGTAACGGCCTTGCGCAATGCACGACCTGTAGCCTTAAACATGCTTTCAATAATGTGGTGTGTATTGCGACCATATAGATTACGAACATGTAAATTCATAGCGGCGCTCATGGCTAGTGCTTGGAAGAAATCCTCCACTAGCTCTGTTTCAAAGTTGCCACCTAGAACCGGAGTGCTCCATTCGCCTTGGAACACGAGGTACGGACGGCCACTCAAATCGATCACAACTTGCGTTAAAGCTTCGTCCATAGGAACCCACGCATCACCGTAACGCTCGATGCCAGCCTTATCGCCTAAGGCTTTCACCAAGGCCTGACCTAAGGCCAATCCGATATCCTCAACGGTGTGGTGAGCATCTACATAGGTATCTCCCTTTGCCTCTACCACGAGACCAAAGCGTCCATGTTTTGCAAGTAGCGTCAACATGTGGTCAAAAAAGCCAATGCCTGTGGAGATGGAACTCATTTGCGCCCCTTCAAGGGTAAGTTCTACTGTAATATCTGTTTCTTGAGTGGTGCGTTGCACCGTACCTGTGCGTATCATAACGACCTCTATACCTCAAATCTATTTCTCAAAACGTACTTCGATGGCGCGAGCATGTGCTTCAAGACCTTCTGTACGAGCTAATGTAGTGATGTGTGTTGCCACTTCTTCTAACCGTTCTTTTGTAAATTGTGTAAAGGATGTACGTTTTACGAAATCATACACACCAAGTGGAGATGAGAAGCGTGCTGTACCACTGGTAGGCAATACGTGATTTGTACCGCCTACGTAGTCTCCCAATGGCTCAGATGCATAGGCACCAAGGAATACGGAGCCCGCATTTTGAACGAGGCTCATGTAGCCCATTGGATCTGGCAATTGGATTTCCAAATGCTCAGGTGCTACTTCGTTCATTACCGTAAACATGTCTTCAACACTATCCATAACAGCAATATAACTGTTATTTTCAATAGCTGGACGCGCGATGCTTTCACGAGGCAATAATTTTAATTGACGTTCAACCTCATCGGATACCGCATTTGCTAAGCTTTCACTAGTAGTAACCATAATAGCGCGCGCCCGAGGATCATGTTCTGCTTGAGACAAAAGATCTGCTGCAAGGTGTACTGGATTAGCACTATCGTCAGCGATAACGCCGATTTCACTAGGGCCTGCAATCATGTCGATATCGACTTGACCGAACACTTGGCGTTTTGCAGTGGCTACGTAGATATTGCCAGGACCTACGATTTTATCAACCTTTGGAATCGTTTCTGTGCCGTAAGCCAACGCCGCCACACCTTGAGCGCCACCGACTTGGTATACTGCATCAACGCCAGCAAGTTTTGCGGCACCTAATACAGCCGGATTGATGCCATCCTTTTGAGGCGGTGTGACCATAACGATTTCTTTTACCCCTGCGATTTTAGCTGGCAACGCAGTCATAATGATGGTAGAAGGATATGCCGCTGTGCCACCAGGAACGTAAAGTCCAACGCGAGCTAAAGGAATTACCTTTTGACCACGGATGATACCCGGTGTATCCATATCTACAAAGCCTTGCTCGATTTCACGGCTGTGGAACTCCGTGATATTAACCTTTGCCTTTAATAAGGCCGCTTTTAAATCGTCGGATAAGGACTCATAAGCAGCATCGATTTCCTCTTGAGGCACCTTGAAATCTTCGATGGATACACCATCAAATTTTTCAGAGTATGCCTTTAAAGCCGCATCACCATTGGTGCGAACATCGTCGATGATATCGTACACGCGACGCTCAATTTCCATGTCTGTAGTTTGTTGAGTATAATTTCGAACGATACTAAGCATCGTATCTAATGATTCCTTATAAATTTTCATGTTTTATCCTTCTTCCTATCTATGCTATTCGCACTATTAGTTCTATCTCTTATTTATTAATGGCTTCTGAAAGCTGATCTATAAGTTTAAAAATAGTATTTCTCTTTTGTTTTAACGCTAATGGATTAGCTACTAAGCGGGTAGAAATCTTTTGCAACCAGTCAAAGATTTCTAAGTTATTTTCCCGTAAGGTTGTACCAGTTTCAGTTATATCTACGATGGCATCAGCGAGTCCTACTAACGGAGCCAACTCAACGGAGCCTTCAATTTTGATGATTTCTACATCCTGAGCTCCAAAGTACTGTTTTGTAATGGTTGGGTATTTTGTACCGATACGTTGGCGACGACCTTCTTTAGGATCATAGCCCGCAAGAGAGGCCAAGATAAATTGGCATTTACCAGTTTGTAAATCTAGCATTTCATAGCTTGTATCGTCTTGTTCATCTAATACATCACTACCAACGATACCAAGGTCTACCACACCATTTTTCAAGTATGTCGTTACATCTGGCCCTTTAGCGAGGATAACCTCTATAGCATCGCCCAACGGAATGATGAGCTTACGCGCCTTGTTGCGCAATGGCTCACAGTCTATGCCACAGGACTCCAAGAGAGGAATAAAATCTTTCTCTACGCGGCCCTTTGTAAGAGCAATACGCAATTTACCATTATCTTGATTGTTGCTTTCACCATTCAAGGTCACATCAGTCAACACATCGATGTTGAAAGCCATACCAACCGCAGGCATTGGCGTACCATCAAAGCTAGATAGCAAGCCGTCATAACGACCGCCACTGACGATGTATTGGGACACGCCGTCCACATAACCTCTAAATGTGAGACCTGTGTAATAGGATTGAAGCGGCTCAGTAGACACGTCGATACGAACTTGCTGACCTGTTTGAGCCACTTGGTTAGCCATATCTACGAGATTATCTAAAATGCGTTGCGCCGCTGCAGGCAAGATGATTTGATTGAGCTCATCCTTAATATCTCGGACCGTACCAAACAAGCGAGGCCATACAGTTAAGAATGGATATAACGCACTATTTTTAAAGTCGGAAATCAACTCGTTGTAACGAGGTAAATATTTAGTAAACAAAGCGTCTAATAGCTCTGTTCGTTCCTCATCACTAAGGCCTAGCGCATCGGTGATAGCACGAGAGAAACGAGCATCCCCAATCTCAAGCAATAAGTTATTACCAAGCTGCGTTTCGTTTACCTCTTTGATAATAGCGAAACACTCTTGCTCGGCTTCAATGCCTTCATAGCCGACCATCTCGATGCCACCTTGCGTTACTTGGTTCACATCGCCGCGGTGCTTTTTATTTTTCATGAACACATCGCCTAAGTAATAGAACGTGCGAGGTAGTTCAATATTGGTTGTGGCCAAGAAACGACCGATTGGCATAGTCAAATCAGGACGAATTACGACGGACTCATCAGAACTATCCATGAACTCGTACATATGCTGACCGCGCCCCATTGCATAGCCATTAAATACATCCTTGTACTCCACAAGAGGTGTAGAGATCTTTGTGTATTGGTGGCTACGACATAGACCGAGCACATATTGGCTCACATCATCCTTGCGCTCCGCTACGGCCCCTATATCATCACGGAACCCCGTAGGTAATTGCTGCTGTACCATCGTAAACATCCTTTCTATCATTTCATTTCTCATGTCTGTGAAAGCATCATATAATCAGTTTCAAACGAGTTAAATGGCTTTCATTTACCTATGAGAAAAAATTTACCTATATCGATACTTTCCTATTTTATCGCTTTATCTAATTAAAGCATGAAATTATAATATAACGGTTCTATAGAATTGTCAATAGAACCGTTAAGATTTCACGTTATTAATATAAAGCTAATACGCCTATAGTTTATATTCTTTTATAGATGATAGTTACATACATATATTTAAGGATTAGTTTTGACTTTGTAACGATAGATATATAGACTTATCAGCTTCATCTAAGTCTTCAATTTTATACTTCGTTTTAGTATCACTAAAATGATAATACTTCCGAACATGATCCAATAAAGCATTAGACTCTTGGTTTTGTTTGGAGAGAAATAGAACACAATTCATATTATTATCAAAGACAATCATATTATCCTTACATAATAAGTATAGATACGAGCTGCCAGCCTTATCTTTCTCTACAAAGGCATCAAAGAAATAAGGAAATTTAGAGTTAGAGAAACTAGTATCAGATACAATAAATTGGCTACCCAATTTGCTAATATGAATTTCATTCTTAGGCCCAAACTCTAAAACTACACTGCGCCCAACTAGCTCACCTGATGATGGTTCATGATAAAACATATAAGCTATAAAAGCTGCTATTAGAGTAATCAGAATAATAATCCCAAACAACAATTTTCTCATCAATCTATCCCCAGATACGTTCTATATCTGCTATGCTATGTGCATCAGAGCCCAATACAAATGGCACGCCGATAACAGCAGCCATGCCTTGGATAAAGCGGCTTGGGTACATTTCACGGCAATCTGGTTTGAAGAAGCCACTCATGTTGTAATCTAGCTCACGACCTTGTACGCGCATGATATGTAAAATATCACTTACCACCTGCGCATTGCGACGATCTAAGTGATGTTCAAAACCAAAGTGATGTTGGTATTTTTTTATCAAATCAAAGTGACCGATGCGTTTTGGCGTATATTCGCCGAGGTCAGCACGCACGGCTTGGCGCACTGTGGAGTAATATTTGTAATATAACTCATACTGCTTTTCAATCCACGGACCAAAGCCCTTTTCAAATTCTTCACGGCTATAGTCTAAGCAGTAAAAGGCATTATTAACGCCTTCCATAAAGTGAACGGATAAAATATTATCATCCGTCAATGGACCATAGCGATCGAGGAACTCTTGAATATCTGCCTCAAAGCCTGGAATATAATCCACCTCAAAGCCGAGAGAGATATCAATATGCGTGCCATAAGCACGTTGTAACTGACGACCTAGTTCTAAGTAGGTATCAACCTGGTTTAATTTCAAAGACGCTGTATCATAGGCCTTTTGGTCACCACCATATTCAGCAGCAAACGCCTTTGGCAATGGCGCATGCTCTGTAAGACATACCTTTTCAATGCGCAACTCGATGGCCTTTTCAATCATCAATGCAGTTCGGTCCCCACTACCATGCGGACACAATTCTGTATGCACATGACCATCTACAAGACGGCTGCGATACTTGCTGTATCCAACGAACTGCCGTTCATCTTTCATGTTCATTCAATCACCCTATTCGCCCTAACCCTTGGCGAACCCTTATCTATCATCTGTATATGATTAGTCTTTATTTTAATATCTACGTTTTATTATACCAATAATGCGTATGTTTCGGTATCCTGATATTTACCATGTTTGAAACCAACCTGAGGTGTTAGCCCACAATAGGTAAATCCAAAACGCTCGTGCAATGCCGTACTCGCTGCATTCCCTGCAGTAATAACAGACACCACCGTATGCAATGTATCCGTTTCTTTTGCGTGGTCTAAAATATGAGCCATCAACTTAGAGGCCACGCCTTTGCCTCTATAATCTTGATGGATGTAAATAGATAATTCCACGGTGCTTTTGAAAGCATCCTTTGTTCTATATGGTGAAAGTGATGCATACCCTACAACTATATTATCTATAAGACCTACAAAAATACAGTGTTCAGAAGTTTGATGTGCCTCATACCACTCCTGCCATTCTAACAACGTGCGCGGCTCAAGATCAAGCGTTGCTACACCATTCACAACCTCGTAATTATAGATATCTAAACAAGCTGCAATATCACCCTTTGTAATTGGTCGTATTACTAATTCACTCATAAGAATTCCTCAAAACAGTTGATATCCAAAATCCGATATCCAAAACTAAAATTATTTCTATATAACATAATATATAAAAATAACTCCAATACGCAAGAAAAAGGACGAGTTTCAACTCGTCCTTTTGTTATATTGTAGGCAATATTTTATACGCTATACTACCTATTAGTAGTATACCAAAAATAGATTTTCAAAAGATAAACAAAAGACACCTAGAAATTTCGCCCTTTCTAGGTGTCCTTTCAGGTGTACCAATTGAGGCACCTCATACTCTTCAAGTTAATTATAACACAATTAACTCTATGAATTTGTCTAATTTATTCATTACACAATAATGAATAGAAGTACTGTAATAACAATCAAAGCACCAATCACTGCGTAATCCATAGTTTTCAAGCCCACAGATGCAGCAAAGCTATGTGTTGGACCACCAAAGCCACGTAGTTCTAGGGATAGCGCCATTGTTTCGGAGCGGCCCAAGGATTTTAAGAGCAATGGTTGAATAACAGACGCATAGGATTTGATGCGTTTAATGAAGTTGCCTTCTAAGGATAAACCACGGCAAGCTTGCGCCTCTTGTACAGCATGGCTTTCAGCGATGAAGTCAGGCACAAAACGAAGTGCTGCAGTGAACATAAATGCATATTCATAAGGAATTTTGCATTGTGTTACAAGCGCCGCTGTAAGGTCTTGCAATTTTGTCGTCGCCAATAAGCAGATAAATACAAGTGTCATAGCGAGCATACGCAAGCCAGAAACGATAGCAGATGTTACATCTCCACTACCGAGGAATTGAACGATGCCAAGGAATACGGCAAAGCTTGTCAACGCCACTACGGCCTTACGTTGTTTGATCAGTAAACCTGCAACGAATAACACGACAAGTTCTACAACGACCAAGGCCAATAGAGATTGCCAGTCGCGTAATAGAATGGCCCACACGGATACAGCGAGGGTCATCAAGATTTTTGTTAACGGTACTAAACGTTCCATATGTCCCTCCTATTTTCCGCTCAACTGAGCCACTAACTTAGATTTCAATTCATCCATGGATTTGCAATAGCCTAAGGATGGTACCGCTAGTGAAAGTTCCACACTTGGCGGTTTTGTAAGGCCTAGGTCTTGCAGTTCATCTGTAGATTTCTTGAACAATTCTTCTGGACTGCCATCAAAGGCAACTGTTTGATTACCCATGATAAGCGCACGGCTACATTCGCTAGCCATGATTTCCATATCATGTGTAATGAGAAGGATCGTAATGCCCTCTTGATTGAGTTGGCGCAATAACACTAACAACTCTTTAGTTTCCTTACCATCTTGACCACTTGTTGGTTCGTCGAGGATGAGGATTTTAGATTGCATCGCTAATGCAGAAGCGATAGCAACGCGTTGCTTTTCGCCGCGGCGCAATGTTGGAGGATACGCATCACGCAAGTGAGCAATACCTGTGCGTTCCAACACTTCGTCGACGATTTGTTTCACTTCGGATTTACTGCGTCCCAAAGACTCAGGGCCGAAGGCAACCTCTGTGGCTACAGTAGGTCTAAACATTTGGCGATCCGGTTGTTGGAATACATAGCCAATGAATTGACCGCGTTTAGATGGTGGCATAGATGTAATATCTGTACCGTTATAGTACATGCGGCCTTCGCTAGCCTTTTCAAGGCCTACAAGCAAACGAGTGATAGTCGTTTTACCACAACCATTGCGACCACCGATGGCGATATATTCGCCACCTTCGATGGTGAAAGTCACATCACGGAAGATGTCTACGGATGGCACATAGCCAAAACGGATATTTTCAACCTTAAGCATGAGCGCCACCGTCCTTTCCTTGTACATCATCAACGCGTTGAATTGGTTGTTTGTTGTCTACTGTATTAGATTGATTAGCTGGAGAGTTGCTTTCACCATGCACCTCGTTTTGAATAGCGTGAGCCATTTCAATTTGGTGCAAGCCCTTGATAGCAGACTCAATGCTGAGCCAAGGTTCATCACTGTGGAAGCCCGCTTGTTCAAGTTCCATGTACGTAGTGAACACAGATGGCAATGCATCTACGTGAATATTATGTTCGTACATGTAACGAAGCGTAGTCGGTACATCCGCATCACATGCAACGGAGCCATCCACCATGAGAGCCATGCGGTTCGCATACGGCAACACAGCGTGCAAATCATGATCGATAACAACAACGGTAATACCGTGTTTTTGATTTAAATCACCTACGAGGCGATATAATTCTGCAGTCCCATCTGGATCGAGGGAGCTTGTTGGTTCATCAAGCACAAGAACTGTTGGGTTCGTAGCCAATACGGAAGCGATGGCCAAACGTTGGCGTTGACCACCAGACAAGCTTGTAATCTTACGGTCTTCTAAGCCTACAAGACCAACTTGCTTAAATACCTCTTCAGAACGAGCTTTAATAGTTTCACGGTCATAACCGCGATTTTCCATAGCAAACGCTACTTCTTCACGAACTGTCATCGTTACGAGTTGCGTATCATAGTCGGCAAGAACAACACCGATGTGGTTCGCAAGCTCTGGAATTTCCATTTGCGTAGTCGCTTTACCATCTACAAAGACCATGCCTTCAAGACGACCGCCGTAGAATTTAGGCACCGCCCCTACCATAGCCATGCAAAGGGTACTTTTACCACAACCAGCAGGACCAGTCACAACAAGGAAGTCCCCATCATGTACATCGAGATTGATGTTTTCAAGAGACGGTGTAGTCGCCTTTGGATGGTAGTAATTTACGTGCTCAATAGAGATTTTAGCTTGGCGCTCAGGCAAGATCGTCATATGACTATGGTCAGACGTCAATTGATCCGCACTTGGCAACATGCCGCGTTTAGAGAATAGACGTTGCGCCGGAATGTATAAAATTGGCGTAATAGCACCATTCAAAGCACCTACGATAAGTACCAATGGCCACATGCCGTACATGTATACATTATTTGGTAAACCAAGCACTTGCCATAAGAGAGTAACAAAGATACCACCAGATACAACAGTTGCTAAGAAACCAGATACGATTGGTGTTAAATCGAAACCACCGATTTTACGAAACTTCACAGACAACATCGCACGTGTTACGAGAGCCGCTGTCAACGCACCGCCTGGTTCAGACAACAAGTTGCCGTAAGGGAATGCTGACTTAGATGTCAAAACATTGATAAGTGCCGCTACAAGGCCAATCCCCAATGTTTGACTCAAACTAGGACGAGTCAATAAAATAGCTACGCAGTACGTAGCAATCGTCCAGTTTGGCGTTACCCCAGCCACACTAGGGCTCACCAAATGCAATATCGTGCCCAATGCGAGCATCAATGTGCTGACAGTAACCCATCTAAACTGGCCACCCTGCACATGCGTGTACACAAGATCTTGAATCCGTTCCATAATAGCCTCTTTTCTAAAAATGAATATATAATCTATATTTTATCATTCTTCGAGGACTTTTGCACGTGCTAACTCTTCTTACTAATGACTCTATTGGTCACCTAGGTGACTATTAGTCACTTTTCTTTATAATATAACTAATATACGATACTAATAGGAGCCAATTAACGTGTGTTGGTTCATCTCCTTCGTACATTGAAAGGAGATGGTGATATGACTGTATTTGAAGCCATATCATTAATGATTGCGTTCGCAACATTAGTCATTCTTATTGTAAAATAAGAATGACCTAACACCCCAAATGGGACGTTAGGCCATTTCTCATTATCTTATTTCCAGGAGATGAGCCTAACGCATACCAGAACGTTAATTGGCTCTTCTTATTTCGTATTATACCATATCTAATTTTATTTTACAGCTGAGAAAACTAACTTTTACTATCATAATTAAATTTCTATTCTCACTTTCTCGTCATATAGTTGTGATATAATGCATACAAATACTTATGCCTAGGACATAGGAGGTCTATATGTACAAATATATTACAATTTTAGGGGCCGCAGGCCAAATTGCACAAAAGTTGACTGCTACATTATTAACATATACAGATATGCATCTTACATTATATGGTCGCCAATTGAGTACGCGTTTACATCCAGAGATTTTAGAGCATGAACGCGTTACTGTCATCGAGGGTTCTTTCCAAAACCCTGCTAAATTAGAGGAAGCTGTAACAAATGCAGAGATCGTATTTGTAGGCGCTATGGAGTCTGGCAGTGATATGGCGGCTATTGTGAAAGCATTGAGCCGTAAGAATGTACGCCGTGTTATCGGCCTTTCTATGGCAGGTCTTTCTGGCGAATTCCCTGCAGCACTTGAAAAATGGACCTTCGACAGCTTGCCTATTAGCTATGTCCAAGGCGAACGACAAGCACGCAATGTGTTGCGCGAATCCAATTTAAACTACACAATCTTGCGTCTCACATGGCTCTACAATGATCCGGAAAATACAAATTATGAGCTTATTCCTGAAGGCGTTCAATTTAACGATGCCCAAGTTACACGAGAAGCAGTAGTAAAAGCCATCTTCGACATCTTACATGTAGATGATGAAACACCATTCCACCGCGCAAGCATCGGTATTGGCGAACCAGGCACGCACTACGACAAACCAAGCTTTCACTAATATATAACTATATAAATATATATTTAGTAAAAAAGAGAAAATCCTATATACCAATACAAGACTATCTTCAATGCGCTTGAAGATGGTCTTTTTATATATCATTTATGATTAAAGTATCTAGTTAACCCTATTTGAATTAAATATCTCATATATATTTATATACTGTAATTATATCGTTTAAATGATATAATTACAGTATATAAATAATGAACTAACACTTTTAAAATTATAAGGAGATAACTATGGGAATATTACGTGAAACAATTCGACCATCCTCTGATTTACGAAATAAGTATCCTGAAATTTCTAAATCCTTACAACTTAAAGATGAGGCTGCCATTATTACTGTAAATGGTCGTGGTGATACCGTAAGTCTCGGCTATAATACATATAATATGTTAAAGTCAAAAATAGAGTTACTATCCTCTCTTGTAGAAGGGCAAAACGATATCATTCAAGGTCGCACTACTACACTTGATGAAACCTTCAGCAGTATCGATAAAATGCTAGATCAAATGGGGTAACTCCATGAAAGCCCAAACTTACACTATCATTCCTACGGAAAAGTTCAATAAAGAGCTACATCAGCAAATACTTTATATAGCTATGCAATTTTCAAAAGAAACAGCTATACAAGTCAAAGAAAATATTCAAAATTCGATTTCAAATCTTATGAACCATCCATATATGGGGACTACACCTAAAATTAGAGCACTTAATGACAGCGACTTTCGAATGTTGATTTTAGATAAACTTATTATTTTCTATACAGTTGTAGAGAATACTAAAACTATTTATTTAATCTCTATACTTGATCAACGACAAGATTATGTAAATATACTAAACGGATTATAACGTTTGATCTTATCCAATACTTTTTCAATAATAAAATTACCATTCAAAGAGGTATATCTAAAATCTAATCAGTACATTTTTACTCATGTAACATAGATGTTGGGTATACCTTTTCTTATACCCATATTTTATAGTTATTTATATAGATAAACTTTCGTATTTAGGCTATACTAATAAATGATTAAGTTATACTAATAGATATGTGAAAGTAAACGCCTATGCGGTTATCGATACTATTTATATATACATTTTGCTGTATAAAATATCTCAAAAGCTGTGTATAAAAATTAACGATATCCATTTTTAGTCCCACTTAGGGCTGAGGCTGATTAAGGAGTTATTATGAATCGCATTGTTGTTATTGGTAGTTGCAACATGGATATTGTAGTGCTCGCGGATAAACGTCCGGCGGCAGGCGAAACAATCATGGGCAACGAATTGCACATCGCCCACGGCGGTAAAGGTGCAAACCAGGCGGTAGCTGCTGCTCGTCTCGGTGCAGAGGTTACTATGATAGGTTGTATCGGTAAAGATGCATACGGCCAAATGATTATGGATAACCTAAAGGAAAATCATATCAATACAGATTACATCGTTACCGTACCGAATACTACAACAGGTACAGCCCATATTACATTAGCTGAAGGCGATAACAGCATCATCGTGATTGCAGGCGCCAATGCTAAGGTAGACAAAAACGTTGTAGATAACGCTTGGTCTGCTATCGAGCAAGCGGATCTCGTAATGGTGCAAAACGAAATCCCTATTCCCACAATCGAATACATCGTTCGTCGTTGCCACGAGGCTAATGTGAAAGTCCTCTTAAATCCAGCTCCAGCGGCTGACCTCAATCCTGAGTGGTTAGAATTGGCAACCTATATTACGCCAAATGAGCACGAGCTATCTGCCCTCTACCCTAACCAATCTACAGAGGAAACATTACTAGCTAACGAAAATAAAATCATCGTTACCCTTGGCAGTAAAGGTGTAGGCTATGCGGATAATGGCGAAATTCACACTGTATCTGGCTTCAAGGTTGAACCGGTAGATACTACTGGCGCAGGCGATACCTTCAACGGTGCCTTTGCAACAGCTATCGTTAATGGTAAAAGCTTAGCCGATGCATTACATTACGGCAACGCGGCCGCAGCCCTCTCCATCCAACGATTAGGTGCCCAAGGCGGCATGCCTACAAAGGACGAGGTCGCTGCATTCTTAGCAGAGAATTAATCTATTAAATACAAACTATATATTCTCATGCAACAAATACATCTGTCCTCTATATAACAAAGGAAGTTAATGACTGAGGTGTTAAAGCCTTAGTCATCAGAATACATAAGGAGTTATTTATGCAACGACACGGCATTTTAAATAGCCATATCGCTAAGGTGCTTGCCGACCTTGGTCATACAGATACAATTTGTATCTCCGACTGTGGCTTGCCAGTACCTGAAGGAGTTCAAAAAATTGACTTAGCCTTAGATTTCGGTGTACCAAGCTTTGAGCAAGTAGTATCCATCATCGCTAAGCATATGAAATCCGAAGCAGTTCATGTAGCAAAGGAAATTAAAGAAAATAATCCTAAGGCTTATGACTTCTTGAAGTCTACATTCCCATCCGATCAATACGAATGGATTGAAACAAGCCATGAAGCTTTCAAAGAAGCCACAAGACAATGCAAGTGCATCATTCGAACTGGTGAAGCATCTCCATATGCAAATATTATCTTACGTGCCGATTGTATTTTCAGCGACCGTCCGTAAGACAAGCGCATATGAAACGTAACGCATAAGTAAACGATACTTTCACCAGTCATATAGGAGTAGTTATGGAAATTGTTATGTCAGGCATTGCAAAGGCATTTGGTACAAACCAAGTGTTGCGCGATGTAAGTATTACCCTCAAGGAGGGCGAGGTTCACGCCTTGATGGGCGAAAACGGCGCCGGCAAGTCTACCCTCATGAATATCCTCACTGGTATTCACAAGGCAGATGCTGGTACAATCACCATCGATGGCGTAGAGCGCACCTTCCCGAACCCGAGAGAGGCCGAGTTAAATGGTGTGGCTTTTATCCACCAAGAGCTCAACATTTGGCCAAACCTAACATTGTTAGAAAACCTATATTTAATGCGACCAAAGCGCAATAAATTTGGCATGCTCGATAAAAAAGCGATGCTCGCTGAGGCAGAGAATACCTGCCGCGAACTAGGCATCGAATTGCCCCTCACTACGGAGGCAGGCCTTTGCTCCGTTGGTCACCAACAAATGACGGAAATCCTTCGCATCTTGATGTTAGATGCAAAGGTTGTCATCATGGACGAACCAACAGCAGCCCTTACAGAGCGTGAAACGGCGACATTGTTTAAGATGATGCGCAAAATGAAAGCACGCGGCGTTGCTATCGTATATATCTCTCACCGTATGGAAGAGGTATTCAGTGAATGTGATACGATTACGGTTATGCGTGATGGTCACACCATCATCACTAAACCAACATCTGAAATTTCTGTAGACGAAGTAGTACGCCACATGGTAGGCCGTTCTATCGACGAGTTCTACCCTGCTCGCACCACAACACCAGGCGAAGTAGTGATGAGTGTTGATAGGCTCAAACCTGAAGGTTTTGACAATGACATTTCCTTCTCCTTGCGCAAAGGTGAAATCCTCGGCGTAGCAGGCCTTATGGGTGCTGGCCGTACAGAAATTATGCGTGCTATCTTTGGTGTAGATAAACATAACGGCGGTACCGTAACCGTTAACGGCTCCGTTCTGAACTGTAAAAAACCAGAAGATGCCATCAAAGCTGGCATTGCTTTCATCACAGAAAACAGAAAGAGCGAAGGCTTGATCCTCGATTTCTCCATCGGTTCCAATATTACATTGCCGAACCTTAGCGAAATTTGTCCATCTCATGTACTTGATAGCGGCAAGCTCAATTCCTTTGCTGACGAATTGTCTAAAAAGCTAGGCGTTAAAACACAATCTATTCACGAACCGGCATCGTCCCTATCTGGTGGTAACCAACAAAAGGTGGTTATCGCGAAATGGGTTGGTAAAAAGCCATCCATTATCATCATGGACGAACCGACGCGCGGTATCGATATCGGCGCAAAACGTGATATTTATGATTTAATGAACGAATTAACGAACGATGGTGTGTCCATTATCATGGTGTCCTCTGAGTTACCTGAGGTGCTCGGCATGAGCGACCGCGTTATGGTCATTCATGAAGGTCGCGTAGCAGGTATCTTGGATCGCAGCGATGCAACACCAGAATCGATTATGACATTAGCCACAGGAGGACAATAATGGACAGCAAAGCGCTACAATATGTAAAAAAATTAGGCCCCCTCATCGGCCTCATCTTATTATTTGTAATTATCTCTGTCATGAACGACAGTTTCCTTGAATTCTCTAACTTGCGTAACTTGTTGCGCCAAGTATCCATCAATGCCATCATCGCCTTTGGTATGACTTTTGTCATCTTAACTGGCGGTATCGACTTATCCGTTGGTTCCATCCTTGCCCTCTCCAGTGCCGTGATGGCCAACCTCATCGTAACTGGTACTGACCCTGTGTTCGCTATCGTATTAGCTGCAGGCGCCGGCCTTGTATTGGGCGGTATTAACGGTCTCGTTATTACCTATGGCCGCGTAGCTCCATTTATCGCTACCTTGGCGACCATGACCATTTACCGCGGTGCGACGCTAGTATTCACCGACGGTAACCCAATCTCTGGCCTTACCCAAGACCCTCTATTCCACGGCTTTGGCCAAGGGGATATTGCAGGCCTTCCAGTTCCAGCTATCACAATGTTCCTTGCTTTCATCATCCTCTGGTTCGTATTGAGCCGCACATCCTTAGGCCGTAAAACATACGCCGTAGGTGGTAGCGAAAAGGTTAGTTACATTGCTGGTATCAAGATTGACCGCGTTAAAATCTTTGTGTATGCCTTAACTGGTATGCTCTGTGGTATCGCTGGTGCAATCATCACATCTCGTCTTAACTCTGCACAACCTACAGCAGGTACAGGCTACGAACTTGACGCTATCGCAGCCGTAGTTCTTGGCGGCACAAGCCTTGCTGGTGGTCGTGGTCATATCGTTGGCACATTAATTGGTGCCCTCATTATCGGTACCCTCAACAACGGGTTAAATATTCTCGACGTTTCCAGTTTCTATCAACAAGTTGTAAAAGGTATTGTCATTTTATTGGCGGTTCTTGCAGACCGCAAGAAAGCCTAGGAGGTTCCTATGAAAAAACTATTGTTACTGTTGGCGATGGCTATCATGGTTATCGGTCTTGTAGCAGGCTGTGGTAAAAGCGCTGATAACAGCGGCGACAAAAAATCCGGCACGATCGGCTTCTCTGTTTCCACATTGAACAACCCATTCTTCGTAACTATGAAAGAAGGCGTTGAGGCTCAAGCTAAAGCGCTTGGTCTTAAAGTTAAAATCGTTGATGCTCAAAACGACCCTGCAAAACAAGCAAACGACATTTCCGACTTGCTTGAAAGTGGCGTTTCCGTATTGATCATCAACCCTGTAGACTCTGCAGCTATCTCTACTTCCGTAGAAGCAGCAAATGCTAAAAACATTCCTGTAATCACTGTTGACCGCTCTGCTGACAAAGGCAAAGTAGTAGCTCACATCGCTTCCGATAACGTAAAAGGTGGCGAAATGGCTGCACAACTTATCGTTGATAAAGTAGGCAAAGCTGCAAAAGTAGCTGAAATCGAAGGTATTCCTGGTGCTTCCGCAACTCGTGAACGTGGCCAAGGTTTCCACAACGTAGCTGACAAAGACTTAACAGTAGTAGCAAAACAAAGTGCTGACTTCGACCGTACAAAAGGTTTGAACGTAGCAACAAACATTTTGCAAGCTAACCCTGACGTACAAGCTATCTTCGCTCAGAACGACGAAATGGCATTGGGCGCTATCCAAGCAGCTAAATCCGCAGGCAAAACAATCTTCATCGTAGGCTTTGACGGTACTGCTGATGCAGACAAAGCTGTTAAAGACGGCACATTGGCTGCAACAATTGCTCAACAACCAGACCAAATGGGTAAAATCGCTATCGATACAGCTCAAAAAGTTATCAAAGGCGAAGCTGTAGAAGCTAAAATCCCTGTAGATCTTAAAGTTGTTACAAAATAATTGTAAATAGAAACTGGGTACAGAAAACCCCGACATCAAATTGATGTCGGGGTTTTTATTATATGTATTTTAGTTAATCCTATATAACGTTTATCAACCAAAATATATACTCTTATAGTGTTTTCTTAAAGAAAGTAATGTTATGAAAACAACATACATTAGAACATGAAGTTTACATCTGTACGCCAGTAATCGCCTAATTTATTACCGTCCATGTCTTTATTACCGAAGCCATAGTAAGCACCGATAGATACGTTTTGGAATGGTACGTAGTTTACATTCGCTACGAAGCCTTTGAACCCATTGCGTACATGAGCTACGCCCTTATTATCTACATAATGTTGATTATAGAAGCTATAGGCAGGCGCAAAGGCACTACTGAAGATTGGAGAGTTTCCTTCTTGGTAGTAGTATTGACCGCGTACGCTATAGGTATGAGCTTTCTTAATGTCATAGTTACCATAGCCAAGGCTAGCCATCCAAGCATGAGAATCGGAAACGCCTGGAGCTGTAAGCCATTCGCCGAATACATTCCAACGGTTAAAGTTCATATTTGTATTGAGGCCCCAAATATTTTTGTATGGAGAATCAATGAAGGATTTAACTTGTTTACCTGTCAACGCATCCACATCTTGGCCTTGGTACAATGTACCATCATGGAAACGACCATACATACCACCAAGAGTAACATGTTTATTAAGTTTACCCTTAACTTCAACCATAGCTGCAGTAACTGTATTTTCTCTAGTTTGGTAAGTAGGAGCACCACCCAACCAGTAACCATAACTAGCAGATACATCGAGCTTGCCATGTTTGTACATGAGGCGAGCACCATCAACGAGATCATCATACATGAGGCCTAGGCCTGGTGTATAGAGTTGACGACCTACGCGCAAGGTTGTGTCTTTACCGAAATGATGATCTACATAGGCAAGATTAATTTTACCTTGTGTAGCATTGCTATTGCCGAATTCGCTAGAACCTTGAATACGTACGACTGCATCAGTTTTATCGTTAACCTTAGCATTGAAGATCACACGAGCACGATAATCAAAGGAGGAATGTTTACCATACGCATAAGTATCATTTTTCAATTCGCTGCCACGGTAACGTAAACGATAGTTGCCAGTTACCTTTACATTCCCTACTTGATTTTCTAATTTGGCTACTCGTACACCTAATGTGTTGAGTTCATTTCCAAATTCATCGGCCAAGCGATTGATCATAGCTTGTTGTTCCGCATTAGCTTTATCTTGGTTAGCCATCGCTTTAGCTACCATTTGAGCCATTTCGTATCGCGTAATAGGATTGTTACCTTTGAAAGTTCCATCTGGGTACCCATTAATAATACCTGCATTCGCTAATTGCTCAACAGATTGATACGCCCAACTAGAAGCATCTACATCGGAAAATGGATTAGCTGCATACACACTTACAGAACCCAATACCATACAGGAAACTAAACTTGCTACCAACTTTTTATTCATTAAAAAGACCTTCTCTCATATAGATATCACACAATATCTCATACATTAATTTTATTTTGTATTATACATAAACAATCTTATACGTAGAATAAAATCTATTATGTATATTAAATAAGCACTATTTATAAGATTTTTATTCGTGCGGTGTTGTATAGTTAATATCTTGTGCCTTGTAGCTCTCACCATGAGCTAATACGTGAACGATGGTTTCTAGTGTAGCACGTACAGTTTCACCAGCCATGCTTGGTTGATTTGGTTTATCCACTACTTGGGATGGCAAGTACGGAATATGCATAAAGCCCGCCTTGATATTGCCCTTTTGCGCTGCATAATGACATACACCATACATCAAGTGATTGCATACGAAGGTACCCGCTGTATTAGAAACCTTAGCTGGGATGCCATTTTGGTGCAATGCGTTAACAATATTTTTAATTGGTAATGTCGCAAAATACGCACTAGGACCATCGGCTACAACAGGTTCATCTTCCGGTTGGTTGCCCCCATTATCTGGAATGCGGAAATCATCACAGTTAATAGCGACGCGTTCCACTGTGATATCAGGACGACCGCCTGCTTGACCAACACATAGAATGAAATCTGGTTTGCACTCTTCAGCCGCTGCTTTCACAGTATCAATAGATGTATAACGTACAGTAGGAACCATTTGAGTCACTACCTTATAATCACCATCAGTATAACCATCCATTGTTTTTACCGCTTCCCAAGCAGGATTAATAGGTTCACCGCCGAATGGATCAAAACCGGTAATCAAAATTGTTTTCATCACACTACCTCTATCATTCTTTCACTGGTTAAATAAAGTAATACATCAATAGGATGTTTAATACGAGCATAATTAATGCAATTGGAAGTTGTGCTTTAATAACGCCGTATTGGTCGCGCATTTCAAGGAGCGCTACCGGTACGATGTTAAAGTTGGCAGCCATAGGTGTCATCAAAGTACCGCAATAGCCTGCAAGCATTGCGATAGCACCAACAGCAGCTGGGTTAGCACCATGAGCTACGACGAGCATTGGAACACCGATAGCACTTGTAATCATGGCAAATGCAGCAAAGGCGTTACCCATGATCATGGTGAAGATAACCATACCGATGCAATATGCTACAACTACGAGGAATACATTATCTGCTGGCACTACGCTTGCTACGGCACTGGAGATAATTTTACCAACGCCAGCCAAATTAAATAGATAACCGAGAGCCGCTAATAATTGGGACAAAATAGCAGTCCAACCGATTGCATCGATAAGACGACGACCTTCATGGAAACCTTGATTAATTTTGCCTTTTGTAATGTAAAGAGCGGCACACATCGCGATGATGGCCGCAATACCAAGACCTACAAGAGCGCCTAATTTAGTAAAGAAGCCGATTACGAAGGTAATGATACCAACAAGCAAAGCTGGTACGAAAATAACATTACCAATACGAACTGCTTCGCCTTTTTTAAATTCGATGGCAGATTCAAAGTAATTGCCCTTACCAAGTTGTTTTACCAACACGATGACTGCCATAGCAATTACGAGCCAACCATTAATTTCCTTAGAAAGATAAGAACCAAAGATAAATGAAATGCTGTACAAGAGCCAGAATAGGCCTGTACCGATGCGATATTTATGTTCTTTATCTAAAAATGATTGAATGGCAAAGATAAATAGAATAATCCCTACAAGAAGATATACATAATCTAAGGGCTGCATTTTATAGAGTATTTCTAACATATTATTTGCCCCCTTTCGCTAATTCTTCTGGTGTAACAAGGATATTGAATTCATTAGGTACTAATTTACCAGCTTTCATATCCGCTTCGTCACGAGCTACATAGGCTTGAATTGTTTTGTCGAAGATAATAAAGCGAATGAAGTTAACGATATATGCACAAACAGCAGTTGGCAATCCGTACAATACCATATCTGTTAATTCAACAGAATAGCCTAATTGTTCCATAACGCCTTTGATGAGTAATAAACCACCAGCAGCAAGGAATAAGTTTTGACCAAAGAAGTTACCTGTATTATCTGCAGAAGCAGCTATACCACGTACCTTATCTAGAGTGCGTTGAGATACTGGACGACCTTGTGCTACCGCAGCTTCACTCATAGGAGCGATCAATGGACGAACCATAGCAACCATACCGGACATGTTAATACCAAAGGCTACTGTTACTTGGCGCACAAATAAGTAAATCATAAAGATACGACCAGCAGTAGCTGCATTGATCTTACCAATCAAAATTTCTGCCCGTTCACGCAAGCCGTGACGTTCCATAAGACCAATAACAGGTAAAATCAAAATAAATAATGACATATAACGATTTTTAACAAAAGCCTCCCCAATGGCACCAACGATATCGTTGATACTGAGACCACCTGCAAGGCCCGTTACAAAACCTGCGGCTACGACAACTAACAAGGCATTAAAGCGCAGCATCAGACCGATGACCATCACTAAAATACCAGATAAGACTAACATAGTCTCACATCCTTTCAAAAAAACATCTATGACCCTATCCTATAGTCCACAGACATACTACATATGTTTACATTATATACCCAAACATGTATTTTTTGCATAAACAAATAAACCTTATACATCAATTACATTTGATTCTGTTATTATGTCGCATTATAAAGACATTCAAAATCAAAGGTAAGTAGTGTATAAGGTTTGCTTTCTATAATAAATCTTTTTTGAAAAGTATTGTAGTATGTTGTTTCCCTCTAAAATGAACTTTATCATACGCTTTAAAGCCAAAGGATTCATACATCTTAGGCAACCACGGATGTTCTTTTGCAGTCCCCAATGTAACAGCTGGTGTTTTAAATTGCTTGATCAACAATTCTTCAGCATAGCCAAGAGTTTCCCGAGCATAACCTTTGCCTTTAAACTCAGGCGCTGTTACAAAGTGGGCAATGTGTGGAAATTTATCCGGTGTAGAATATTTAATCCACGGCATACAGAACGTAATAGAACTTACAAGTTGTCCATCAATATACAATCCATATACAGGATAGGTTTCAATCCACTCTTTAGATTCTTCTTCGGTAAAATCGATGGCATCAAAAGTGATTGGAAAATCTTTAATAGCTGCATAACCATCAATTAAAACCTTATGGTATTCCGCTGTATCTTCTACTGTTAATTGTCTGAATTCTTTCATTGTCTTGCCCTCATTTTATATCTTTATCAAACTACTATTTTTTATATTTTATACATATATTCTGTATATTTATTATCATAAATGTAATTATACTACTATGTGTATCTAAATGCAATAATTTTACATAAATATTTGATGAAGTTTTATA
>NZ_UQYC01000005.1 GCF_900545205.1 uncultured Veillonella sp. | reverse complement strand
CATTGGGATCCTCTAAACTGCAAGCTACGAGCTGAAACATCATTTCCAATGGTATAGCCTAATATATGGTCTCTGGCCTGTTCACGACATATATTTTTACCAGCCTTACCAATGACGATAACCAGTTCTCCTTCGTAATCATAATGAAGGTTTTCATCTTGAATGGGAACTATATCTTGATGAGACGCCAATGCATTAGATGTTTTCATAAAGATTTCTGGAAAATCATGTGTAGCAAGACTAGTTTCCTCTATATGGTCTGCATAGTTTAAACCGATACAGATAATGTTTTTGGGATTAGTAATTAGAGTACGGTTAGTAGATTCTTTCATGAGAGATACCTCCTTAAGAGATAAGATACATATATTGTAAGTTAATTATAATATAAATCGGTATGTAAAGAATATTTTTGACAAAATAATTATATAGAGGCATTTTTGTCACATCCTGTTTGTTATATTTAAACAAAGTAATAAAAGGAGGAGTTCCTATGTATATGTATAGAAATGTGACAGATAAATTTATAGGTACCGTAGTATCTTGTGACATTATAAGTACGGGTAGCTGGTATGGTGATTTACTAGATGGCGTTCCAAAGGAAGTGAAATTAAATCGTAAAGATTACTATATTGAAGAGATACAACATATTTCTATCAAGGAAGTCATAAGTGTTACCTATGGCATTAAATGGGAGCATATCTCAAAACCTGTAGAGGGGAAAATAGAATCCTTAACTACTAAGGAGTACTCAATTGACGAATCTAAAAAACAATATCTATTAGAGCTTATGGGGCGTAGATTTTCCGATGATATTGACCTATATGATGAGGATGAGTGTGCTGTCCAAGTGCAGCTCATCAACACTAAAGATCAGGAATTTATATATGAATTTCCTTTTGATAATACCCTGAGGGCCATGTCTATACTATTCAGACAAATCCTAGGTATGCCTACATTACTTTTATTTGATGGAAATCGAGAAAAAGATAGAATTCAAGAGATTCATATTGAAGTGCAAAAAAATATGTACCAAGAATATGGTGATGTAAATACATTGAATTTTAATTGGAATGCGTCTATTTCCATTGATTGTAATAGTAAGCAATTTGGTCACTCTAGTCATAGTCATAGCGAGTATGTAGATAATCAAATGATTCATCAATTGAAGCAAGATATTGACTTTCACATTGGCGGAACGCTATATAGTCTAGATTCTTTTAGTCTTAGTGAAAGTCATGACCTTGATAGAGATCCTGCTCGTGGTGGTATAGTAACAGTACGTATTAAATGGGCGCATAAAGAGGATACATTGTTTATAGGGAATCTAACAGATCAGTATGTGCCCACTTGGTATAAAAATCTAATTAATTTTATACATGCTCACACAAGAGATAAATCTTTACAAGAGTTTTTACAATCAAATCATACATCTGATAGAAGGATTTATACGTATTGTTCTGTATATATTTTTAAGATAAACCAGGAATTTTATTATCGTACTGATAGAAATGATATATATGAAGGGGATATTGTAAAAGTTCCGTTTGGATCCGATAATGCGGTTCGTACTGGTCGTGTAGAATCTATTTCATATCATACGCGTTACGATGTACCTTATGATTTGAAACGAACTAAATTTATTATAGATAAAGACATAGAAATTATTTATGATACCAATCGTTATAGATATGATGATCTATATGATTTATAAGGCATCAAAATAAGTGGTATTCTATATTTTGTACTTAAGTATACTTAACTTATTACATGTCTAATTTTTGTTCTCTATAGAATATGTTGAAATAACTTGCTCATAGTGTTAAGATTATAAGTATATTAATAAGCATGGAGGTTATTGTTATGAGCAAGAATATCGATTGGGATAATCTCGGTTTTGGTTATGTAGAAACCGACTACCGTTATTTAACTACATATAAAGATGGTAAATGGGACGAAGGCGGATTAATTACTGATGCTAACGTTGTTCTTAATGAATGTGCTGGTGTATTCCAATACGCTCAAACTGTCTTTGAAGGTTTGAAAGCATACTACACTAAAGATGGTCACATTGTATGCTTCCGTCCAGATTTGAATGCAGTTCGTTTGAATCAATCTTGTGAACGCCTTGTAATGCCTACATTACCTGAAGGTCGTTTCCTTGAAGCTGTAAAAGAAGTTGTAAAAGCAAACAAAGACTTTGTTCCTCCTTATGGTCATGGTGCAAGCCTTTATATTCGTCCATACATGATGGGTACAAACTCTGTTATCGGTGTAAAACCTGCAGATGAATATCAATTCCGTGTATTTACTACACCAGTAGGCCCTTATTTCAAAGGTGGCGCTAAACCAATCAAAATTCGTATCACTGATTTTGATCGTGCAGCTCCTCATGGTACTGGCCATATTAAAGCTGGTTTGAATTATGCTATGAGTTTGTATGCTATCACTGATGCTCATAACAAAGGTTATGCAGAAAACATGTACCTTGATGCGGCTACTCGTACACATGTAGAAGAAACTGGTGGTGCAAACTTTATCTTCATCACTAAAGATGGTAAATTAGTTACACCTAAATCCGATAGTATCTTGCCATCCATTACACGTCGTTCTTTGATGTATGTAGCAGAACACTACCTTGGTATGACTGTAGAAAATCGCCCTGTTCATAAAGATGAACTAAAAGACTTTGCTGAAATTGGTCTTTGTGGTACAGCAGCTGTTATTTCTCCAGTAGGTCAAATCGATACTCCAGAAGGCACTATTAATGTACCGGCTGGTATGGATGATATGGGTCCTATCACTAAAAAATTATATGACACATTACTTGGCATTCAACATGGTGAAATCGAAGCTCCTGAAGGTTGGGTAGTTAAAATTTGCTAATCTTTTAATAAATTAATGTAGTAGAATTATATAATCTAACACGTAAATAGAAATGGCATCTATCGTTGGATAGATGCCATTTTTGTCTTATTTTGTTATGTTAAATTAGAGATTAGGGTATTGTAAAATTAGTTATAGACTATTAGTAAAACTAGTTATTAGTTAGATTTTGCACGACTTACTACTTTAGCCATAAATTTTTCGTTATTAATAACAAATCGTTCATGAGTTCCTCGACCAATGATACCAACGCCGTCAGATGCTTCAATATCAAAGGTTATTTTACGTCCTTCTACAGCACTAACTGTAGCTTTAGCAGTTACTGTTGCACCAAGTGGAGTAGGGGCCTCATGAGTAATGGATAGAGAGATACCTACAGTGCCTTCGCCATCTTCTAAATATGGTTGTACTGCTGCTTGTGCTGCTTCTTCCATTAATGCACACATAGCTGGTGTGGCAAAGACCTCTAAAGAACCGGATTTCATTGTTTTAGCAATATTAGATTCTGTAACTGTTACAGTCGCCGTAGCTGTTTGACCTGCTGATACCATAATATACCTTCTTTCATTAAGAATATTCTCGTTATAATAGTATTATACATCTTTCGATAATTTTTATGCTAATGCTATTATACATATTTTATAGATACTACCAGTTAAAAGTAATTATTTTTAACTGGTAGTATCTATAAAACTAGCCTATATAACTTATAATCCTAATATTTTTAACTGGTAGTAATTGAAAAATAGCATATAAAAGTATGAATGGTAATAAAAAGTATGAATGGTAATATTTTAACGGGTAGTAAAAAAATAACATATGAAAGTTCTAATGATAATATTTTTGACTGGTATTAATTAGATAAATAGAATGTTTAGGTTCTTACATATAACAGTTCTATAGAATCCGTGATATAATGGAACTAGTTTTTTATAAAACGAGGTATATATGAGTACAAGAAAATTAAAGCCTTCTGGTGAAGGTTGGGTACAGTTAATAGCAGGCATTGGTTTTGTCATTCTATTAATTGCCATAAATATAGTAGACCCTACATTTTATCCTACAATGTGGCATTTAGCGACGAGTGGATCCATGGATGAAATAGCAGAGTATATTCAAGGTTTTGGCCCTATGGCCATGGTCGTAAGTATGCTTCTTGATATTTTTGTTAATGCTGTTGGTTTCTTACCGTCCATCTTTATATCTACCGCAAACGGCCTCGTATTTGGCATGTGGCCAGGGATCATTATTTCTTGGTTAGCAGAAACGATAGGCGTAGTTATTAGCTTTTACATTATGCGTTACTTCTTGCGTGATACAGCAGATAAGCTTATTGCTAAGAGTACAGTATTGATGAAAGTAGATGATTTCTCTGGTAAAAACGGTTTTGTGGTCATGTTATTTGCACGATCCTTACCATACTTCCCATCTGGTGTTATTACAGCATTAGGTGCTATTAGTAAGATTAAACCGAGAGACTACATCTTAGCAAATTTAATTGGTAAGTTTCCATCTACAGCTCTTGAAGTAGCTATCGGTACAGATATTGTAAATTTCCAAGAGAATATGGGGCGATTAGGAATTATTGTTCTTGTTGCAGGTGTTGTATACTTCATTCTTTGGAAAGTATATAAGAACTATATTAATAAGAAGAATGCGGAACAAGAACATGATCCTAATGCGTAATTTTTCAACGTAGTAATATTTTTAACTTAGTATATATGAAAGAGGCGATAATATGAGCTTTTCTCTTCCTGAACGTGTTACTTTAAAAGGTCCAAATTTCATTCGCGAAGTGTTTGAACGTGGTGTAGGTGTAGAAGGTTTTATCAGCTTTGGTATTGGCAATCCAGCGCCAGAAGCAATTCCTGTGGAAATCATTGAAAAGGCATTTGATGAAGTGGTTCACTCTAATCCAATGAGTTTATTACAATATGGACCAATGCAAGGTGATGCACGTTTAGCGGAATTGACATTAGATCGTCTTGTAAAAGCACATAAGATGAATCCAGAAGGACAAGGCCTTATTATTTCTAATGGTGCAGGTCAATTATTAGGTCTTGTGCCAATTACTGTATTGGAACCTGGCGACGAAGTATATATGGATGAATTTACTTTCACAAGTGCCATCAATTCTGTACGCAACATGGGAGGTAAAGCAGTAGGTATTAAGACTGATGAGTACGGCATGATTCCTAGTGAATTAGAAAAAGCCGCTCAGTCTGGTAAAGGTAAATATATTTATCTAATTCCTAATTTCCAAAATCCTACAGGTATTACAATGCCATTAGAACGCCGTAAAGAAATTTACGCTATTGCTTCTAAATATGATTTATTCATCTATGAAGATGATCCATATGGTGAAATTCGTTTTGCTGGTGAATACATTCCAACATTCAAATCCTTTGATACTGAAAATCGTGTTCTTTATGCCGGTTCTTATTCGAAGACATTATCTGCAGGTTTACGTGTAGGTTTCCTATTTGGTCCAGAGAAGGTAATCGAAGCTATCCAAGCTCTAAAGAATAATACAGCTGGTCAAATGCCATTAGTTACGCAAAAGGTAGTAGCTAAAGTTCTTGATACAATTGATTATGATGCGCACTTAGAAAATGTACGTAAAGTATATAAGACTAAATGTGATGCTTTGCTTAATGCATTCAATAAGTATGCAAGTTCTAAGGTTAAGTTAACTCAGCCTACAGGTGGTATGTTCGCATGGATGACGATGCCTGAGGATGTAGATTGTGACGAATTCTTTGAAACGTGTATGAATCGCAATGTAGGGATCATTAAGTGTGGTGCTTTTGCTGCTGATGGAGCAGGGGAAGGCCATGCATTCCGTTTAAGCTATACAGTACCAACAGTAGAAGAAATCACAAAGGGCATGGAAATTCTTGGTGCCTTAACCAAAGAGTTCTGTGGCGAGTAATATATTGATAAAGTTTGATATGACATGATACAATGTAACAGTAGATACATTGTATCTACCATATAGAAAAAAAGTTTTACATATAGATATGAGGTAGTTCCTCAAAGAAAGTAGGTGTTTACTATGGGTTGCGGTAGCAGCAGTGATTGTGGCGGATGCCCATCTAAATCTTCTGGTTGCGGTGGCGGCGCTCCTCAACAACCTCAAGATCTTACAGCTCCATTACACGAGCTTAGTTCTGTTAAACATGTAATCGGCGTAGTATCCGGTAAAGGTGGCGTAGGTAAATCCTCCGTTACAAGCTTAATGGCTATTACTATGGCGCGTAAAGGTTACAAAGTTGGTATCCTCGATGCAGATATTACAGGTCCTTCTATTCCTAAAATGTTTGGTATCAAGGAAAAAGCATATGCTGACGAAATCGGTATGTATCCTGTAAAATCTAAAGGCGGTATTGACGTTATGTCTGTTAACCTTCTTTTGGAAAACGATACAGATCCTGTTTTATGGCGTGGTCCTATTTTAGGCAATGTTGTAAAACAATTCTATACAGATGTAATTTGGAAAGACATCGATTATTTATTCGTTGATATGCCACCAGGAACAGGTGACGTAGCGATTACAGTTTACCAATCCTTGAAATTGGATGGTATCATCATTGTTACATCTCCTCAAGACTTGGTATCCATGATTGTTGAAAAAGCAGTTAAAATGGCTGATTTAATGCAAGTGCCTATTATTGGTGTCGTGGAAAACTACTCTTACTTCCATTGCCCAGATAACGGTAAGGATTACCAAATCTTTGGTGAAAGCCACATTGAAGAAATCCTTCAAAAATACGGTCTATTATTGTTAAACCGTTTACCAATTGATCCAACAATTGCAAATCTTTGCGACCAAGGTGATATTGAGTCTATCGAAAAAACAAATTTAGAAAACGTATCTTTACCAGAATAGGATTTATATGTTAATGAAAGCTGTGCATACCTAGTGATGCACAGCTTTTTCTCATTTCTTTTTATGTTGTAATATAATATATTTATCATAAGAAGATATAAATATATTTCTAATTTCACATACTACTGATATATACTGAAGACACCGTAGGATAGGGGGCTTAGTGTGTGTTTTATAGTCACCTTGCGATGCCTTGGTATTTCAGCAGTTATATATTTTAGTTTTTTCCTATGTAGGAGGTATGTGTATGAAAAAACTGTTAAATTGGATTATTCCGGCGGTCTTTGGTATAGGCCTATGGTTTATTCCAACGCCTGAGGGTTTAACACCTCAATCTTGGCATTTATTCGCCATCTTTGTTGCTACTATCGTAGGCTTTATTACTCAGCCATTACCGATTGGTGGCGTATCTATCGTTGTAATTACTGTGGCGGCTTTGACTGGTACTTTGAAAATCGGCGAAGCTATCTCTGGTTTTGCTAACTCTGCTATTTGGTTAATCGTAGGTGCGTTCTTATTCTCTCGTGGCTTTATTAAAACTGGTTTGGGGAAACGTATTGCTTATAATTTGATTGCTGCTTTTGGTAGTAGCTCCTTACGTTTGGCTTATGCATTAGCATTATCTGATTTAATTTTGGCTCCAGCAACTCCATCTAATACAGCTCGTGTAGGTGGTGTTATCATGCCAATTACTACAAGCTTGGCAAAAGCGTTCGGTTCTGAACCTCAAGATGGTCCTCGTAAAATTGGTTCCTTCTTGATGCAATCTATTTATCAAGTTAATACAATTACATCTGCTATGTTCCAAACATCCATGGCTGGTAACACATTGGTTGCAGCATTGGCGCTTCAATCTTTTGGTATTGGTATCACATGGGGTGATTGGGCTATGGCTGCCATCGTGCCAGGTATTATTGCATTGATCATTATGCCGTACTTTATTTACAAAGTATATCCACCTGAAATTACAGATGCCCGCGAAGCACAACAAATGATTAAAGAAGAGTTAAAAGGCCTTGGTAAAATGTCCTTCCAAGAATGGGTTATGCTAGGCGTATTTGTTTTGGCTTTAGTTTTATGGGCTACTTCTCAATTTACTAAAATTGATGCTACAACTGTTGCATTCTTAGGTATTTCTATTTTGCTTGCTACAAGTGTTCTTGTATGGGACGATGTTAAAAGTGAAAAAGGTGCTTGGGATACATTAGTTTGGATGGGTACATTAATGGGCTTTGCCGGTTTCTTGTCCAAATTGGGCTTCATCAAATGGGCAACAGTACTTGTAGGCGGTTATATTCCAGAAGGATCTTGGATTATTGCCTTCGTTATAGCTGTACTTATTAATACATATTCCCACTATGTATTCGCATCTTTAACTGCACATATTTCTGCAATGTTCGTAGCATTCTCTGCAATTGCTATCTCTGCAGGTGCACCACCAATGTTGACATTGTTGATGATTGCATTCACATCTAACTTGTGTATGTCTTTGACTCACTATGCTGCAGGTCCATCTCCTGTAATCTTCAATACTGGTTATGTTCCTCAAAATACATGGTGGAAACTTGGTTTCTTCGCATCCGTAATCAACTTAATTATCTTTATGGGCCTTGGTTCCGTATGGATGAAAGCAATCGGTATGTGGTAAGACCAGATATCCAGAATTTTATATACTTGTAATACATTAAAAACTATATATGTCATAGTTTGATTATAGTGTGGTTACAAAATATACGAAAAGCCGTCCCCTTTGGGGCGGCTTTTTTGTGATAAAATAAGAGCAGTTAATATATTATTAATGTATATGTTGTAAAATTATACGTAAATGAACTATTCATGGTGAATATACGAATAGCATCATTATTTTACATAGGAGGAATCTATGAAATTTGATAATGAACAGTTATTGAAATATATTGGTGCTTGTACATCTCCGTATCATACAGTAGATACAAGTTTACAAATGTTATTGGATTCAGGTTTCACAGAACTTAATTTAGATGATGAGTGGCAATTAGACTCTGGTTCTTATGTAGTTAATGTGTTTGGTACTACTTTGTTTGCTTTTCATATAGGAAAGAAACCAGAACACACATTACGTATTGCCTCCGCACATACAGATTTTCCTGCAATTCGGGTTAAACCAAATCCTATTACATCAGTAAAAGGTTATACCAAGTTAAATGTGGAAATGTACGGTGGCCTCATTGAAAATACATGGCTTGATCGTCCTTTAGGGGCTGCGGGTACTGTGGTATTAAAAGGTGATAATGCTTTTGATGTAGACTCTGTATTGGTTGATACAAAACGTCCTATCGCAATCGTTCCAAACTTAGCTATACATATGAATCGTTCCGTTAATGATGGTGTTAAATTAAATCGTCAAAAGGAAATGCTTCCTATATTAATGATGGATCGTAAGGAAAAGGATAATTCTAGTAAATCTTTAAATGATCTCAACAATCCAAGCCTATTCCCAGAGTCTGATATTCAATACGATGAGTGGACTACGTTCTTGGCTGATGAAGTCAACTGTGATCCATCTGAAATCTTATCTTATGAAATGACATTATACCCAACAGAACAAGGCTGTGTATTAGGGACTGAAGGCGATTTTATTAGTGCGCCTCGTTTAGATAATTTAACATCTTGCTTTGGTGTACTATCAGGGATTATTCAGGCTCGTAAGGCTAATGCTGATGGTGTACGTTGTGCTATTCTCTTTGATAATGAAGAGGTAGGGAGTCGTACTAAACAGGGCGGAGCAGGGATGCTTTTACCAAACCTTATTAAACGAGTATATGATGCATTAGGATATTCTAATCAAGAGATGGATAGTTTCATTTCAAAAGGATTCATGATTTCCTCTGATGTAGCACATGGTTTGCATCCAAATTATCCTGAAAAAAATGATATCACTAATATTCCTACACTTAATAAAGGGGTGGCTCTTAAAATAGCATGTAGTCAATCTTATGCAGGTGATGCAAGAGCCATTGCCATTGTTAAAGGTTTGTGTGATGAAGCTGAGGCAAACTACCAAATTTATGTAAATCGTTCTGATATACCAGGGGGCTCTACAGTTGGGTCTATTTCATCTGCTATGTTACCAATGAGAACAATGGATGTGGGCTTACCGTTATTAGCGATGCATTCTGCACGGGAATTAATGGGTGCAAATGATCAAGAGCAACTCAATCGATTAATGAATCATTTCTTAGGTGATTAATAACGTAGAATATAGAATTAGTTCGATGTGCATCGATAAAAGACATATGAGTTTTTGTCATGTACAGCAACTAATGTATTTTATGATTTCGTAATTAATATAATCCTTTAAATATGTGGAAAATATTGTATAATAGTTATATGTAATTATGAATATTATACTCATCATAAATTTTGATGAGTTTTCCAAATATATTGTTTTGACTATAAGTATAGGAAATATTCATATATTAATAAAAATGAAAGCTGATAGTTCACATTTGTGGAAGCTAGTAGGAGGCAATACATGAGAAAAATTAAATCCGTATTGGTTGCCAACCGTGGTGAAATTGCGATCCGCGTGTTCCGTGCATGTAATGAAATGGGTATTAAAACTGTAGCCATTTATTCCAAAGAGGATACATTATCCTTGCACCGCAACCAAGCTGACGAAGCCTATCTCGTAGGGGAAGGTAAAAAACCAGTTGAAGCATATCTTGATATTGAAGATATTATCCGTATTGCAAAAGAACATGATATTGATGCTATCCACCCAGGTTATGGTTTCTTGTCTGAAAACGAAGAGTTCGCTCGTCGTTGCGGTGAAGAAGGTATCATCTTTATCGGACCTCATGTAGAACATTTAAATATGTTCGGCGATAAGGTTAATGCTCGTGCACAAGCTAAATTGGCAGATATCCCAATGATTCCAGGTTCTGATGGGGCATTGCGTGATTTTGAACAATTAGAAGAATTTGCAAATACTCATGGTTTCCCATTGATGATCAAAGCCGTAAATGGCGGTGGCGGCCGTGGTATGCGTGAGGTTCATCGTAAAGAAGATCTTCGTGATGCATATGATCGCGCAAAATCTGAAGCGAAAGCTGCCTTTGGCGATGATGATGTATATGTAGAAAAACTTATCGTTGAACCTAAACATATTGAAGTACAAATCCTTGGTGATGAACATGGTAATGTAGTTCATTTACATGAACGTGATTGCTCTGTACAACGTCGTCACCAAAAAGTTGTTGAAATGGCGCCAGCTTTTGCATTGCCATTAGAAACTCGTAAAGCCGTATGTGATGCAGCCGTTAAAATCATGAAAAATGTTGGCTACGTTAATGCGGGTACTGTAGAATTCTTGGTAACTGCTGATGGCTCCTTCTATTTCATCGAAGTTAACCCTCGTATCCAAGTAGAACATACTGTAACAGAAATGATTACAGATATTGATATCGTTCATTCTCAAATCCGTATTGCAGAAGGTTATGACTTACATAGCCCAGAAGTAGGCATTCCAGCACAAGATGAAGTTCCTTGTAAAGGTACTGCAATCCAATGTCGTATCACTACAGAAGACCCTAAAAATAACTTCATGCCTGATACAGGTAAAATCTTGGCATATCGTAGCTCCGGTGGCTTTGGTATCCGCTTAGACTCTGGTAATGCTTTCACTGGTGCCGTAGTAACACCTTACTATGATTCCTTGCTTGTAAAAGCGACTGCATTCGGTCCTAACAACGAAGAAACTATTCGTAAAATGCTTCGTTGTTTAAAAGAATTCCGTATTCGTGGCGTTAAAACTAATATTCACTTCTTGATTAACGTTCTTGAAAATCCTGAATTCCAAAGCGGTAACTACACTGTTAACTTCATTGAAGACCATCCAGAATTGTTTGAATTAAAACCAGACCGCGATCGTGGTACTAAATTATTACGTTACATTGCTGACGTAACAATCAATGGCTACTCTGGTGCAGGTCCTCAAGTGGTACCTGATTTTGAACCAATTCAAATGCCATCTGATTTAGATGTATCTCCAGCAGCTGGTACAAAACAAAAATTTGATGAATTAGGACCAGAAGGCTTCAGTAAATGGTTATCTGATCAAAAACAAGTATTCTTTACAGATACAACATGGCGTGATGCTCACCAATCCTTATTTGCTACACGTTTACGTACCATTGATATGGCACGCGTAGCTGGTCGTGCTGCAAAAGGTGTTCCTAACTTATTCTCCTTGGAATGTTGGGGCGGTGCTACATTCGACGTATCCTATCGTTTCTTACATGAAGATCCATGGGAACGCTTACGTATGTTCCGTCGCGAAGTGCCTAATACATTACTTCAAATGCTTATTCGTGGCGCTAATGCTGTAGGTTACACATCTTATCCAGATAATGTAGTTCGTCAATTTATCCAACGTGCTGCTGCTAATGGTATTGATGTATTCCGTGTATTCGATAGCTTAAATAGCCTTGATAATATGCATGTAGCTATTGATGAAGTTCGTGCACAAAACAAAATTGCTGAAGTAGCATTGTGCTATACAGGGGATATTCTTGATAGCAACCGTCCTAAATACAATTTAGACTACTATGTAAATATGGCTAAAGAGCTTGAAAAAGCGGGTGCTAATATTATTGCTATCAAAGATATGGCTGGTTTATTGAAACCTCAAGCTGCTTATAATCTTGTATCTGCCTTAAAAGATGCTGTTACTGTACCGATTCATTTACATACACATGAAGGTTCTGGCAATGCTATCTATTCCTATGGTCGCGCTGTAGATGCTGGTGTAGACGTTATCGACTTAGCATACTCTGCATTTGCTAATGGTACATCTCAACCTAGCATGAACTCCATGTACTATGCATTGAGTGGACATGACCGTCAACCTGAAATGAACATTGATTACATGGAAGAAATGTCGCATTACTTTGGCAGCATTCGTCCTTACTACAAAGGTGTAGATAAAGCAGAAGCATATCCTAACACTGAAGTATATCAACATGAAATGCCAGGTGGTCAATATTCCAACTTGCAACAACAAGCTAAGATGGTAGGCCTTGGTGATCGTTGGGCTGATATTAAGAAAATGTACCACCAAGTAAACATGATGTTTGGTGATATCATCAAAGTAACGCCATCCTCTAAAGTTGTAGGTGATATGACATTGTACATGGTACAAAATAACTTGACTGAAAAAGATATTTACGAAAAGGGCGATGTATTAGACTTCCCTCAATCTGTAGTTGAATTCTTTGAAGGTCGTCTTGGCACTCCATACCAAGGATTCCCTGAAGAGTTACAAAAAATTATCTTGAAAGGTGCAAAACCAATCACAGTTCGTCCAGGTGCAGTATTGCCTCCAACAGACTTTGAACATGTTCGCAATGAATTGAGTGAAATGGGTGCTCAAACAACTGATGAAGATATCAGTGCATACTGCTTGTACCCTAAGGTTTACCAAGATTACAATAAATTTAAAAAAGACTTTGGTAATGTATCTGTACTTGATACTCCAACATTCTTCTTCGGTATGAAACGGGGCGAAGAAATTCAAGTAACTATCGAAAAAGGTAAAACACTTATCATCAAAATGAACGGCTTATCTGAACCAGATGAAGATGGTAACCGTATCGTATTGTTCGAGTTCAATGGTCAACCTCGTGGTATTAAAGTTCATGATAAACATGCTAAGACTACTGGCGTTGTTCGTCGTAAAGCGGATGAATCTAACCCTGGTGAAATTGGTGCTACATTGTCTGGTTCCGTTGTTAAGATTCTCGTTAAAAATGGTCAATCTGTAGCTAAAGGTGAGCCATTGATCGTTACAGAAGCGATGAAGATGGAAACTACAATTACTGCTCCTATCGATGGTATCGTAGAAGAAATCCTAGTTCGTGAAGGTAGCCGCATCGAATCTGGCGACTGCTTGCTTCGCGTTGAAGATGCTCCTAAACGATAGTTAGAATAGTAGATAAAATTAAAAATATTATTTCTAAAGTATTTCATAACATAAAATGCTCTAGAATAATGGAAGAATCCCTAGGAAATCCTAGGGATTCTTTGTATTTTAAAGGCTTTCATGGTACTATATATAGTAGAGAAAATGGGCGTATTTTGCACTATTTTAGAGTGATTATTAGAAAAAGGAGTAGTAACAGATGAGATGTCCTTATTGCCAACACACAGACACGAAGGTAACAGACTCTAGAACGACTGATGAAGGTAATAGTATTCGCCGTCGCCGCGAATGTATCAATTGTGGCCGTCGCTTTACTACCTATGAAATTATAGAAGAAGTACCACTTATGGTATTAAAGAAAAATGGACGTCGTGAATTATTTGATCGCGGTAAATTATTAAATGGTTTATTGCGTTCTTGTGATAAACGTACAGTGCCTATGTCCGTGATGGAACAAGTAGTGAATGATGTAGAGCGCGATATTCGTAATGAAATCAACCAAGAGGTAACTACTGATCGTATAGGTGAACTTGTATTGCAACAATTAAAAGATATCGACCAAGTTGCATATGTTCGCTTTGCTAGCGTATATCGTAAGTTTGATAATATTGATAGCTTTATGGAAGAACTGAAAGCATTAAAAAAACTAGATGCTAAAAAACCAAAACGTAGTTAATTACTAATAGTATATGTGAGGCTTTATGATAGATTTACACTGCGATACGATTATGAAGTTAATAGATTATCCTAGTAATGGAGATTTGTATCGTAATACTTGGAAAATCGATATAGAAAAATTACAAAAGGCTCACAGCAAGGTGCAGGATTTTGCATTATTTATCAATCTTGGTGACACAAATGACCCTTATGGTCGTTATGAAGCGATGCGTAATTTATGTACATCACAAATTCATCACTATGGAGAGCACATTCAGCATGTGCTCTCTTATCAAGATGTAGAGTCTGTATATGAGACTGGTAAGATTGGAGCTCTCATGTCTATTGAAGAGGGCGGCATACTAGGTGGTGACTTAGATAAACTTAAACAAGCTTATCAAGATGGGGTTCGACTTATTACGCTTACCTGGAATTATCCAAATGGACTGGGTGAGCCACATTGTGGTGAGCAGCATAAAAAATTAACACCGAAAGGCGTTGAATTTGTAGAGGCTATGCAAGATTTAGGGATAATCGTCGATTGTTCTCATCTAAATGATGCTGGTACTGAGCAATTAGGAGATATTTTAGATGTACCATTTGTAGCATCACACTCCAATGCACGTGAAGTTACAGCCCATACTAGAAATCTACCAGATCATTTGATTAAGCTTATTGCTAATAAGGGTGGTGTGATAGGCCTTAACTTTGCCCAATCTTTTTTAGGCACATCACCGATAAGTCGAATTGAAGATATCGTAAAGCATGGCTTATATCTCATCAATAAAGGCGGGGAAGATGTTGTGGCATTAGGAACCGATTTTGATGGTATTAAGCCGGATACAGAAATTAAAGACACTTCTGAAATGTATCGATTATACGATGCATTTAAAGAAGCTGGTTTATCTGAGGAACAATGTGAAAAATTATTCTGGAAAAATGCAGATAGACTGTTAAAGGAGATTTTATAATGACTGATTTAAATCCAATCATTGCAGATCGTTTTACCGAGCATTTGGAAGTCTTTGGTAAGACAATGGAGCATATGGATACCATTCAAGAGATTGCCTATCGCTGTAAGGCGGCTTTAGAAAATGGCAATAAAATTTTGTTCTGTGGTAATGGTGGCTCTGCTGCGGACTCTCAACATTTAGCAGCAGAATTGATTTGTCGCTTTAAAAAGGAACGACGCTCTCTAGCGGGTATTGCATTGACTACTGATACATCTGCATTAACAGCTATTGCAAATGACTATGATTTTGAATCTGTTTTTGCACGTCAAGTAGAGGGCTTAGGCCGTACAGGTGACGTTCTCATTGGGATTTCTACATCTGGGAACTCCAAGAATGTTGTAAAAGCTGCAGAAATGGCCCGTTCTATCGGCATGCACACCATAGCTTTCACAGGTGAAGGCGGTGGAAAACTAGCTGAATTATGTGATATTACATTAGCTATTCCAAGCAATGTGACAGCTCGTATTCAAGAAATGCACATTCTGGCAGGTCATATAATGTGCGAAATCATTGAAGAAGATTATTAACCGTTACGGTCATATTTATAAATAGATACATGTTTGAAACCCGGTTTTTTAGATAACTCGTTATACATGTATATTGTGGTAAGGAATAGGTGGATTATGATAAATGCTACCATTAATCAATTTTTGACAAAACAACTACCCAATCTAAAGATTGCCGTTATAGGTGATGTGATGGTAGATCGTTATGTTTTTGGTGATGTAAGTCGTATTTCTCCGGAAGCACCGGTTCCTGTAAACCGCGTGGCAAAGATGAAAGAAGTGCTTGGTGGCGCTGGTAATGTTGCGTCAAACTTATCAAATTTAGATTGCACAGTATATCTTGGTGCTATTGCTGGTAATGATGACCATGGTCGTTTATTACAACAATTGCTAAAGGCTGATAAGATTGATACAACAGGTTTATTAACGAGTGATGATCGTTCTACCATTACTAAAATGCGTATCTTAGGGGATCGCCAACAGATGATGCGCCTTGATTTTGAAACGATTACAGATTTAACAAGTGAGGAAGAGGAACGACTGTCTGCTTGGCTAGAAAATCTATGTAAGACTGGTATCGATGGTATTGTTGTATCTGACTATGGTAAAGGTGTTTGTACACCAACATTGCTTAAAAAAATCTTTAGTTTATCTAAGGAGTATAGCGTACAAACCATTGTAGATCCTAAGGGTTCAGACTGGTCTAAATATAATGGTGCAACCTGCATTACACCGAATGTAAAAGAACTAGGTGAATGTGTAGGTCATAAGTTAGCTAACGATGATGCCACGATTGTTGAGGCTGCGAAGTCAGTATTGGCTAATGTTGATTTAGAGTACATTGTGGCTACACGGTCTGCTAAAGGAATTACTGTTATCGCAAAGGATGGGCGTACATGGCATAATCCGGCAACACAACAAGAGGTATTCGATGTAAGTGGTGCAGGCGATACGGTTGTATCTATGATGATGACATGCCTTGCTAGCGGTCTATCTATGCGTTTGGCATTACATATCGCAAATGGTGCTGCTGGCATTGTCGTATCTAAGGTGGGCACATATCCAATCCACCGATCTGAACTATTGGATTTATGGCATTCTTTTAAGCATAGTGTTCAATCTAAACCTTTATACACAAAAGAAGAGATGAAGCAGCTTATTGCACAATGGCAAAACAAAGGTGAAACTGTTGTGTTTACTAATGGTTGTTTTGATATTCTTCATCGCGGACATATTACGTATTTACAAGAAGCGGCTCAGTTAGGGGATCATTTAATTATTGGATTAAATTCCGATGCTTCTGTTAGACGCCTAAAAGGGGAAACGCGTCCTATCGTACGTGAAGAGGATAGAGCAGCATTATTAAGCGCATTGCGTTGTATCGATGGTGTGGTGTTATTCGAAGAGGATACACCAGCTGAACTATTAGCTTATTTACGTCCTAATACGCTTGTTAAGGGCGGCGATTATAAGATAGAAGACATTATTGGGCGTGAGTCCGTAGATCATGTAGAGGTGCTTTCATTTAAAGAAGGTTATTCTACATCAGATATTGTAGGGAAAATAGCTACTATGGCTAAGGAGGGTAAATTATGATTATCGTAACAGGCGGTGCTGGTTTTATTGGCAGTAATATTGTGAAAGCGTTAAATGACCGCGGTCGTACAGATATTCTTATTGTTGATGACCTTACAGATGGTCGCAAAATTCGCAATATTCAAAATCTAGAATTCTTGGATTACATCGATTGTGATGATTTTGATTGTGCTATTGCTGATGGTACATTTGATGTAGGTCCTATTGAAGTCGTATTCCACGAAGGCGCTTGTGCAGACACAATGGAATATAACGGTAAATACATGATGAAGAACAACTATGAAGGTTCTAAAAATCTATTCCACTATTGCCAAGATCGTCGCATTCCATTCATTTATGCATCCTCTGCATCTACCTATGGTAATGGTACTAATGGTTTCGTAGAAAAACCAGAAGCTGAAGAAGCACTTAACCCATATGCGTACTCCAAATTGTTGTTTGACCGCTATGTACGTAAATATGAAGGTGAATATACAGCGCAAGTTGTAGGCTTACGTTACTTTAACGTATATGGTCCTAATGAGGCTCATAAAGATAAAATGGCTTCCTTAGTTCGTCAAATGTTCTACAAAAATAAAGAAACTGGTATTATCAATCTATTTGAAGGTACAGATGGCTACGAAGATGGTGGCCAAACACGTGACTTTATTTATGTTAAAGACGTAGTTAATGTAAACTTCTATTTCTGGGAACATCCTGAAATTTCTGGTACTTTCAACTGTGGTACAGGTAATGCTCATAGCTTTAATCAATTTATGCAAGCTGTTATCGACTACAATGGCAAAGGCAAAATTGAATACATTCCATTCCCAGAGGTATTAAAAGGCAAATACCAAAGCTTTACAGAGGCTGATACTACTAAATTGTTGGCTGCAGGTTATGATAAAGGGTTCCATAAAATGGAAGATGCTGTTAAAGAATATTGTGAATTACTCGATAATAACGAAGGGTATTTACGTTAATGCGCAAAGTATTATTTTTAGATCGCGATGGTGTTATCAACAAAGATGTTAGCTATCTATACAAAATTAGCGATTTAGAATGGGTAGATGGAGCTAAAGAAGCACTGGCTTATGCGTATAGCAAGGGCTATGACCTCATTGTTGTAACTAATCAAAGTGGTGTAGCTCGAGGTTATTATAAGGAATCTGATGTTCAGATTTTACATGATCACATGGCTCATGAACTAGATCGTAATGGGGCACCAATTTTACATTTTTATTATTGCCCTCACCATAAAGAAGGCTCTGTACCTCTTTATGCTGTCGATTGTGAATGTAGAAAGCCAAAGCCTGGCATGATTAATCAAGCTATTAAGGATTATGATGTAGATCCTAAAGATAGTTTTCTTATCGGTGATAGTCAGCGGGACGTTGATGCCGCAGAAGCAGCTGGCGTAAAAGGTTATCTATTTACAGGTACAAATCTGTTAGATTTTATTAAGACTATTATTTAGTCCATTATTTATTTTACGCTTGCTATGTTATGTTTGGTTTAAATTAAAACAGATTCAACGGTGTTATGAGGCTTTTTAGTTGTTGTGTTGTATTTTGGGAGGCTATATGAAAGATTACAAGAATATACTCATCATTAAGATGAGTTCTTTAGGTGATGTGATTCATGCATTACCTACCTTGTATGCAGTGCGTAAAAACTGGCCTAATGCACATATTACTTGGGCTATTCATGAGCAATTTGCTAGCCTTCTACCGGGTAAACCATGGGTAGATGATGTAATTATTATCGACAAGAAACAACTTAAAAAGCCGGCTTATCTATGGCAGTTACGTAAAGATTTACATAACCGTCATTTTGATATGACTTTAGACCTTCAATGTATTGCAAAGAGCGCCATTGTATCCTTATTATCTGGTGCGCCTGAAAAATATGGCTACTGGGAGCTTCGTGAAGGTAGTAATTTAGTAAATAAAGCGTTAGTAGGTGAGCATAAATTTGACCATGTCATTGAACGCTACTTAGATACTGTTCGAGCACTCGGTGGTGATGTAGATAGTATAGAGTTTCCTATGCCTGCCTATGTAGATGCTGAAAAATCAATAAAACATAAATTAGAATGTCATGGCGTTGACGAAGATTATGTTGTTGTTGTCCCTGGAGCTCGTTGGATCGTTAAGGAGTGGCCTCTTCTTAATTTTGGAGAGCTATGTATCCGTTTATGTGAATCTGGCAAAAAAGTCGTTATTGCTGGTGCCCCTGATGATGCAGAAAAAGGAGCTTTTATAGAAAACTATGTAAAAAATAAGAATCTCATCAATTTGGTAGGATCTACATCTATGCCAGAGCTAATTGAGTTGATTCGACATTGCGAAATATTCATCAGCGCTGATACGGGCCCTTTGCATATTGCTAATGCCCTTAAGCGTCCTTTGATTGCATTATTTGGAACCACATCTCCAAAACGTACTGGGCCGTATGGCGGTAGCCACGTACATCTTATTATTTCACCGACTTCAAAGGCTACACCAGAACAGCCACTCGTAGATGACCCAGATTGTATGGCTCAAATTCCAGTGGATGCAGTGTGGTCTGTATATGAACAAGTACTTGGAAAGGAACTGTAATGGAACTCGATTATAAACGCATTGTGGTCACCTTTCTTATGCATTTAGGAGATGTTATATTAACGACTCCATTTTTAGAAGTGCTTCGTAAAGCAGCACCACATAGTCATATTACGTATGTAATAGATGAAAAACTACAACAAGTAATGCAATATAATCCGAATATTGATGAACTGATTGTAGTAGATAAAAAAGGGCGTCATAATAGTATTTCTGGCCTTAATGAGATTGCTCGTGAGATTAATAAAAAGGGAAAACCTGATATCGTTATTAATTTACATCCCAATGAACGCACATCTTATTTGGCATGGAAAATACATGCCCCTATTACAACGGGGATGAGCCATTTCCTATTTAGACCATTTATGACAAAGTATACCCGTTTAGATCGTAGAACTCGTCATGCTGCCGATATGTACATCAATGTGCTAGAGCAATTAGGGGTATCTGATATTTCAAACTCTGGTCTACATATTGAAACCTGTGAAGAATGGCGCCGTGAGGCTCAGGAGTTTTATGCTAGCCAAGGTTTAACAGATAGTGATAAGCTTATTGGTTTTAACATTGGTAGTGCTGTTCCTGAGAAGAGATGGCCTGCTGAACGTTTTGCTCATGTAGCAGATTATTTTGGTCATTTAGGTTACAAGACGGTATTCTTTGGTGGACCTATGGATTTAGACATGGTACGACCAGTAGTGGAACAAATGGAAACTAAACCAATTGTGGCGACCGGTAAGTTCCAATTAGGCCCTTTAGCTGCAGCCATGAGCCGTTGTGACTTATTAATTACGAACGACTCGGGTCCAATGCATGTGGCAATCAGTCAACATGTGCCAATTGTAGCGCTTTATGGACCATCTAACCCATTCTTTTATGGTCCGTACCAAGCTCATGCTATCGTTCTGGAAACGATGGACTCCTATGAGATTGGTAAAAGTATGAAGAAAATTATTAAAGAAGGAAATTATAAAGGTTTATCTGTAATTTCTGAAGAACAGGTTATTAAAGCGGCGGAAACGTTGCTTTCAGAATCGAAATAAACATATGAACTATATTGTATTTGATTTAGAGTGGAATCAGCCTTATAGCAACGACATTAGCTTTATGAAGCGCACTAAAATGCCGTTAACAGGGGAAATCATTCAAATCGGAGCGGTAAAACTGAATGAAAAGATGGACATTGTAGATCATTTTACAATGTTCATCAAACCACAATATCTGCCACGGATGCATAAACATGTTCGTGAATTAACTGGTATTACATCTCGGGAACTCGATCATGGTGTACCATTTAAGACGGCTATGCAGTACTTTCAAAACTGGTGTGGTGATGAGTATATGTTGTTATCTTGGGGTTCTGATGATATTCTCATATTACGTGAAAACCTCATGCTTCATAGGATGAAAGCGTTATCCTATGATCAATGGGTTGATGCACAGATGATTTATGCCTATCAACGATATGGTACGAGTCAGCAGTATTCTGTAGCTCATGCCATGGAGGACCTCAATATATCTACCGAGCATTTATCAGCTCATAATGCGTTACATGATGCTGTTTTTACGGCACATATATGTCAAAAATTAGATATACCACAAGGTATTTTACATTATGATCAAATTCGAAAGGAAAGCAGTAATCCTTTCTTATATCCACCGATTCTGACATTTTTTATGTATGAGAACTTCCCTGAAAAGAAGCGCATTGTTCATGATAGAAGGGTTCGATTATCATTCTGCCCCTATTGTCAGACTCGCTTGGAAATGACTAGGCCAGAACGATTGCAAGGTGATAAGCATCTCGCTATAGGCGTTTGCCCTAAACACGGTGACTTTGCGGTGCAATTAAAAGTTGGAAAATATACGATTAAGTCCGGTAGTACTAAATTCTACGTTACAAAGGTATTAACGCATTGTACGGACGAAATTCGTTCTCTATATACTCAGAAGTCTGAAATTAATCGAGAGAAAGAGCGAAAATATTTGGAATTTCGCCGGGCGGAACTTGAAAAGGACCGCCAAAAATAATTTTATTAATTCCTGTTCACATCTATAGTTTCTTAATTATTAGCTTGTGAGCATTTAGAAAGGATAGATTATGGAACGCAAATATGCATGGCATAATTACGACGATGCCACTATGGAAAAGGTATATGCCTTAAGTGATACATATCGTCAATTTTTAGATAATGGTAAAACAGAACGTGAATGTGTTGTACAGGCCGTTGAATTTGCAGAAGCAAAAGGATATGTAAATTTAAAAGATATCATTAAATCCAATACACCAATCAAAGCGGGTGACAAGATTTATTACACACATATGGATAAATCTATTGCTTTATTTAATATTGGTACTGATGATATTGAATTGGGTATGAATATTTTAGGTGCGCATATTGATTCTCCACGTATCGATGTAAAGCAAAACCCACAATATGAAGATAGTAATTTAGTATTTTGGGATACTCACTACTATGGTGGTATTAAAAAATACCATTGGGTTGCCATGCCTCTTGCTATTCATGGCGTTGTAGTTAAAACAGATGGCACTCGTATCAATATTAGTATTGGTGATAAAGAAAATGATCCTGTATTCTGCATTACAGACTTGTTACCTCATTTGGGCCAAGAACAAATGCAAAAGAATGCAGCGAAGGTAATTGAAGGGGAGGCCCTCGATTTACTCATAGGTAGCCGTCCTGTAAAAGATGAAGAAAAAGAAGGGGTTACTAAATTTATTAATAACCTTCTTGAAAAAGAATATGGTTTTGTAGAACGTGATTTATTATCTGCAGAGCTCGAAATCGTGCCAGCAGGCAAGGCTCGTGATATGGGCTTTGACCGTTCCATGGTTATGGCTTATGGTCAAGATGATCGCGTTTGTGCGTACACATCTTTAGTGGCTATGCTTGAAGTAGACAATGTAAAACGCACAACTTGTTGCTTGCTTGTAGATAAAGAGGAAATTGGTTCTGTGGGCGCTACAGGTATGCAATCTCGCTTCTTTGAAAATGCAGTAGCAGAAGTGCTTACCCTTATGGGAAAACCTAATTCTGTAAGTGTACGACGCACATTGGAAAATTCTCGTATGTTATCTTCCGACGTTAGTGCTGGCTATGACCCGCTATATGCATCTGCTTTCGAAAAGAAAAATGCATCTTACTTAGGTATGGGTGTTGTATTCAATAAATTTACTGGTTCTCGTGGTAAATCTGGTTCCAATGACGCCAATGCTGAATATATGGGCTTTATTCGTCGTGTCATGGAATCTAATAATGTAACATATCAAACTGCAGAGCTTGGTAAGGTTGATCTTGGCGGTGGTGGTACCATTGCGTATATCATGGCCTTATATGGAATGAATGTTATCGACTGTGGCGTGGCTGTGCTTAGCATGCATGCTCCGTGGGAGGTTACATCCAAAGCGGATATTTACGAGGCAAAACAATGCTATGTTGCGTTCTTAAATGCAGCAGATGAATCAATCTAAAATTATGGGACTTTCACTATTGGTGAAAGTCCATTCTATGTGAGGTATATATGAAGCAAACAGATTTAGGTGCAGCTATAGAGGCAGCTAAGGGAGAGGCCACAGAGGTTAAGACGGTAAAGGTCGATATCTTTGATATTCCTGAAACAAAGGCAGAAGAGTATATTGCTAATCGTGAGGAAGTAGCAGAAGCTGCAGCACAGGTAATGAAACCTTACTGTGTAACGGTAAAACGTGAAACATTAGATCCTGAAGAAGGGGAAGCTGTAGTTGGTTATTATGTAACGGGTGAAATTTTAATGTGTGTCATCCTCGACCCATTTGAAGTTCCTGTTATGAAGGTTGCTCTCGATAAAGGGAGCCTTAAAGACTATATTTTAGCGGCCAATGAGCTAACAGAAGACATGCTAGCATCTCTTGAAAAATAAGAGGATTTCACATTTTTATGTGTCCTATAAATGGACAAATGTAAAATACTTTAATCTGCTACATTGATGTAGTAAAGAAATTTGTTTATAATAGATGTATTATAGTCATTGCAGATAGGAAGGAAATCCCCATGAACTTAAAAAAAGGTATTGCCCTAGCGCTCACGGCGGCAGCATTAATGGCATTTACAGGCTGTGGCTCCAATGGAACAACTTCGAATGGTGAATACAAGGTTGGCGTAGTACAACTGGTAGAACATCCTGCACTTGATGCAGCAAACAAAGGTTTTGTTGATGCTCTAAAAGAAAAGGGCTTAGCTGATAAAATCACCTTTGACCAACAAAATGCACAAGCAGATCAATCTAATTTGAACAGCATTGCACAGCGTTTTGTATCTGATCGTAAAAATTTAATCTTAGCGATTGCAACACCAGCAGCGCAATCTATGGCGAATGCAACTCATGATATTCCAATCTTGGGTACTGCTATTACTGATTACGAAGCAGCTAAACTTGTTAAATCTAATGAAAAACCTGGTGGTAACGTGTCTGGTACATCCGATATGAATCCAGTAGAACAACAAGTTGATTTAATTTTACAAGTATTGCCGAATGCAAAAACTATCGGCACAATTTATAGCTCTAGTGAAGTAAACTCTCAAATTCAAGTTGAGAAAATGAAAGCTTACGCAGCTACAAAAGGTATTAAAGTTGAAGAGGTTACCGTTTCCAATGTAAACGATATTCAACAAGCAGCACAAAATCTTGTATCTCAACATGTAGACGCAATTTATGTGCCAACAGATAATGTAGTAGCTTCTGCGATGAGCAATCTTGTAGCGATTACCGATCCAGCAAAAATTCCTGTATTTGGCGGTGAAGATAACCACGTAAAAGGTGGTGCCGTAATGTCCTTGTCCGTAGATTACTACAAACTTGGATACCAAACAGGTTTAATGGCAGCTAAAATTTTAACTGGTGAAGCTAAAGTTGAAGATATGCCTATTGAAATGCAAAAAGAATTTAAATTAGTTGTAAGTAAAGATAAATTACAAAAATTGGGCATCACATTACCAGAAGAATTGATGAACAAAGCAACTATGATTTAATACACAACTGGTAAGGAGTTACATATGAACTGGAAAAAAGGTATTGCAGTAGCACTTAGTGCTATCTCTATTATGGCAATGGTAGCTGGTTGCGGTTCCAACACAGCAACTAATGATCAAAAGAAAATCGGCGTTATTCAATTGGTAGAACATCCATCCCTTGATGCTGCTAACAAAGGCTTTGTTGATGGCCTTGCATCTAAAGGTTATAAAGATGGGGAAAACATCAAATTAGACCAACAAAATGCTCAAGCTGACCAATCTAATTTGAATAGTATTGCTCAACGCTTTGTATCTGATAAAAAAGATTTAGTATTAGCCATTGCAACGCCAGCAGCACAAACTATGGCAAATGCATCTCATGATATTCCTATCATGGGTACTGCTATTACAGACTACGTTACAGCGAAACTCGTTCAATCTAACGAACATCCAGGTGGTAATGTATCTGGTACATCTGATATGACACCTGTAGAAAAAGAGGTTGACCTTATTATTGCATTAGTACCAAATGTAAAACGTATTGGTGCAATTTACACATCTTCTGAAATCAACTCCCAACTTCAAGTTGAAAAAATGAAAGCTTATGCAGCTACTAAAGGTATCACTGTTGTAGAAGCAACTGTTTCTAATGTAAATGATATCCAACAAGCGGCTACAAATCTTGTAAACCAAGATGTACAAGCAATTTATACACCAACTGATAATGTATTGGCATCTGCTATGGCTAACTTAGCTCAAATTACTGATGCTGCTAAAATTCCAGTATTTGCTGCTGATGAAGGTATGACAATGACTGGTGGTGTGGCAACATATTCTGTGGACTACTATAAATTAGGTTATCAAACTGGTTTAATGGCTGCAAAAGTGCTTTCTGGTGAAGCTAAAATTTCTGATTTAGCCATTGAAACACAAAAAGATATTAAGTTAACTGTTAACGAAGAACGTGCTAAAAAATTAGGTATCACAATTCCTGAAGCACTTCGTAAAGATATGAAACAATAGAGGAGATTTTGATGTTAGATTTAGTGGTAGGCACCATAACGACAGGCCTTTTATGGTCTTTGTTAGCGGTTGGTGTTTTTATTACCTTCCGTGTATTAGATGTGGCTGACTTAACCGTAGAAGGTACGTTCCCAATGGGGGCAGCCATTTCTGCAATTTTAATTACAAGTGGTATGAACCCAATCCTATCTATCTTGATTGCCGGCATTGGTGGTATGGCTGCAGGTGCTGTGACAGGTTGGATTCATACAAAATTAAAGATTCCTGCATTGCTCGCCGGTATCTTAACAATGATTGCTTTATATTCCATTAATCTTCATATTATGGGGAAAGCTAACGTATCCTTGCTTCGTATGGATACCATTTATTCAATTATCGGTAGTGTACTCCACACACCAAATATGTGGTCCGCAGCTATCGTAGGTGTTATTGTAGCTGTTGTTGTATGCTTATTATTATTCTGGTTCTTCGGTACAGAAATTGGTACAGCATTACGTGCAACAGGTGTTAATCCTCAAATGATTCGCGCTCAAGGCGTAAATACTGACAACATGATCGTTCTTGGTCTTTTGATTTCCAATGGTTTTGTTGGTATGTCTGGTGCATTGATTGGTCAATTCCAAGGCTTTGCCGACGTAGGTATGGGTATTGGTACTATCGTAATTGGCTTGGCTTCCGTAATTATCGGTGAGGTAGTATTTGGTACAAAATCCTTCGTGCGTAGCCTCATCGCTGTAGTACTTGGTTCTATCGTATATCGTATCGTTATTGCGGCTGTACTTTATATGGGTATGCCACCAAACGATTTGAAATTATTCACTGCTATTCTTGTTGCCATCGCGCTTTCCTTGCCTACATTGAAAGCAAAATGGTTGGCTCGTTAAGGAGGACACTATGTTAGAAGTAAAAAATATGGTAAAAACCTTCTTTAAGGGCACAATCAATGAAAAAACTGCTCTTCAAGGTATTGATCTTCGTTTAGAAGAAGGCGATTTCTGTACTGTAATTGGTGGTAATGGTGCTGGTAAAAGTACGTTGCTAAACTCCATTGCTGGTGTATTCCCAGTTGATGAAGGCTCCATTACTATTAATGATATTGATGTCACAAAAATGCCAGAATACAAACGTGCTAAATACATTGGTCGTGTATTCCAAGATCCTATGGTGGGTACTGCAGGTAATATGCAAATAGAGGAAAACTTGATTCTTGCTATGCGCCGTGGTAAAAACTTAGGTCTTAAATGGGCTTTCAAAGATAGTGAACAAGCATTCTTTAAGGAACGCCTTGCATTATTAGGTTTAGGCCTTGAAGAACGTTTGTCTGCTCGTATGGGCTTATTATCTGGTGGTCAACGCCAATCTATTACATTATTGATGGCTACTATGCTCCGTCCAGAACTTTTATTACTAGACGAACATACAGCAGCTCTTGACCCTAAGACGGCAGAAAATGTTTTGCAATTAACAGATAAACTTGTAGCAGAACATAATTTAACAACTCTTATGATTACCCACAATATGCGCGATGCATTGCGCTTTGGTAATCGCCTCATCATGATGGATGCTGGTCGCATTATCTATGATGTAAAAGGGGAAGAAAAGAAAAAATTAACAGTTGCCGATTTATTACAAAAATTCGAAGTAGCTGGAGAAAATGCATTGAGCGACCGCATGGTGCTAGGTGCGAAATAATAAAAGAGGGCTGTGGCCCTCTTTTGTTTATTTCCTGTATTTATTCTTTACAAGATAAGGTAGATACTGTATACTAAATAAGGTCGTAAGACATATCGTAAGCGAAGTATTCGAATCTCCAACGGTTACTTAAGCTTATCGGGATTATTTATTTTTTAGGAGGTAACATTAATGTTAACTACAGAAGCTAAATTAGCAGTAATTAAAGAATACGCTACTCATGAAGGTGACACTGGTTCTCCAGAAGTACAAGTTGCGATTTTGACAAGCCGCATCCAATACTTAACAGATCACTTGAAAGAACACAAAAAAGACCATCATTCCCGTCGTGGTTTGTTGAAATTGGTTGGTCAACGCCGTAACATGCTTGACTACCTTCGTCGTAAAGATATTGAACGTTACCGTTCCCTTATCGAACGTCTTGGTCTTCGTAAATAATAAAACTAGCCGTCCCATAGGACGGCTTTTTTTATTTGATTTCTCTATGTTATAATAACAATAGGCAAAGGGAAACGAATGCCGATAATCTATTGTGGAAACACGAAAAAAAGGACAGAGCGGCAACTCTGTCCTTTTTATTGTGCTAATTGCTATAATAATTAGCTTATTTTTTCTTGATGATATATAATAAGAAGGTATACATATAAGAAGATTTTTAGGAGGAATAGGAATGGAACAATTCCAAATGGACCTAGCTGGTCGTACGCTTACGATTGAGACTGGGGAACTTGCAAAACAAGCTGGCGGTGCTGTAATGGTTGGTTATGGCGATACTCGTGTACTCGTTACCGCTACAGGTTCTAAAGAGGCGAAGGATATCGATTTCTTCCCACTTACAGTAGACTATGAAGAAAAAATGTATGCTGTTGGTCGTTTACCAGGTGGCTTTATCAAACGTGAAGCACGTCCACCTGAATCTGCGATTTTGAATAGCCGTTTGATTGATCGTCCTATTCGTCCATTATTTGATAAAGGTGTACGTAATGAAGTACACGTAGTGGCAACTGTTATGTCTGTTGACCAAGATTGTGATCCTGCAATCTGTGGCATGATTGGTGCGTCCGCTGCATTATCTATTTCTGATATTCCTTGGAATGGTCCTATCGCAGGCGTTCGTATGGGCCGTATCAATGGTGAATTTGTTGTTAATCCAACAAAAGAACAATTGGAAGCAACAGACCTTAATATCGTTGTAGCTGGTACAAAAGATGCTATCCTCATGGTTGAAGGTGGTGCTCAAGAGGTTCCAGAAGAAACTATTCTTGAAGTTATCATGACGGCTCATGAAGAAATCAAAAAAATCGTAGCTTTCCAAGAAGACATGAAAGCTCAAGTAGGCAAGGAAAAACGCGTATTTGAAAGCAAAGACGTGCCTGCTGAAATCGCTGATGCAGTTCGTGCCTATGGTCATGATAAACTTGATGCAGCAGTACGTTGTGCAGATAAACAACAACGTGATGCGCAAGAAAGCGAAGTACGTGCAGATGTATTAGCTCACTTTGAAGAAATCTATCCAGATAACTTAGCTGATGTAAATAAAGCATTTGACGCAATGACAAAAGAAATCGTTCGTCATATGATTACTGTTGAAAAAATTCGTCCAGATGGCCGTAAACTTGATGAAGTGCGGCCTATCTCTTGTCGTACAGGTGTATTACCTCGTACACATGGTTCTGGCTTATTTACTCGTGGTCAAACTCAAGTATTGAACGTTGCCACTGTAGCACCATTGTCTGAAACTCAAACAATTGATGGCATTGGATTAGAAACAGAAAAACGTTATATTCACCATTATAATTTCCCATCCTTCTCCGTAGGGGAAACTCGTTCTTCCCGCGGTCCTGGTCGTCGTGAAATTGGTCATGGTGCTTTGGCTGAACGTGCATTGGTACCTGTTATTCCAAGCGAAGAAGAATTCCCATATGCATTGCGTTTAGTATCCGAAGTATTGGAATCTAATGGTTCTAGCTCCATGGCATCTGTATGTGGTTCCACATTATCCTTGATGGATGCTGGTGTACCTATTAAAGCTCCTGTAGCAGGTATCGCAATGGGTCTTGTAACTCAAGGCGAACACTACACAATCTTAACAGATATCCAAGGTATGGAAGATGCTCTTGGCGATATGGACTTCAAGGTTGCTGGTACAGCTAAGGGCGTAACTGCTATTCAAATGGATATCAAGATTTCTGGCTTGTCCCGTGAAATTCTTCATGAAGCATTAGAACAAGCTCATAAAGGTCGCATGCATATTATGGGCATCATGCTTGATACAATTGCTGAACCACGTCAACAAATGTCTCAATACGCTCCACGTATCATTACTATGAAAATTGATCCAGATAAGATTCGCGATGTAATCGGTTCTGGCGGTAAAGTAATTCGTGGTATCATCGATGAAACAGGTGCAAAAATTGACATCGAAGATGATGGTACAGTATTCATTGCTTCTGTAGACCAAGAAGGTGCTGCTAAAGCTCAACAAATCATTGAAAACCTTACTAAAGAAGTTGAAGTAGGGGAAGTATACCTTGGTAAAGTAACTCGTTTGATGGCATTTGGTGCTTTCGTAGAGGTATTACCTGGTAAAGAAGGTCTTGTACACATTTCCAAACTTGCAAAAGAACGCGTTGAAAATGTAGAAGATGTAGTAAATGTAGGCGATGAGATTATGGTAAAAGTTATCGAAATCGATAAACAAGGCCGTATCAACTTGTCTCGTAAGGATTGTTTAAAATAAGAGGTGTTACATGGATATTCGTGGCTTTGAAGTAGTTTCTGCTTTTGAAGAACAAGATATCAATTTACCAACCCGTAAAACAACAGAAAGCGCAGGGTACGATATTGAATGTGCTGAAGCTGTTACATTAGAACCAGGTCAAGTAGTACTCGTTCCAACAGGGCTTAAAGCTTTCATGGCATATGACGAATATCTTGCTATTCATATCCGTTCTAGCATGGCTATTAAACGCCATCTTGCACTTGTGAATAGCACAGGTATCATCGATAGCGATTACTACAATAATGAGGAGAACGAAGGTCATATCATGATTGCCCTCCTAAACTTTGGCAAAGAAACCGTTACCCTTGAAAAAGGCGAACGCGTTGCGCAAGGTATATTCTCTAAATACCTACTCACAAATGATGACGATGCAACAGGTGTACGTACAGGTGGTATCGGTAGCACTGGCACAATGTAAACTACATACAATTCTGAATAGAATGGTGAAAGCCGCTCAACATACGTTGGGCGGCTTTTTAGTTATTATGTTATTATTAATCTATAAAGAAGCATATAATAAGTATATTTTTATAAGAGTATTAATTTATAAGATATTATATATAACAAGGAAATAAATATGAATGAAAATATTATAGAGATTTTAACAAACGCAAAAGAACAACTTGAGTATTATATTCCCAAAATTCTAAGTATTAATAATTTAAGCGAACATGAAGATATAAATGTCATCGATGAACAATATAGACAAGCTTTAAAAGAGATAACGATGATTTTAGATGTTTATAATTCTTCAACTCCAATATCTGCTATAGATAAATTAATTAATCAAACAAAAGACAATTTCGATATTATAATCAACAATTGTGAAGAAAATATTTCTAATAATATAGAGAGTAGGGATTATGATGATTATTACTATCAGTATAAATCTATTTTTACTAATTTAGAAAGTTATCTTGAAAAACTTATAAGTATACGCTATTTATGCCGTATTGGAAATCAAAATACAGTAATTGTTGGAAAGAATGGTTCAGGTAAATCCTCATTTGCTAGTTTTTTTAAGAATTCATTTAATGATAATATTGTAGTTATTCCTGCACAAAAATACCTAGTTTTTAAAAATCTTAATGATAATCAGTCGTTAAGTATGAGTAGAGAAGAGTTATATGAAGTGCAGTATAAAAATTATATTAGTGGTTTGAAATCTAATGACTTTTATGAAATTGATAGATTTTTAAATGATGCTGAAAAAATATTTACAAGTCTAATTATTACTTTGTGTAATGAAGAGTTAGACTTAGGTTTAAAATCACTTTATGGTGAAGAAACTATAGGTTTGGATAATAGTTTGGTATTTAGAATAAATGAAATTTTAGACTATATACTGCCTCAAATTAAAATTAGAATTAATTCATTTACTAGATCGCTTGAAATTTTGAGAGATAATCAGTCATATACTGTAAATGCTATGAGTGATGGAGAAAAAGTAGCATTATATTATATTTTACATGTAATATTAGCATCTAAAGATAGCTACATTGTTGTAGACGAACCAGAAACCTTTTTGAATCCTTCTATAGCAAATCGGTTATGGAATATTCTTGAAGTAGAAAGATCAGATTGTAAATTTTTATATTTAACACATAATATTGATTTTATTATGTCGAGAAAGGCAGCTAAATTAATATGGTGTGTTAAATATCTATATCCTTATGAGTGGGAATTACTGGATATAGATATTGATAAATATCAATTACCTAAGGAGGTAATAATTACCTTATTAGGTAGTCAAAAAACGATACTTTTTTGTGAGGGGAACTATGATGAAGTATCTGATTACTCATTTTATAGTAGCTTATTTGGAGATAAAGCCTTTGTATATCCTGTAGGGGGGCATAAAGAAGTAATTCAATATGTTAGAAAATTTAATTCAAGTTTATTAAATAGTTACTATAATGCTGTGGGTATTATAGATCATGATTTTCTATTTAAAGAAACCATTGATAATTATTTTAAGGATAAAATATTTACTCTTCCATTTAATGAAATTGAAATGGCTTTATTATGTGATGAGATTTTAGAAAGTATTGTTAGTTTATATGCTAATGAAGGCCCTACTAAAGAAAAAATAGTAAACTTTAAAAAAGAAGCATTTGACTTGTTAAAAAAGGATAAAGAAAAGGTAGTATCACAAAATGTAAAATCTTATATTGAAGAACAAATAAATACTTTTAAAATTACTGATGCTAAAAATATTGAAACTATCACAGAAGAGTTTTATGATTACTTCAATAAATTAAAAGAAAAAGATTTATTTAAGTTTTATGATGATAAAATTAACTCAATTATTGATAGTAATGATTATAATGAATTCCTAAAAATTTCCTCATTAAAGTCTCAATTAAGTAAAGGGCTAGCTAATAAATTATTAGAATCTAATTATTTAGCTAAGGCGATTCACAGAGTTTCTAAAGACGCTGATTTACGTAAACTTTTAATAGAAAGGTATTTTAAAGAATTCAATGAGTTAATTAGTGAAAATTAAATTTTAGTGAGTGATTAGTTTGAAAACTATTATATATTTATAAAGTTTAAACGAGCTGTATTTATATGTACCCACTTTTTGTATATGAGTTTATAAATAGTAAGTCTTCGCTAATGATTATTATATATCTAACTCTTTCTGTGGTATCATGATATGTATGAACTATAAGGAGGCAATTATGGCAATTAGCAACGAGATACAAAAATCTAGCGAAATGAAATTTGATGGTAAACTAATTAAAGTTACTTATGATATAGCTGATGTTAACGGTAATGAAGCATGGCGTGAGGTTGTTCATCATCCTGGTGCAACAGCTATTGTGGTTGTTACTGAAGATAATAAGATTGTAATGGAACGCCAATTCCGTTATGCTTTGCAACAGCCTTTACTTGAAATCCCTGCAGGAAAACTTGATTCTAATGAAGAGCCTCTAAACTGCGCTAAACGTGAGTTAGCAGAGGAAACAGGGTATCGTGCGAACCAATGGATTCCATTGGGGACTATTGCAACAAGTCCTGGATTCTGTAATGAAGTGCTACATTTATATTTAGCAAAAGATCTTACTATGGGCGAAACTAACTGGGATCCAGATGAATATGTGGAACTTGAATACTTTACTTTACCTGAATTATTAGAGGCTATCAAGGCGGAGCAAATTAAGGATAGTAAATCTTTGGCAGCCCTTATGCTTGCAATGCCGTACCTCAAATAATAGTACGTAATAGGAGGATATATGTTTAAACGAATTATCCTATTAGTTATGGACTCTGTTGGTATTGGTCATGCCGTGGATGCTGCAAAATTTGGTGATGAAGGTTCTAATACATTAGGTCATATTGAATCGACAGCAGGTAAAATTCATTGTCCTAATTTAAAATCTATCGGTTTAGGTCGCATTGCTGATATTTCTGATACTGGTGAAAGCATTAACGGTGCTTTTGGCCGTATGGCAGAGCTCAGTACCGGTAAAGATACGACTAGTGGCCATTGGGAAATGATGGGGCATCCTGTTACCGTTCCATTCCCAACCTTTTACGAAGGTTTTCCAAAAGAATTAATGGATACTTTTACAAAGGAAACAGGCTATGGTTATTTAGGTAATGAAGTTGCATCTGGTACAGAAATTATTGAACGTCTTGGTGCGGAGCATATTAAAACGGGAAAACCTATTGTATATACGTCGGCAGACTCTGTATTTCAAATTGCAGCACATGAGGATGTGATTCCTTTAGATGAGCTATATCGTATATGCCAAATTACCCGTGATAAGGTTTGCATTGGAGATTACTATGTAGGTCGTATCATAGCACGTCCATTTATTGGTGAACTTGGTAGTTTTGTACGCACATCTAATCGTCATGATTATAGTCGTATGCCTGAGAAAAAGATGGTACAACAAGAGTTACAAGATGCTGGTGTGCCAACGGTAGCAGTTGGTAAAATTGGAGATATTTATGCTCATGTTGGTTGGGATGAAAGTTATCCTACAAAATCTAATGCTCATGGCATGAATATGGTTCCATATCTATTAGGCTCTACATTTGATTACGGTCTTATGATGGTAAACCTTGTTGAATTTGATAGTCTTTATGGTCATCGTAGGAATGTGGACGGCTATAAACGAGCTATTGAAGACTTTGATTACCAACTAGGTGGGCTAATACCAATGCTCAATGATGACGATTTATTGCTTATTACTGCGGACCATGGTAATGATCCAACCTGGAAGGGGACAGATCATACCCGTGAATTAGTACCTATTCTTGGATATAGTCCACGAATGAATGGGCCTATAAATCTTGGAGATAGAAAAAGTTTTGCAGACATTGGGGAAACAGTTTTAGAAAGCTTTGGTTTAAAACAATGGGGCATTGGAACATCGTTTTTAGAGAAACTTAGTAAATAATTTCTAATGTAATAGATAAAAAGAAGCTTTATTATTAAGGAATAAACTATATTTTCCTATAATAAGTTCTTGCGTCACAATATCTAGTATGATATAATCATTCAGGTATAAGAAACGATTTTTAAGGAGGTGACTCAATTGCCAAACATTAAATCCAGTATTAGAAGCGTAAAAACGGATGCTGAACGTCGTGCGAAAAACGCCGCTGTGAAATCTCAAATCCGTACAGCAGCTCGTAAAACCGTTGAAGCTGTTCAAGCAGGCGCAGTAGAAGAAGCAAAACAAGCACTTGTTCATGCTACTAGCGTAATTGATAAAGCAGCCTCCAAAGGTGTACTTCATAAAAACACTGCAGCTCGCAAAAAATCCAATCTTGCAGCTAAAGTAAACGCTTTATAATTTGAGCGTCAACAACCTCTTGTTGCCTAGCGATACGGGGTTGTTTTTTTATATCTACATCTTCAAAGGGACTCTCAATTGAGAGTCCCTTTTTGCATATATAATAAGTTACCTTATGTTATAATAAAGGATAGAATTAAGTGAGGTGTCTTATGAAAAAATTAATGATTATAGATGGCAGTAGTTTGTTATTCCGTGCATTCTTTGCATTACCACCGTTGAAGTCTGCTTTAGGTACTCCAACGAATGCGGTGTACGGTTTCTTAACGATGCTCATTAAATTGTACGAAGAAATCAATCCGGATTATATTGCAGTAGCCTTTGATAAAGGTCGTCAGACATTCCGTACAGAAATGTACAGCGAATATAAAGGTAATCGTCCAGATGCACCAGAGGATTTACGACCTCAATTTAGCCTTATTCAAGATGTATTAAAAGCGTTGGGCATTTGTGTTATTGAAGAAGAAGGTTTTGAAGGGGACGATATTCTAGGATCGTTGAGTAAGAAATTTGGTACACCAGAAATGGCTGTTAAAATTATTACTGGTGACCGCGATAACCTTCAACTCGTAACAGAGCATAGTCATGTATTCCTAACTAAAAAAGGCATTTCTGACATGTTAGAGGTTACTCTTGATAACATGGAGGAACTTTATGGTTATGGTCCTGATAAGGTTATCGAAATGAAAGCTCTTATGGGGGATACTTCCGATAACATTCCAGGTGTACCAGGTGTAGGTGAAAAAACGGCTCTTAAATTGATTACAGAATACGGTAATCTTGAGTCTGTATATGACCATATTGAAGATATTTCTGGTAAGAAATTAAAAGAGCGACTTGTAGAAAATAAAGACTTAGCGTTCTTGTCTCGTGATTTAGCAACTATCAAAACAGATATGGATTTATCCTATAAGGTTGAAGACTTTGTACAGAATTTTCATACCTCTGAAGTACAGCCTTTATTCGAAACTCTTGGGTTTACTAAATTAACACCTCGTATTGTACAAGTAATGGGTGGAGAAGAATCCGCTTTTGGTGATTTTGGTTCTTTATTTGCACCACAAGAGGAAATTTCTCTAGACGATTTAGCTGATGCTAAGGCTCTAACTCCTGACTTCTATACAGATAAAACAGTAGCAGTTCATGTTGTGCTCGATGGAAAAACTCCATTTAGAACAATCGAGACTACCTATCTTTCTAATGGTGATACTATCGTTAAAACAAATGATACAAAGGCTGTTCTAGCAGTATTACAAGGGGCTAAGGCCATTGTTACTACTCAAACAAAAGAACTAATAGAAGCATTAGGTAAAGAGTCACCAGCTGAAATCTCTTTGTTTAATGATGATAACACTGCACGTATCCATGATATGTCTCTTCTAGCATACTTGTTAGATCCAACACGTACTAACTATGGTTATCTATATTTAACGGAACGTTTCTCTGTGCCTAGCATTGCTAGCGGTAGCGTAGATGTAGAGTGCGTATCTATGGTGAAAGCTTTACTTGCTATGAATGATGTAGCTTGTGAATCTGCTCGACGTGAAGAGTTATGGTCTTTATATGAAACTATTGAGTTGCCATTGATTCATACATTAGTAGTAATGGAGAAAAATGGTATATACATTGATACAAATAAGCTGGCTGAAACGACAGCTCGCTTTAAAGATGAATTAGCCCAAGTACAACAAGAGATTTATGATCTTGCTGGTGAAACTTTCAACATAAACTCTCCAAAACAGTTGGGGGTCATCTTGTTCGAAAAGATGAACTTGCCAGTTATTAAGAAAACTAAGACTGGATATTCTACAGATGCTGAAGTACTTGATATGCTACGTAATGAGAGTCCAATCGTGGAAAAAATCTTGGCATACCGTTCTGTAGCAAAATTAGTATCTACCTATTGTGAAGGATTAGCAGTCCTTATTAATGATAAGACTAAGCGTATTCATACTACCTTTAATCAAATGGTTACGGCTACAGGTCGTCTTAGTTCCTCTGATCCTAACTTACAAAACATTCCTGTTCGTACAGAAAAAGGCCGTGAAATTCGTGCCTTATTCTATCCAGGTGCAGGGTATGACACATTAGTGAGTGCCGATTATTCTCAAATTGAGTTACGTATTTTAGCACATCTTTCTGGCGATGAAGCGTTGATTAAAGCTTTCGTTGATGGTAAGGATATTCATCGCTTTACTGCAGCAGAGGTACTAGGTAAATCTCAAGATGAGGTAACAAGCGAAGAGCGTTCTCATGCAAAGGCTATTAACTTTGGTATTATTTATGGTATTTCTGACTTTGGCTTATCTCGCGACCTTGGTATCACACGGGGAGAAGCTAAAAACTATATTGACTTATACTTTAGCCGTTATCCTAAGGTTAAAGAGTACATGGATCGTATGGTTCAGGAGGCCCATGAAACTGGTAAGGTTCGCACTATGTTCGGCCGTCAACGCGAACTTCCTGATATTAATAGCCGCAACTTTAACCGTCGTTCCTTTGCTGAACGTACGGCGATGAATACACCAATTCAAGGTACTGCTGCAGATATTATCAAGTTAGCAATGAACCAAGTTGAGCAAAAGCTAGAGGAAGGAAACTTTAAATCTCGACTTTTATTACAAGTACATGACGAACTTGTATTAGAAGTAGTGAATGAAGAATTAGACGCAGTTGAAGAATTATTGCGTTCTACAATGCAATCTGTAGTAGAATTACAGGTTCCTCTTATTGTAGATGTGCATCATGCTGAGAACTGGGCATTGGTAAAATAGTTTAATTGATAGTATTACGTGTTAGAAGGTATATATGTTTAAAATAGGCTTAACTGGTGGTATTGCATCAGGCAAGAGTACAGTCCTTACCTATTTTAAGGACAAAGGAATACCCTATATCGATGCTGATATTGTAGCTCGTGAAGTAGTGGAGCCGGGGACTGAGGGCTTACAAGCTATTGTAGAGACCTTTGGTTCTAATGTTTTACATGCTGACGGCACACTCAATCGTGAAGCGCTTGGTGCTATAGTCTTTCACAATGAAGAAAAACGACAATTATTAAATAGCTGTCTAAAAACACATATACGCAATCGTATTATGGAGTTGACATCTCAATATGAACAAGGAAATACGCCAATTTTAATCTATGATATTCCATTACTCATCGAAGGGGAATGGTATACCATGATGGATGAGGTGTGGCTCGTATATGTGAATGAAACGACTCAAATCGAACGTTTAATGAGTCGTAATGGATATACGAGAGAGGATGCCCTTGCTCGTATTAATAGTCAAATGCGGCTTGATGATAAACGTGCCTATGCAGATATAATCGTTGATAATAATGGTACGCCTCATGATTTAACAGTACAGTTGAATACTATTTGGAATGAGCGTATAGAGACAGTTTTACAAGAATCAAAATAATTACCTATTATGTACTAAAATTGGTATATAAAAATTAGTATTAAATGGTATAATAAGCCCATAAAATTTTATATAATAGTAACCTACCATTTGGTGTATTACTATATTGTACCGATATCAAAATCGGATAAAGATTGTGTAAGGAAAGGGGGATATATGAAACGTGCAACGGCAACGGCGCTATCGTGCGTCGTACTTGGGTGGTTTTATTTTACTCATTTAGATGATCCTATAGCGCGTCAAGTGGCGTACCCCTTTAACTATAGAGATGTAGTGATGGCTGCAGCTGATAAGGAACAAGTACCACCTTCCTTAGTGGCTAGTGTTATCTTAGCTGAAAGTAAATATAAGAATACTGCGGAATCTGAAACCGGCGCTCTTGGATTGATGCAACTTATGCCAGATACAGCGCGATGGGTAGCTCAACAAGTTGGACATGGAAACTATACAGATCGCCAGTTAAAAGAGCCGGAAACTAATATTGAGTTAGGTACATGGTACCTAGGTCATTTGTTAAAGGAATTTAATGGTGATGAGGTGCAGGCGTTAGCTGCGTACAATGCGGGACGTGGTCATGTTGAATCTTGGCTCAATGAGAATAAATGGAATGGCATGGTTGATACCATACCTTTTCCTGAAACGCGTAGCTATGTAAAAGCTGTCTTACAGTATCAAGAAAAGTACGAGGCATTATATGGAAACGATTATTGAAGCTTGTAAAGCATTAGATTATTCATGGTTGCCTCAGCAGATTGAGGGATTTACCTTAGTGGCGTCCAATGAAGCTGATTATACGGCACTACTTGAGCGTCTCGGAGTCGGTGAAGAGGTATTAAAGGTACCTATTTTCCATTATCAAAATGATTTGGGGTGGCGATGGTCTGCCTTATATGATAAAGAGGTAGAGGACTATACAGTACATATTGAAATGCCACTATTTTCCTTTGTTGATATTTCTTTTGTGCGTGCTGATTTAGAGTCGTTTTGGCAAGGATTACAAGATCGCTGTGTCAAAGGGTTAACTAATATGTTAATAGAGCCAGCGAATAACTTTACCTTTACCTATCGTCGTCGAGGCATTCCTGAATGGGATTTTTCCGAGGTTATGCCTAAAGAACTGGAAGGCTTTGTATGTGATATTGATCCAGCTCATGCAATCCGGATGATTAATGGTTCTTTTATTATCGGTGAGTATCGTAAGATGGACGAATGTACAGGATTATTGCTATATTATAACGAATTGCGAGATGAATACTTTGCAGAACTTCGTTATAAAAATTATCCTGAAATAGACCATCACCTAGATGCTAAAAATTTAGATGATTTAACTACAGTTCTACGTGAACATTTGGGTCCTATATTAAAAGGATTAAATGAACGCGTCGACTAAGGATAATCATTATATATGACTATGCTATTTTTTGAGTTATTTTATATTCATATGAAATAATCTAAGTGGGAATGTTTGGTTAAAGCCCATAAGAAAGCGTAGAATTTGTATATACACAGCAAATGTGATATACTATATATGACTTTTATATAAATCTTTTAAAAGAGTGGGCTTATGTCCACTCTTTCATTTATGATTAGCCTAATTAAGGTATTTGAAAAAAAGAGATATATACAAGATGTAGTAATGAAGGAGGCGATGGCTATGAAGAGAGAAGCAGTAGAGGAATTTGTATCCTCTGTAGTTGAAGGTATTATAGCCGGCACCGAAATGGAACTAGTCGATGTAGATTACATTCGTGAACGCGATTGGTATTTGCGTGTCTACCTTGATAAACCAGGTGGTGTAGATTTGGATGATTGTCAGATGGTTAGCGAAAAACTAAGTGCTGTCCTCGACGAAAAGGATCCAATTACGGAAAACTATTTATTGGAAGTATCTTCTCCAGGCCTAGATCGAGTTCTTAAGAAGGATAAGGACTTGATTCGCTATAATGGTCGTGATGTTGATATTCAGCTATTTAAACCGATTAATGGCAGTAAACAATTTACTGGTGCATTAGAAGGTTTTACAGACACAACTATCGATTTTACTATCAATGGTGAAAGTATGACATTCGAACGGTCTGCCATTGCACAAATTCGATTACATCTTGATTTTTAATATATGGAGGCATACG
>NZ_UQYC01000004.1 GCF_900545205.1 uncultured Veillonella sp. | reverse complement strand
GTGGATCCTAAAAATCAAGGTTAATCTTAGTTTTTGGAATCTTTATTAGGCCTTTGCGGCATAATAATGATATATAAGCTTTGTATATTGTGTTAATAAGGAGATTTTAAATGAAAAAATCTTGGAAAAAAGCCCTCTTAGCAGGTCTTAGCATTGTAATGATGGGGTCCTTTATCGCTGGTTGCGGCTCTAATAATAATGGTGCTGCTAATAAGGATGTTTTAAAAGTTGGTGTAACTAACTTCGCATCCACATTAGAACCTACTGAAAACTTCTTCGCTTGGGTTGTCATGCGTTATGGTGTAGGCGAAACATTGGCGAAGTTTGATGAACAAATGAAACCACAACCTTGGATTGCATCAAAATGGGAAGTATCTCCAGACCATAAAACTTGGACTTTCACAATCAATGACAAAGTGAAATTCTCCAATGGTAAAAAAGTTGATGCTGCAGCTGTTAAAGCATCTATCGAACGAGCTTTTGAAAAATCCAATCGTGCGAAAACATTCTTCGAATATGACTCTATGGAAGCTAATGGTCAACAATTAGTTATTCATACAACAAAAGAATATCCTAATATGCCTGGCCTTTTGGCTGACCCATTATTCTTAATTGTTGATGTCCAAGCTGAAAAAGATGGCCGTAACTTTGCTAAAGAAGGTCCTATCGGTACAGGTCCATACGTAGTTAAATCTTTCACAAAAGAACGTGCTGAAATGGCGGCCAACGAAAATTACTGGGATGGTACAGTACCTTTCAAAACTGTGGAAATTCCTTCTATCGACGATCCTAATACGCGTGCTATGAGCTTGCAATCTGGCGATGTTGATATGGCGGTTAACATCGGTCCTGGTGAAATCGGCTTATTCCAAAATAACGATAAGTTTAAGGTTGATGAAATTGCATCCCTTCGCGTAGTATTGGCTCGTATTAACCAAAAAGGGATTCTTGGTGATGACAAAGTTCGTGCTGCTGTTATCTCTGCCACAGACCGCAAAAACTATGCTGATGTATTGTTAAAAGGTACATTCATTCCTGGTTCTGCTCCAATTCCACCATCCATGGACTATGGTTTCAAAGATTTGAAAGATCCTAATGCCTATAATCCTGATCGTGCAAAACAATTGTTAGCCGAAGATGGTTGGAAAGATACTGATGGCGATGGCATCCTTGATAAAGATGGCAAACCATTAACATTCAACTTCGTAGTATATAATTCTCGTGCTGAATTACCACTTTATGCAGAAGCTGTTCAAGCTGACCTCAAAAAAGTTGGTATTGACATGAAAATTAAAACAGTTGACTATAACTTGATCGATAAAATGGGTCAAGATGGCGACTATGATATGCTTATCTCCAACATCGTAACTGCTAATACAGGTGATCCAATCTGGTTCTTAGCTAACTACTGGCACACTAATAACAATGGTTCCAACCCTCAAAACGGTTCTGGTTACTCCAATCCACAAGTTGACCAATTGTTAGATGCTGCTGAAACTGAATTCGATCCTGCAAAACGTCGTGACTATGCAATTCAAATTCAACAATTATTGATGAATGATGGTGCTGCATTGTTCTTAGGTTACCCTAAAACTAATATCGTTACTGGTTCTTACTTGAAAGGTGCTGTCATGTACCCAAGTGACTACTACTGGATTACTAATAAAATTACAAAATAATAAGGAGCTATAATGGCAGAAAACATACTAACTGTAGAGAACCTTAACATCGCGTACCAAGGTGTGCCTGCTGTTATGGATGTAAACTTTACCTTGGAACGCGGTAAGGTATTGACCATTGTAGGGGAATCCGGATCCGGTAAAACTACCGTGATCCGGGCCCTCATGGGTTTATTGCCTGTAGGTGGTGAGGTCACAGATGGTACCATGATCTTTAATGGTCAAGATCTTCGCACCCTATCTAAGTCAGAATGGAGAGCCATACGTGGTAAAGATATGGCCATGATTTTCCAAGATAGTGGTAGTGCTTTAGACCCAATAGTTCGCATTGGTAAACAGTTTAGAGAATTATTTAAATCTCATGTGGAAATTACCAATGATGAATGTGATCGACGAGCAATTGAGCTATTAGAATCTGTTTCTCTTCCTAATGGGGCAGATATATTATGTCGTTATCCTCACGAATTATCTGGTGGTCAACGCCAACGTGTGGGCATTGCTATGGCATTAGCGATGGATCCTGCGTTATTAATTGGTGATGAACCTACATCTGCTTTAGATGTAACAACACAATCACAAGTTGTTATGCAAATGCTAGAACTTGCTAAAGAGCATAATTCTGCTATCGTAATGGTTACGCATAACCTTGGTGTAGCGGCCTATATGTCCGACTATATCATTGTTATGAAAAAGGGTCGTGTTGTTGATGCTGGCACACCGCAAGATATTTTAGAAAATCCATCTAATGAATATACGAAACAATTAAAAGATGCTGTACCAACATTGGGAGGAGGTCGTTACATTGACTAACTACGCTGTAGAATTAAAAAATGTATATAAACGATTCCCACTTCCTACTGGTGGTGAGCTCGAAGCATGTAAGGATATCAATATTACCTTAGAAAAAGGCGAGTCCCTTGGGATTGTAGGTGAGTCTGGCTCTGGTAAAACGACTTTGGTTCGTATGATCATGAAGATGCTGCCTATTACAGAAGGCGAGATTTATGTAGATGGTGTAGAGATTCAACATATGAACTCTGAGCAAACAAAAGAATACCGCAAGAAAATTCAAATGGTATTCCAAGATCCATCTGCAGCCTTCAATCCGCGTATGAAGGTAAAAGATATTATTCTTGAGCCACTATACAACTTTGGTCTTCTAGAAAAAGGAAAAGAAGAACAGATTGCTGGTGATTATCTTGAAATGGTAGATTTACCTCGTGAGTTCATGAATCGCTATCCTCATGAAATGTCTGGTGGACAACGTCAACGTGTTGCCATTGCTCGTGCTATCGTATTAGAGCCTGAAATTCTCGTATTAGACGAGGCTACTAGTGCTCTAGACGTATCCGTACAAGACTCCATTGCCTATTTGTTGGCGCGTTTACAAAAGAAGAAAAATTTAACATACCTATTTATCGCTCATGATATTGCGTTCATTCGTACTATGTGCCACAAGGTGGTCGTAATGCACAAAGGCGCTATTGTTGAAGAGCTAGATGCATTTCACTTAGCTGATGCGAAGCATCCTTATACAAAAGTTCTATTGAGCTCCATCTTTGAAATTGGCCAAGATCATAAGCCACTTACTTTAGAAGAAGCGGCTGTAGAAGCATAGGACTTTGACACAACGTATCCGACTTCTCATTGTAGCGATCGCCTAGTGTATTCGACTAGAGGATTCGCCTACTAATATGGGTAAAATACAATAGGTACATATATAATAGCAGTTAGCTTTAGAGCTAACTGCTATTTTTGTATGTTACGTATCTATACAGATTTTCTCATATATATAATTATATCGAAAATTTTCTTAGAAATGATTGTGTTAACACTAAATATATAGTATAGTTGACTAAGTAACATACCCCCATGGGTATAATTGGAATATGCTCATATGAAGTGATATACATATAGAGAAAGGTTAGGTGTGTGAATGAAAGGATTACGTAAGGCATTACTGATTAGCATGATGCTGGGTGTTACGGTCCTTGGTACTGTAGGCTGCATAAATCAATCCTCCGATTCATCTAATGATGTATTAAAGGTAGGGGCAATTAGCTTTGCGGGTACCTTGGAACCAACAGAAAACTATTTTAGCTGGGCTGTTGTACGGTACGGTGTTGGCGAAACACTCACCAAGTTTGATGATCATATGAATGCTAAACCATGGTTGGCATCATCTTGGAAACAAAGTGATGACAAGCTGACCTGGACTTTTACCATCAACGATAAGGTTAAGTTCTCTAATGGTAATGCCCTTACTGCTGAGGCCGTAAAGGCGTCTTTGGAACGAACCTTTGCGAAGAGTAAACGGGCAAAAACATTCTTTAATTACACTGAAATGACGGCTAATGGTCAAGAGCTTACAATTAAGACTGATAAACCTTATTATAATTTGCCAAACTTGTTGGGGGATCCATTGTTCCTTATTATGGATGTAACTGCTGAGGCAAGTGGTCGTGATATAGCAAAGGAAGGTCCTATTGGGACTGGGCCTTATGTAGTGACATCATTTACAAAAGAGCGTGCTGAGCTAGCACGGAATGATAACTACTGGGATGGCAAGCCAGGCTTCGGTAAGGTTGAAATTCCATCTATTAACGATGCCAATACACGAGCTATGGCATTGCAAGCGGGTGATGTAGATATGGCCGTTAGCATTGGACCTGGCGAATATGGTATCTTCCAAAACGATAAGAAATTTACTATTTATGAAGAATCATCCTTACGTGATGTATTCGTTCGGATGAGCCAAAAAGGCAAGCTTAAGAATGCTAATCTTCGAGCTGCCCTTATTGCCGGAGCAGACCGTGAGTCCTATGCAAAGAACCTTATGAAGGATACCTTTGTTGCCGGTAAGGCTCCATTGCCACCGTCCATTGATTATGGATTCAATCAATTGCGGGACCCTAATACATATAATGTTGAACGTGCTAAAGAATTACTTAAACGTGAAGGTTATATTGATACAAATGGTGATGGTATTGTAGATAAAGATGGTGAAAACCTAGTTCTTGATTTCTATGCCTATACATCTCGCCCTGAATTGCCATTATATGCAGAGGCATTACAAGCGGACTATAAGAAAATTGGTGTAGATTTACAAATTAAGATCGTAGACTATGCTGTGATCGATACATTGGCGCAATCTGGAGATTACGATATGCTCATCTCTAGTGTAGTTACTGCTAATACTGGCCAACCTGTATGGTTCTTGAAACAATACTGGGGGACAGGTAGTGATGCAAACGGCTCTGGATTCTCTAATCCACGTTTCGATGAATTGTTAGCTCTTGGTGAAAGCGCTAACGATCCACTGGTGCGTCGTAATGCGGTGATCAATGCACAACAATTGATGCTAGATGATTCGATAGCACTCTTCCTTGGATATCCTAAGATTAATATTGTAGGGAATAACCATATCGATGGTATTAAGATATCTCCATCTGAATACTATATCATTACGAAAGACTTAAAACGGAAATAATTTTATTATATAAACTTATAGTAATGAAACTTGTTAATATAATTTAAAGTAGTTGTAGATATATCAAAAGAGGACTAGCCATGGCTAGTCCTCTTTGTGTAGTTAGTTATTTTTTCTTTTGCTCTGTTGCATCAAGTTCTGCCATATTTACGACATTTGCTTTACCAACCATTTTGTTATATTTTATAAAAAGTTGTGTATATGCTTCGCCGTAGGAAGAATTGATGATGATATAGTTGCGAGCCTCTGCGACAAATTCTTTTACAGAATCTTGATACTCGCGAACTGCGTTTTGCGTTTCTGATGTTGTACCAGGTTGTAATTTGTTGATGCGTTGCGTGATTTGTTGCAAGTTTGCTTCAACCTTTTGGGTATCCGTATTTCCATCTGGATCGATAAGATCGATTGTTTGGGCAGTCATGAGATTTAACTCGATGAAGTTAACTGCATTTTCACGTTTTTCACCTTGATATTCAGTCATGCGTTCTGTATAGAGCTCATTATTACGATTATCTAAGGCTAAATCTAAAGCGTTGTATGTAGCGTAGAATTGTTCAGCTAGAGGTACATACTGTGCCGCTAACTCATCGCTACCTTTGAAATTATCTTTTTCAAAACGACGTTCTACATAGTAGGCTTGCAATTGATCCGCAACAGGTATCAATTGATCTAGCACTGCTAATACATCATTAGTTGATTGATTTACATCTTCGTATGGAGTAGGGCTATCTTGCTTTGCAGCCTCTAATGCTGTTTTAAGATCTTTGTATTTAGGTAATGTAATCGTCGTGTTATGGGACCCATTACGTAACTCTTCAAGAGTTGGTTGTAATTGATTTGCATAGGCTACACTGTACGCGTTATATGAGTCTAATGCGACGATATAAGGTCGGATAGCGTTGATCTTGTCGTCAACGGTTGATCGATATAAAATTGTCGTTGTATTGGATGACAAGAGTGTATACACCCCGTAGATCCCACCACCGATAATAGCGATGCCAAGTATAACGGCTGCTATTAACTTGATGTACCCCTTTTTCAACTGCGCACGCTCCTTGAAAACACACTAACTCTTTTTGGATCCGTTTGGGCGGACTACGCCCCTAAGAGTAATTAGTTATATTATATCATAAACTTAAGTACCAAAAAAGACGTATAGAGCGGAGAATCATAAGTAATAGATGAAATTATGTTATGTGAACATGTATTAATATTTGTAATTAATGATTTGTAGAGGGATAGCCTTAAAAGGCTTTCACATAAATAAGCTATTCTGCATAAAAATATATTTCTCTAGACGCTACAGCTGCGGCTGGTATAATAGCAAGTATAGTATTCATTATATGGGGAGTTTTTTATGTCAGAATCGAATCGTTTGCTCAACTTTGCTACATCTTCAGAACTCATAGCAAATGGGGAAGGGCGCAATGTGCTATCTGCTATAGAAGATGGCTTGCGTAATTGTGATGAGTTTTTAATATCTGTAGCATTTATAACACCAGAAGGATTACTAACATTAAAGCCAATACTTAAAGAGTTAGAAAATCGAGGCGTACATGGTCGCATATTAACAACAGATTATCTTGGTTTTAATAGTCCACAAGTTCTAGAAGATTTAGGTAATCTAAAGAATATTGATTTGAAGGTATATTGTACTACTCAAGGTAGTGGACATGGTTTTCACACAAAGGGATATATTTTTAGGAAAGATGAATCCTATCAAATTATAATAGGTAGTTCTAATTTAACTATTAATGCGCTAAAGAGCAATAGAGAGTGGAATACCCGTTCTGAAGTACATGGTAGCGATACTTATGCTCGAGAGATTAATGAGGAATTTGAACTGTATTGGAATTCAAAATTTGCCATTCCTTATGAAGAGTTTATACCTTGGTATAAGCCTAGATGGGTTCGTCCAGAGCGTTTTTCACAAAGGTCTGTAGCGGAACAATTTAAGAAGGTAGATTTACCGGCCTTAGAACCTAATATGATGCAACAGCAGTTTATTGCCAACTTTAATGAATTAAGAGCGAATCATGCTAAACGAGGACTTCTAATTTCTGCTACGGGGACGGGGAAAACCTATGCAGCGGCTTTTGCGATGCGCGAAATGAATCCGAAAAGAATATTATTTATAGTGCATCGAGAACAAATAGCAAAACAAGCAATGGCAAGTTTTTCACGGGTTTATAATGATCCATCTATAACGTTTGGGTTAGTATCTGGTAATGTTAAAAAATATGATGCTACCCATGTATTTTCTACAATGCAAATGATGGGGCGTTATGATGTAATGAAACAATACGATCCAAAAACTTTTGATTGTATTATTATTGACGAAGTACATCGTGCAGGCTCTGAAAGTTATCAACGTATTATCGACTATTTTAAACCACAGTTTCTATTAGGTATGACTGCAAGTCCGGAGCGGACTGATGGTTATGATTTATATGAGCTCTTTGATCATAATATTATTTATGAAATTCGATTACAACAGGCTCTAGAGGAAGATTTATTGTGTCCATTCCACTATTTTGGTATTAGTGACTTATGGGTTGATACAGACGAACCGATTGGTGATATGGAGGTTACTTTTTCTAATTTATCAACAAAGGAGCGTGTAGATAAAATTATTGAAAAGATTCGCTACTTTGGACATAGTGGTAGTCGAGTAAAAGGCCTGGTATTCTGCAGTAATCGCGTTGAAGCAAAGGCTTTATCTGACGCTTTTAATGAGCGGGGAATTTATCGCACGGTACGCTTGACGGGTGAGGATAGCCAAGAAATTAGAGAGAAAACGATCGCTCGATTAACAGGAACTGGGGAGTATCAAGGTAGACTTGATGAGCAGTTAGATTATATCTTTACTGTAGATATATTTAATGAAGGCGTTGATATACCTGAAATCAATCAAGTTATTATGTTACGTCAAACTGAAAGCCCAATAATTTTTATTCAACAGTTAGGGCGTGGACTTCGTAAGTTTGAAGATAAGGAATATGTAGTTATCCTTGATTTTATTGGAAACTATACAAATAACTTTATGATTCCCTTGGCACTATCTGGTGATAGAAGTTATAACAAAGATACATTGCGTCGATATGTACAAGCAGGTAATCGTATTATCCCTGGTAGCTCAACAGTACATTTTGATAAAATTGCGAAACAACGTATTTATGAATCTATTGATACAGCAAAGTTTTCTGATATGAAATTAATAAAAGAAGCCTATTTTAATTTGCGCTTTAAATTAGGCCGTATTCCTAGAATTTCTGATTTTGCAGAGCATGGATCTATTGATATTAGTCGGATTTTCAATAAATTTAAGTCTTATCATAATTTCTTGATAAAAATTAAAGATAAAGACTATGATGTATCATTTACACCTATTCAGGAACGGATGTTACATTTTATATCTCAAAAACTAACAACAGGAATACGTGTACGAGAGCTATTAGTATTACAAGCATTATTAGAAGAAAAGCAGGATGTTATTACATATGTATCTAATGAGCTTTTAAATACATATAATGTAGAATTATCTGAGCATGGGCGAATTAATCTCATTAATGTTATGACAAATCAATTCGGTGTGAAAGCGGCACAAAAAACATTTGAAGATAGTGTATTTATTGAATTATCTAATGGTCGTTATGGAATATCTCAAGCATTTAAAGATGCATTAGAAAATAGTAACTTTAAAGAGCAAGTGCAAGAACTTGTTAACTATGGTTTGAAACAGTTTGATAATAAATATAAAGGTAAGATTTATCCGAATACTCCTTTTGCTTTATATGAAAAGTATACCTATGAACAAGTGTGCCAATTATTAGAATGGCCTCAAAATGAAGTGCCATTGAATATTGGGGGATATAAATTCCATAAGGAAACAAAGACATATCCTGTATTCATCAATTATCATAAAGCAGATGATATTCAAGATACTATTAAGTATGAAGATAGATTTGAAAATCCAGGATTATTGAAAGCTATTTCTAAAAATAAACGATCATTTTCTTCTGATGATGTGCAGACTGCATTTAATGCTGATGCCTTAGGTGTTTCTATGCACTTATTTATGAGAAAGAATAAGGATGATGAAGAGTCTAAAGAGTTTTACTATTTAGGTCCTATTCATTCTACAGGACGAGAACGAGCTAAAGAAATCTTTATGGCAAATGGTACTATGGCAGTAGAGCTAGAGTATCAACTTGAAGTGCCTGTACGGGATGATATTTATGATTATATTATTAATGGGTAAGGATATATGAGTGAAGAACGAAAACATATTGAAGTTGTAGCAGCAATTATCAAAAAAGATAATACTATATTAGCTACTCAACGTGGTTATGGTGATCTAAAAGATGGTTGGGAGTTTCCAGGTGGTAAGGTTGAGCCTGGCGAAGCTCACGAGGTAGCACTCAAAAGAGAAATACATGAAGAACTAGAAGCCGAGATTACCGTTCTGGAACATATTATTACTATTGAATATACAGGGTATGAGAAGTTTGATTTAACAATGCATTGTTATTTATGTTCTTTAGTAAATGACTCTGATATTACTCTATTAGAACATGAAGCGGCAAAATGGCTTTCAAAAGAGAATTTATACTCAGTAGATTGGTTACCTGCTGATATTGATGCAGTAGATGCGATCTCTAAACGTTTATAATTATTAGTGTTAGTATAAACTCTAGTTTTGTTATGTGAGGAGCTTCAAAAGATTGATGCTATCTAATAAAGGAGCTCTAGATTAGAGCTCCTTTTCTTTAGTGTTGAGAGAGGATAATTTATGTTGTTACGTCTAACTAGATTGTTTACTTTGATTGTTGCTTTTGTATGTATTTCTAGTGCAAGCTTTGCTATTTCTTTAGGTGAATTACAAAATTCACCACAGTTTTGGCGTGAGCGGCATAGCAGTAGTGTTGATGTGTATCTCGATTTAAACTCTATACAAAGTACACTTTATAACCCTCCAAAATATACTTTAAAATTTAAGGTATATACAGTTGATAAGAAAGATAAGTATATTGGTGAAGGCAATGTTATAGCCGATTATGATTATAATAAGTCCATAGAAGGCATAATAAAAAGGAATAACTTAGCAAAAATGCCGTATAATTCAGAAAAGGTTAAGTCTACAGTAAAAAAATCAAAGTTAAAAGATTCGGGAATTGTAAATAGCCTTAAAGTTAGTGCTATTTATGACTTTAATGGGAAGGAGATATACTCTGGAAATCCAATTAAGGCGGCTGGAAAAAGTAAAGTTGATGCAACTTCAAGTGGATATATTATCTCAGTAAAGGCATTTAAACAATATTATAAAGTTAACTTTTAATTACACTGTGGAAATTCTTTTCTTTTATAATTAAAATACATCAAGTTATATATGGGTATGCCTATAATGTAATATAGGCATACCTTTTATTTGTATGGATAGGATATTTGTGATGTGAAAGAGCTATTAGAACATATTAGCGTATTGTTTAAATTATATTTTGATATTCATTGTCCATAGCTACATATCGGTATATAATAATATTATCAAATTTGTATTTTTCGATATAATCAATGAAAGGAGTACAATATGTCAAATTTTATCACTCCTAAAGAATTATTAGCTTGTCTCGACGAGGTCATTATTTTAGATGCTCGAGGTTATCAAGATTATAAAAAAGGCCATATTAAAGGGTCTTACCCGGTGGATTTGGATAAGGATTTAACAGGTCCTTTGGGCGAGCATGGTGGTCGTCATCCGTTGCCAGATATGGAGCAGTTGGCTCATACGTTCGAGTCTTATGGTATCACTCGTGATTCCAAGGTTGTCGTATACGACTCTTGGCTTTTCTTGGCGGGCCGCCTTTGGTGGACGTTGCGCTATATGGGGTTATCTGATGTGCGCGTATTGTCGGGAGGTATTGAACGTTGGGTTAAAGAAGGTCATGTTCTTACTAAGGATCCTACTCCATTACCTACAGAACCAACAGTTTTTAATTATGAATTGCAAACTCACATGGTTATGAGTCGAGATGAGGTTCTCAAGGCTAGTGAAAGCGGCGATCATGTTATCATTGATGCTCGTGCGCCGTTCCGCTACGATGGGTCTCAAGTAGATACGATGGATGGCATGACTGGTCACATTCCTGGTGCTGTTAATCATTTTTATGAAAGTGGTTATACCGTAGATGGGCCTAAGTCTGTAAAAGATTTAGAAGCCGAGTACTATAATGAAATCTACCAAAATAGACCTGTTGTGACTTACTGTGGCTCAGGGGTAACCGCTTGTAATGCGCTGTTAACTATGAGCGAAGTAGGGCTTGAATCGGCTTTATATGTTGGTAGCTCTAGTGATTGGGTAACCTATGACGGTTTCCCACTTAAGACTGGTGTAGAAACATTACGATAATACAGGAGGGCAAATGAAAATATTAAAACATCTACTAACCCTTGTTGCGTTTGGTTATTTGTGTTATCACATCTATACCTTCGGGCCCGGCATGTTTAATGTTACGGTGTTGGTAATTCTTGTTTTATCTTCCATAGCTAATTATTTCCGTGAAAAACGTGAAAGTGATCTTAAAGCAAACGAAAACGCTCGAAAGGCTCGTGCGGAAGCAAGACATGCAAAGAAACACAAACAATAGTAATGTACAACTTTCTGGCTGAACTGTATAACATACTATAATTGCTAGTATAAATAAGAATATTTTTGAAATATAAGGAAAATGTTGAAATAGAGGCTTTCACAAATTATATTAGTATGTAAAAGCACTATTAGAATAAGGAGTAAGCAGTGAAATTAATTTCTTGGAATGTAAACGGCCTTCGTGCCGCTGTAACAAAAGGATTTATGGAATCCTTTAACGAACTAGATGCGGATATTTTCTGTTTACAAGAAACAAAATTGCAACCTGATCAAATTTCTTTGGAATTGCCAGGCTATGAGCAATACTGGAATAGCGCTGTGAAAAAAGGCTATAGTGGTACGGCTGTATTCACGCGTATTAAACCGTTGTCCGTAACTAACGGTATTGGCATTGAAGAACATGATCAAGAGGGCCGTGTTATTACTGCTGAATATGATAATTTCTATTTAGTATGCTGCTATACGCCAAATAGCCAACGTGAATTGGCTCGTCTTGAGTACCGTATGACTTGGGAAGATGCATTCCGTAACTATTTGCTTGAATTAGATAAGAAAAAACCAGTCATTCTATGTGGTGACCTTAACGTAGCTCACCAAGAAATCGACCTTAAAAATCCTAAGACAAACCGTAAAAATGCAGGCTTCTCCGACGAAGAACGGGCTAAAATGACAGAACTGTTAGGTGCTGGTTTTACAGACACATTCCGTCATCTTTATCCAGATGCTATTGAAGAATACAGCTGGTGGTCCTACATGGGCAAAGCTCGTGAGAGGAATACAGGATGGAGAATTGACTATTTCATCACCTCTAAACGTCTTGACGACAAAATTCAAGAAGCTAAAATTCACCAACAAATCTTTGGCTCTGATCACTGCCCAGTAGAATTAGATATCGATTTATAATATATTGAAAGTATAATCTACAGCCTCATCTTAGGATGGGGCTGTTATAATAGGTGAAAGGAGACCTTATGGCTCAAAAACAAAAGGCTGTTGTCTTATTCAGCGGTGGGGTAGATAGTACTACATGTTTAGCGCTAGCTATTGAAAGATTTGGTAAAGACAATATAGTGCCGTTATCCATTCAATATGGTCAAAAACATAGTAAAGAACTAGAGGCTGCTGCATCTATTCTCGCTTATTATGGAGTTGAAGGTAAAACGATGGATGTCACTAAATTGTTTGCTTTCAGCAATTGCTCTTTATTGACCCAATCCACAGAGGAAATACCTCAAGGTTCATACAAGGAACAACAAGAAGCAGAAGGGGAAGGTACGGTTAGCACCTATGTGCCATTTAGAAATGGTCTTTTCCTATCTGCGGCGGCTTCCTTAGCCTTATCTCTAGACTGTGGCTATATCTACTACGGTGCCCATAGCGATGATGCGGCTGGTAACGCATACCCAGACTGTACAGAACACTTCTATAAATCTATGGGCGATGCTATCTTCGAAGGATCCGGCAAAGAATGCTCCTTAGAAGCACCATTCATCAACCATAACAAAGCAGACGTCGTAAAAGAAGGCCTACGACTCGGCGTACCATACCACCTAACATGGTCCTGCTACGAAGGCGACGACAAACCATGCGGACACTGCGGCACCTGTATCGATAGAGCCGAAGCATTCCGCGCCAACGGCGTCGAAGACCCAGCACAATAATAGAACTTCTCTACACCCACCAAAACTGGATTATATTAGTAGCCGCCATTTAGGTGATTACTTTGCATATAAACTAGTAGATAAGATACCATGTTTGCCTTGAGGCGGACTTCTACGTCGCTAACTCTCCTCAACTGGCTTAGACTAGTTGAGGCGCTTTGATGAGTAATATACTTCGTATTATTTATCATTTGGGGGATGCTAAGTTAAAGCGGCCTTTAGAATTACTAATATACGTAACGTTGATTTGCTAAATTCGCAGTGGCAGGAGATACCTTTTCAAAGAGCGACTTTGGCAGGTCGAGGCCCTAGGCCGATGACCGTATAGCCAGTGGAGCGATGAGGAAAGGTATCTCCTGACACCCCGTCCTTACCAACTTAACACTAATAGTAGATTTACATATAAGTCCGCCTACAACCAAATTGATTGCGAAAATATTAGATATATGTTAATATTAGAACTGCCTAAAGGCGACAACTAAATAAGACAGTTTGAAACCATCCTGTCTCTAAACAAAACTACGGAAATTCATAAGCATTTATAGCATGGTAGTTTTGCCATGCTTTTTTATTTTGAGGAGGTGAGTGTTATGATTACTACACGTAAATTGACTATTTCTGCCATGGTTGTGGCATTGTACATCGTCGTACTATATTTAACGCAAAGCGTTTCTTTCGGAGCGTATCAAATTCGTATAGCAACATCATTATATGCACTTGCTTATGCCTTTCCGTTTTTGGTAATTCCAATGGGGATTGGTAACCTCATTTCTAATTTCCTATTCGGTGGTCTCGGTATCCTCGATATGGTAGGTGGCTTTGGTGTTGGCATCTTAACAACAGGTATAATCGTAGGTATGCGTAAGCTTGGCCTTAGTGCTTGGTGGGCAATTTTGCCTATTATCTTTGTTCCAGCATTATGTGTACCGTTATGGCTCAGCCCATTACTTGGCCTTCCATACTGGCCATTGGTATTGAACCTCATCGTAGGTCAAACAATTCCAGCAGTGCTTGGCTCTGTTTTGGTGAAAGCATTGATCAGCCGTCCTAGCATGGCTGCTTTATTAGGTGCTTTCAAATAAAAAAATTATAGTGAAACAAAAAGGCGTAAGCTCGATATGAGCTTACGCCTTTTTTATGGCTAAATGTTATGGAGGTTGAAAGTATTAGCAGTTGTAGCCGCGCCATTTAGTTTCTACTACGAGGCGTTCAAGGGCAACCATGTACGCTGCTTGACGAGGTGGTACATTGTATTTATGTTGCATTTCCCAAACTGCTTCAAAACTATTTTGCATATTTTTAGTTAAGCGTTCATTAACTTCTTCTTCAGTCCAGTAGAAGCTTGCTTTGTTTTGTACCCATTCATAGTAGGATACAACTACGCCGCCGCCGTTTGCAAGAACGTCAGGAATGATGTCGATACCTTTTTCATAGAAGTATTTGTCTGCATCATTAGTAGTAGGGCCATTAGCACCTTCCAAGATGATTTTAGCTTGGATGTTTTCCATGTTGTCTTTGTTCAATTGGTTTTCAAGAGCTGCCATGTACAATACATCAACTGGTTGAGCCAATAATTCTTGCGCACCAATTGTAGTCATACCTGGCTCGCTGTAACCTTCAAGGGAACGACCATGGGAGTTAGCATATTCGTATGCTTTTTCCACATCAATACCGTTAGGATTGTAGATGTTAACGCTTACGTCGCCGATAGCAACAACTTTAGCGCCTGCTTGCGCAATGAGACGAGCACCTACGGAACCTACGTTACCGAAGCCTTGAACTGCTACAGTAAGGTTTTTAATGTCTAAGTTTTTCTTAGCTAAGTAACTTTGTAATGCGATGAGACAGCCGCGACCAGTTGCTTCATTACGACCTAAGGATCCGCCTACTTCAATAGGTTTACCAGTAACGATACCAGGGCTCCATTCGCCTTTTAATGTGCTGTATTCATCAGCAATCCAGCTCATGATTTGGGCGTTTGTATTTACGTCTGGTGCAGGCACGTCAGTATTTACGCCAATGATAGGAGCAATACGACGTACAAAGTTACGAGTCAAGCGTTCTAATTCGCGAGGGTTCAATGTTTTAGGATCAACCTTGATACCGCCTTTACCACCGCCATAAGGAATATTAGCGATAGCATTTTTAATAGTCATCCAAGCTGCCAATGCACGAACTTCGTTTTCGTCGGAGTCAGGATGGAAGCGAAGACCACCTTTAGCGCTACCACGTAATGTGGAGTGTTGGCAACGGTAACCTTCATATACGCGAACTTCACCATTGTCTAGTTGAAGAGGTACAGCTACTTTTAGTTCTCGTTCAGGATGACGTAATACTTCGTACTCACTACGAGAATAACCGAGCTTTTCTGCTGCTACATCTAACGTATTTAGCATGTTTTCATAAGGATTATAACCACTCATAATAACCTCCTGTATATAAGAGTAAATTAAGTTTTGCTAATTTTAGACATACTGTAGTATTCGACGTTGTATACATAATACCCTTTATAATTTTATAACTATATTCTATAGTTTTTAATGCTTGAAAAGTGTATAGAATATAGATATTTACTGTGATTATAGTCACTCCTGGAGTTAGAGGTAAATCGTAGTTTTTACACTATAAATGGATACTTTTACAAAAAATAAAAAGAGACCGATGAAAGATACTTTCACCGGTCTCATAAGAGAATATATTTTATTTTTCCATTGTATCTTCCACTGGAGTAGGAGGTACAGAAGAGTCTGTAGTTTGACCGTCACCCCACCATACGATACCGTATGAATGATTAAGAACAGAACGGTTAAATACAGGTGTTTCGATGCCTGCCTTGCGTTGTTTGATATAGTCATCAAGAGCAAGACCTGCAGTACGTCCCATACGTACGATGGAACTAATATTAGTTAATACTAAGAAGGCCATGAATAAATCGGCTAAATTCCATACTAGATCAAGGGAGGCAATAGAGCCTACGAATGTCATGATTATTACACCAATACGGAATAAATGAAGATAGAATTTCTTTTCTGTTAAGTGGCTAATATTAATTTCGCCGTAGTAATAGTTACCAATTAAGGAACTGAAGGAGAACATTACGATAAAGATTGCTACCGCTGTTGGAGCCCAAGAACCAAGTTGTTGTTCTAGATTATGTTGTACTAGAGCAACACCAGTTAAACCTGTTGTGCTATAGTCGCCAACCATGAGTACAATGAATGCTGAAGCTGTACAAATGATGAAAGTATCAAGGAATACACCAAATGCTTGTACAAGACCTTGTTCAACAGGATGGTTAACAGCCGCAGTAGCCGCTGCATTAGGCACAGAACCTTCACCGGCTTCGTTGGAGAATAGACCACGTTTAATACCATTCATTACAGTAGCACCTAATAAGCCACCACCTGCTGCTACTGGTTCAAAAGCAGAGGAGATAATAGTATAGATTACATGTGGGAATTGAGTGATATTCATAATGACTACGAATAATGCAGTAGCAATATATAAAACCGCCATGATAGGAACGATGATTTCAGATGCTTTTGCAACGCGATGAATACCACCAAAAATAATGAGGCCAAGAAGTATTGCTACTACAGCGCCTGTATAGGATACATCAAAGTTGAATACTTGAAGAGATGCAGCTAATGTATTAGCTTGTACAGAGTTGTAAATCCAACCGTATGTAATACTGATCAAAATTGCAAATAAAACAGATAATGCTTTGTTGTTTAAGCCATAGCGAATATAGTATGCTGGGCCGCCGTAAAAGCCGCCTTTAGCAACAGGTTCTTTGTAGATTTGTGCTAATGTAGATTCGATGAAACCTGTAGCAGCACCAATAAGAGCGATAACCCACATCCAGAAAATAGCACCAGGACCACCGAGTACAACAGCAATCGCAATACCTGCGATATTACCAACACCTACACGAGATGCGGTACTAACACAGAATGCTTGGAATGAGGATACATGATTTTTTTCTGTAGAACTACCTGCACCATTGATTACGAGGCGAACCATTTCTTTGATCATACGAATTTGTACAAAATTCGTTGTCATCGTAAAGAAGAGACCTGCGCCGATGAGGATAAAGATGATGAAATAACTCCATAAATAGCCATTAATGGTAGAAATAGCATCATTGAGCATTGCTTCCATAAAAACGCTCCTTTCTCATAAAAAGAATTCTTATAATTATTAATAATATTGTATCAATTTCTATAGACTATGTAAAACAAAATCCCTCACAAGAGTGAAGGATTTTATTAATAGTTTATTATTGTATAGCAACTAAGATGTTTCTTTAAGCTTTAGTGAATTCCGGTGATTCCTCCATGCCTTGTAATAAGGTTTGTTCGGAATGTTCCATGTGAATTCTTGCCAACTTACGAGCTTGAGTAGCATTATGTGAAGCAATGGCCTCCACCAATTGACGGTGCTCTTCCCATGTCTTTCTTAGTCGGCCCGGTTGATTCATAGAGAAGCTACGGAATCGATAGGTTTGCTCCCGCAAGTTGTGTACGATATCTGCTAAACGTTCGTTACGAGATGCACGATATAGTACTTCATGGAATTCTACGTCTGCTGTTACGACGGACTCCATATCTTTATTCTCCATATGGTCGCCGATCGCTACGAGCATTCGTTCTAGTGTTTCGATTTCCTCTTCGGTTATGCGTTCGGCAGCAAGGCCTGCTGCGAGTTCTTCTAGGGCAGACCGAATTTCAAATACTTGAGTAATATCCTTTAACGATATATTGGCTACATATGTACCACGGCGAGGAACCATGACAACAAAACCTTCGAGCTCAAGCTTACGAATGGCTTCGCGAATTGGTGTACGGCTCACACCGAGTTCTTCAGCTAGAGGAATTTCCATAAGGCGTTCGCCTGGTTTTAACACGCCGTCTTGAATGGCTTGACGTAATGTTTCACTTACGACTTCGCGTAGAGGTTTATACGCATCTAAGCGTATTGGTTGTAACCGTTTTGTCATGGTAAGTCCTCCTGTGTACATGTTTTTGTAATGAGCGATAGCCAATCATGGCCTGCTGCTTTGATCTCTTCTTGCAGTTGTAATGCTTCCATTGGTTTATCCAGCAATACCACCATTGTAGGACCACTACCGGTCATAATCGTTGGATATTCACGACTAGTGAAGAATTCTTTACAAATGACAAGTTCTTCGTGGTCAGGGAAGAGTAGTTCTTCAAATGTATTAGCACTAGCAAGGAAAGCAGATTTTAAGTCATTGTTTTCTAAGTGATTGTGGACGGCATCTATGGTTTGCTTTGTTGCCACTGATTTACCATTGAAGCGTCCATAAGCAGCCCCTGTAGATACAGAAACCTTAGGCTTCACTAGCAATAGCCAATGTGGCGCAGGGGATTTTCCGTACGTTAATATTTCGCCACGCCCTGTGCCACGTGCTGTACCACCTTGCAATAGGAATGGCACATCGGATCCAAGAGTAGCACCGATTTGTAAAAGTTCCTCTTGGGTGAGTCGTAAGTCCCAGAATCGATTGAGACCTACTAACATAGCAGCCGCATCAGCACTACCACCGCCAAGACCGGCTTGAATAGGTACCCGTTTTAATAGGTGAATGGCAGCTCCTGCTTTGCAGCCGGTATATTCTTGGACTGCTCGTAATGCTTTGAGGGCAAGATTTTCTTCACCATAAGTAACTAATTTTTGCATATACTCAGGTAATTCTGGAGCGCCACCGGAGAAAACTACGGAATGATGCTTCGCAAAATAAATGGAGTCGCTAAGGCGAATGGATTGGAAGATAGAGTCGATATCGTGATATCCGTCTTCACGCTTGCCCGTAATGGCAAGTCCAATATTGATTTTACTGCAACCGAGTTGCTCAAAACTTTTACTCATGATAGCCTCGTTTGTAACATACAGAATATATGCAATTTATATGTTTATTTTATACTCTTATAAAGTGATTGAAAATAACCATTAAGTGGTTTATGATGAATTTGTATACGCATATTGTTTTATTACTAAATGTATTGTAAATAGCGTATGTTTTAGTTAGTTCATTATAGAATATTTATAGTGAAATGGCAATTTGGAGGAAGCTATGTTCGCTAAGTATAAAAGTGTTATCTATGAAAGCCTTATGGTCATTCTTGGATGTGCCATATTTGGTGCCGGCCTTGATGCCTTTGTATTGCCACACAAATTGGTGAGTACTGGTATTAGTGGGGTAGGCTTGATTTTGTATTATTTAACGGGCTTATCCGTTGGTTCTTGGAATATGATTTTAAATATTCCTATATTCTGGGCTGCTTGGAAGTGGCTAGGCACCCGTGTTGTTATCAAAACCTTGTATGGCACATTGATGCTGTCTTGGATGGTTGATTTATTTAACTTCTTGCAATATGACATGATTATTAAGGATCCTTTATTGAGTTCCATGATGGCTGGTATTACTACTGGTGTAGGCCTTGGCATTGTGTACCGCGTCGGTGGTAACACGGGCGGTCTTGATCCGATTGCTCTTATTGTACGCAAGTATTATGGACTTCAAATGGGGTCCATTAATAGTGCCATCAACTGTGCTATTCTTGTGGCCGCCATTGGTGTTGTTGGCCTTGAAGCGGTTGCGGTTACGCTTATTAGTGTCTATGTGTATACCATCATCACGAATAAGGTGGTTATCGGCTTTAATCAGCGGAAGGTTGCTTTCATCATTACCTATCGTACTGATGAGGTGTGTGAATGTATCATCAATAAGGTTGGTCGTGGAGCAACTATCATTAATGGTATTGGTGCTTATACACGGACACCGAAGCAAATCGTTATGGTAGCCGTTAATCTTTTGCAAGTAAATAAATTGAAAGAGGTTATTCAAGAGGCGGATCCAAATGTATTTATCTTGATAACTGATGCGCAAGAGGTCATTGGGCAAGGCTTTACGCAACCGATTATTCCTACTGAAGTGTGTGAACAGTTAAAAGATAAGAGTACCACACAAGAGGATAATACACAGACTGTACATAATCGCTAAGTAAAGCAAAATGTAAAATCAGAAAAGTAAAATTCAAAATGTAAGCATTAGTCATCTCATATTAATTATGTGTAAATATAACATTTTATGAATGACATATACATTTGAGATTAGGAGGTTCCTATGGCTCATAAATTAGCAGGTACGCCTGTACAAGAACAAGATATTATAGATGTACAAACTCTGGTAGATGCCTATTTTGACAATGCGCCAGATGTAACTGATCCGACACAACTCGTATCCTTTGGTACATCAGGCCACCGTGGTACCTCTTTAAATGGTACCTTTACGGATTTACACGTAGCGGCTATTACACAGGCAATCTGTGATGGTCGTGGTCAATTTGGTGCGACAGGACCCATTTTTGTGGGCCAAGATACACATGCTTTATCTCAGCCTGCATTAGTAACAGTGCTTGAGGTACTTGCTGGTAATGGTGTGACTGCCATGGTTGATGCGGATATGGACTTTGTTCCAACGCCATCTGTGTCTCGTGCAATCATTCGATATAATGAAAGTAACGATAAAAAAGCAGATGGTATCGTTATTACACCATCTCACAATCCTCCAGATAATGGGGGCATTAAGTATAATGCTACCAACGGTGGCCCTGCAGATACGTTGATTACAAAATGGATTGAAACCCGCGCCAATGAGTACGTTCGTGCTTATTGTGGATTAGAAGGGTTCAAACGCATTAGTATTGATAATATTGAACCAGATCAACAAGTTCCGTATGACTATAAGGGCTTATATGTGGAAGAATTATCCTCTATTATTAATATGGAGGCCATTCAAAGTGCGAAGCCTAAAGTTCTTGTCAATGCATTAGGTGGTAGTGGCCTTGGTTATTGGCGGGCCATTAAAGAACGATATAATCTTAATATGGATATTATCAATGATGAGTACGATCCAACCTTTAGCTTTATGACCTATGACCATGATGGCAAGGTGCGTATGGATTGTTCTTCTGAATATGCGATGGCGGATGTAACTAAACAAATTGGCAATTATGATCTCGCTGTTGGTAATGACCCTGATTATGATCGCTACGGTATCGTTACTGCAGAGGGACTTGCTTCTCCTAATGCGTTCCTTACGGTTGCTGCAGATTATTTGTTTACAACCCGTGGTTGGACAGATAAAGGGGTAGGTAAAACCGTTGTTTGTACCACTATGATTGATAAATGGGCGGCTGTTAAAGACATTCCGGTTTATGAGGTTCCGGTAGGCTTTAAATATTTTAGCTCTTTATTATTTGATGGTGAGATTGGTATCGGCGGTGAAGAATCTGCAGGCGCATCGTTCCTTAAAAAGGACGGCACCGTATGGACTACCGATAAAGACGGCATGGTAATGGCGCTTCTAGCAATGGAAATGTATGCCGTTATGGGCGCAACTGTTGATCGCCTCTACAATAATATTGTTGAAGGTTGTGGTGACCCACGATTTGGTCGCATTGATGCGGCTTGTACAAAGGCAGCAAAGGCTAAGTTGAAACAGTTGAATGCAAGTTCCATTACAGCTACAGAGGTAGATGGAGACGCTATTACTAATATACGCACTACATCCTTATACAAGGATATGCCCATCGATGGGGTTCGCGTAGAAACTGAAACAGGTTGGTTTGTAGCGCGTCCGTCCGGTACAGAGGATTTGTATAAAATTTATGGTGAAAGCTATAAAGGGGATAAAGGTTTAGTCGCGTTATTGACAGCAGGAGAGGCTATCGTAACGGCTGCATTATCCGACGAAGTGTAAAATACTATTTTTACATGAAAACTCATGAAGATTTCACCGTAGAAAAGTAATAAATGTGATATAATATATTAATATAGTTTATTGAATACCCTATATGGGGCAAATAGTTTGTAGTGCTCAGAAAAGGTGATGTTATGAAATTAGTTGTTACCGTTGTCGGCGTTGACCGCGTTGGTATCATTGCAGGGGTTAGTACTGTACTTGCTAACCACGGCGTAAACATTATGTCTATAAATCAAACCATTCTTGATGGCGTTTTCAATATGATTATGATGTGTGAAACAAAGTCTGAAGATGTGAAAGATTTGACATCTATTCAAGATGCTTTGAATGCACTCGGTAAAGAACTTGGTGTTGAAATCCGTGCACAACATGCTGATATTTTCTTAAGCATGCACCGTGTAGGATAGGAGGCACTATGTTATCTATCGACAATATTTTAGAAACGAATCAGATGATTCATGATAACAAGCTTGACGTACGTACCATTACAATGGGTATTAGCTTGCTTGAATGTGCATCTAGCTCTGGTAAAGAGTTGTGTGATCGCATTTATGATCGTATTACGAAAGAAGCAGAGCACCTTGTGTCTACTGGTGAGGATATTGAGCGCGAGTTTGGTATTCCTATCATTAACAAACGTATTTCTGTAACACCGATCTCATTAGTGGCTGGTGGTAGTGATTTAACATCCTATGTTCCTATTGCAGAAGCGATGGATCGCGCTGCAAAAACAGTAGGTGTAAACTTTATCGGCGGTTTCTCTGCTCTTGTAACAAAAGGTGCTACACGGGCTGACCGCATTTTGATTGATTCCATCCCAGAAGCGCTGGCAACTACAGATATCGTATGTAGCTCTGTAGGTGTGGGCTCTACTAAAACGGGTATCAACATGGACGCAGTTCGCGACATGGGTATCATCGTTAAGAAAACGGCAGAACTTACAAAGGATAATGATGCTCTTGGTTGTGCTAAGCTTGTTATTTTCTGTAATCCTGTAGAGGATAATCCATTCATGGCCGGTGCCTTCTTCGGTGTAACTGAAGGGGATAGCGCTATTTCTGTAGGCGTATCTGGTCCAGGCGTTGTAAAACACGCACTAGAATCTGTACGTGGTCAATCCTTTGACGTTGTAGCAGAAACGATTAAACGCACTGCTTTCAAAATTACTCGTGTAGGCCAATTGGTAGCACAAGAGGCATCTCGCCGTCTTGGCAAACCATTCGGTATCATTGACTTGTCCTTGGCACCAACACCAGCTGTAGGTGACTCGGTAGCTCACGTTCTTGAAGAAATGGGCTTATCCTCTTGTGGTTGTCACGGTACTACAGCAGCACTTGCATTGCTTAATGATGCAGTGAAAAAAGGTGGCCTTATGGCATCTTCTCACGTAGGCGGTCTCAGTGGTGCATTTATTCCAGTATCTGAAGATGCGGGTATGATTGATGCTGTATCTTGTGGCAGTTTATCCCTCGATAAATTAGAGGCTATGACATGCGTATGTTCTGTGGGCCTTGACATGATTGCTATTCCTGGTGACACAACAGCAGATACAATTTCTGCAATCATTGCTGATGAATCTGCTATTGGTATGATTAATAATAAGACAACTGCGGTTCGTGTAATTCCTGTACCTGGTAAAACAGTAGGTGAGGTTGTTGAGTTTGGTGGCTTGTTAGGCTATGCTCCAATCATTGAAGTAAGCCCATATAGTGCAGCTGAGTTCATCGCACGTGGTGGTCGTATTCCTGCACCTATTCGTAGCTTAACGAACTAATATTGTTTTAACCCAGTTGTTGGAGGTGTCTTATGAGTGATTATGTGCTCGATTATGTATGGGCCTTTGCTCTGGCGCTCGTCATAACCTTTGCACTTACCCCTTTGGTGAAACGCTTTGCCGTTGCTGTTGGGGCAATAGATAAACCTGATGCCCGCAAGGTACATCATGGTGCTATTCCACGACTTGGTGGGTTAGCAATCTTCCTCGGTTATATAGGATCGGTCCTCTTTAATGGATCTATCCCACATGACCATAAACTATTTGGCTTTGTGCTTGGTACCGTTATCCTTGTGCTTGTCGGCATATGGGATGATATTAAACAAATTGAGCCAAAGACTAAGTTGATGGGCCAAATCATAGCGGCAGCTATTTTGGTAGCTTACGATATTCGCGTAGACTTCATCAACCTTCCTTGGGGTGGTGTGGTATACCTTAAATATTGGTCTGCTCCATTGACTATTTTCTGGATTGTAGGCTTTACGAATATCGTAAACCTTATCGATGGACTTGATGGCTTGGCAGCAGGCATTTCCTTTATTGCTTGTATTGCTGTTTGTGCTATGACATTACAACTTGGTCAAACAGACCTTGCCTGTATTTCATTGGCACTAGCAGGTGCAACAGTAGGGTTCTTGCGGTATAACTTTAACCCAGCGAAAATCTTCATGGGTGATACGGGCTCTATGCTCCTTGGTTATACATTAGCCGCTATTTCTGTAATGGGGGCTGTTAAAACGGCGGCTACTATTGCATTAGTGGTACCAGCTATCGTGCTAGGCTTACCAATTCTCGATACATTGTTTGCTATCGTGCGCCGTAAAATCAGCGGTCGTCCGATTTTCAAGCCTGATAAAGGCCATGTGCATCATCGTTTGTTAGCACAGGGCTTATCTCAAAAACAAGCGGTGCTAATGATGTATGCTGTAACGGCTCTCTTTGGTGGCGTATCCGTCATCGTAGCAGAGGTCAATGCTTGGATTGGTATCGCATTAGTACTCGTTATCTTCTTAGGTAGTATTTATGTGGCTCGTCGCCTTGGTGTTATTACTCACAGTGATGCGGCAGGTCATCCACTACCACGTCCTACAATTGAACGCAGCGATTCAGATGAAACTATTTCCTTTGATCGTGAAGAATTGGCAAAAGCTTTAGAGGAATCTGAAGATTCCCATAAGAAATAACCATGTGGGGCGCTTGGCGCCCCATTTTTTCTATCCTACTATGTTGGAGGCAACTATGTTAAAAGTTATGACAATCTTTGGTACAAGACCTGAGGCTATCAAGATGGCTCCTCTTGTAAAAGCATTAGAAGCAGCACCGGATATGGAACCGATTGTAACCGTTACGGCACAACATCGCGATATGCTCGATCAAGTACTAAACTTGTTTAATATTACCCCTGATTACGACTTGAATATTATGAGCCAAGGTCAAACATTGTACGATGTAACAAACCGTGCGTTGATGGGCCTTAAAGATGTATTAGAAGAAGCTAAACCTGATGTGGTTCTTGTACATGGTGATACTACAACTACCTTTGCAGGTGCTTTGGCGTCCTTCTATCAAGAAATTCCTGTAGGCCATGTAGAAGCAGGCCTTCGCACTGGTGATATTTACTCTCCATTCCCAGAAGAGATGAACCGCAAGTTGACTGGTTCTATTGCGACATATCATTTTGCACCAACAGCTAGTTCTGAAAGTAATCTAAAAAAAGAAAATATAAATGCAGACCATTTGTATGTAACAGGCAATACGGTTATTGATGCCCTTGATACAACAGTACAAGAAAACTATGTGTTTGATGATGCTGCTATCAATGCATTAGATCCTGAAAAACGTACAGTGCTTGTTACGACACATCGCCGTGAAAACTTGGGTGAGCCTATGCGCCATGTATACCAAGCTATTCGTGATTTGCTTGATGAATTTAAAGATATTCAAGTGGTCTTCCCTGTACATAAGAATCCTAAGGTTCGCCAAGTTGTACAAGAAGAACTCGGTTCTGTAGAACGTGTTACATTGATTGACCCGCTTGATTACGAACCATTTGCTAATTTGATGGCTAAATCCTATTTGATTCTTACTGATTCTGGTGGGATTCAAGAGGAAGCACCAGCTCTTGGTAAACCAGTTCTCGTATTGCGTGATACTACAGAACGCCCAGAAGCTGTTGAAGCTGGTACTGTGCGCCTTGTAGGTACTGACAAAGACGCTGTACATGCAGCAGCTCATGAATTGTTGAGCAATGCAGAGGCTTATAAATTGATGTCTAATTCCGTTAACCCATATGGTGACGGCAAAGCATCTGAACGCATCATCCAAGCGTTGCGCCATGAATTTTTAGGCGATCCTAATCGTCCTGAACGTTTTGGTAAATAATATGGATAAGGACCTTGTGAAAGCCCTCGCCATGGCAACATCGGCGGGGCTCACACTCGTTTTCTGTATAGGTGGCTTTATTGGGATTGGATATATACTAGATGGTTGGTTTAGAACTGAACCATTATGTATGGTTATATTTGGTCTTATTGGAGCTATAACAGGCTTTTATATGTTATATAAACAAGTTAAGTAGTGAGGTATATATGAATCAATATATTAAATTCATAGTGCGTGTGCTACTAACTTGTTTTTTTATTGCCTTTTTAGGCGGTATAATACAAGTTTTATGTGGCTTAGAAGTGTATCTATGGGGATGGCTTTGGGGCATTTTTATAATGGTACTCTACTTGCTTAGCTTGGCTTTGCATGGACAATCTATTGTGTCAGGAGACCCTTATAAAGCCGTACGTAAAGCTCGCAGGCAGATGATATGGCGTCTTATGTTAGTAGGCTCTTTGGTCGTCTTAGGATTAAAAATACCTGGTGTTGAAGCTGTTAGCATGTTTATAGGTATTGCACTCATACAACCGGCATTATATGTGGTGTATTGGTGGCTTAGTCGGCATTTCTGACCCCGTAAGTAGCAGTAAGAATGATAGGTGTATACCGATAATGCATTATACACAATGTGATTATGAGTAATTGGAATTGTTTACCTTGTAAGTGTTGATTATATATCTATAACGATGTATGATGATACATATATAATATATTTATATTAATTGTAAATATATAAGGTTTTTATTATGACTATGGAAGGGGTTGAGAACGTGGAATTACATGCGGGACACCATGAGGTCGTGCAGTGGTTGGGGTTAACATTTAATATTGATACCTTGATTGCTACATGGGTTACTATGGCTATTGTAATACTGGTAACAGTATCGGCCACCCGAGGACGTAAATTGGTGCCTGTAGGCTTGCAAAATATAGTGGAAGCTATATTAGAAGGCTTAGAGGGGCAGCTAGCTCCGAACTTGGGTCGTCATTGGCCGATGGTAAGTTCCTTGTTATTTACGTTTTTCTTATTTATTTTTGTAGGGAACGAACTGGGTTTAATGCCAACGTTTAAGGCTTTAACATCACCAACATCCGATATTAATACTACAATTGCATTAGCTCTATGTAGCACATTAGTGGTATGGGTTATGGGGATTAAAGTTAAAGGCTTATCCTATTTCAATCATTTTGTACAACCTTATAAGGCTTTGCTAATCCTTAATATTTTTGAGGAAATTGCAAAACCAGTTACACTTGCTTTCCGTCTATTCGGCAATATCGTAGCTGGTGAAATTTTGTTAGAAGTATTGTATAACTTGCCTTGGTTTGTACCTGTACCATGGGTTTGGATTGCTTTTAGTTTATTTATCGGTATTATTCAAGCCTTTATTTTCACAGTTCTTACTGCCTCCTACTTGGGGATGGCTCTTAGTGAGGAACATTAATTATTTTATATGGAGGATATATTATGGAAGCTCAAGGTTTATTCGCATTAGCAGCAGCAATCGCAGTAGGTTGTGGTGCCATTGGTGCAGGTATCGGTGATGGTCTTGTATCTAGCAAAGTAATCGAAGGTATTACACGCCAACCAGAATTACGTGGTCAATTGATGTCTACAATGTTCGTAGCGATTGGTTTGATCGAAGCGATGCCTATCATCGGTGTAGTAGTAGCATTTATTTTGTTATTCAGATAATAACGAGGAGGAATAACCTTGGTTGACTTAAGCCTTGGAACGATTCTTGCTCAAATGTTGAACTTTTTTATATTAGTTTGGCTATTGGCTCGTTTTGCATATAAACCATTATTGGCTATGATGACAGAACGTAAAGAACGAATTGCTAAAGACTTAGAAGCTGCAGAAAAAGCTCGTGCAGAAGCAGAGGAATTTAAAGCTGATTATGCAGCTCAAATTTCTAATGCTCGTGTAGAGGCACAAAAAATTGTTGAAAAAGCAATTCAAGAAGCAGAAAATACAACACGTGAACAATTAGCAACAGCTCGCGAGCAAATTGAACAAGAAAAAAATCGTGCTCGTCAAGATATTGCCATTGAACGTGATCGTGCTATGAACAGCTTGCGCAATGAAGTTGTTTCCTTATCTGTAGCTATGGCTGGTAAAGTTGTTGCTAAAGATATGAACAGCGAAACTAATACGAAATTGATCGAAGACGCTATTCGTCAACTTGATAGTAAAACGATAGGGTTGTGATACGATGAGCATAGAAATTGTAGCAGATAAATACAGTTCAGCTATGTTTGAATTAGCTCAAGAACAAAATAAGTTGGATCTCATGGAGGAGCAATTAGGCTATGTAGCATCTGTAATGGATGAGCAACCTGAATTAAGCTCATTCCTTGAAAATCCAACTGTTACAGAAGATGCAAAGATTAAGCTGATTGGTAAAATTTTTGAATCTAGTCTCGATAAGGTTGCTTTGCATTTTATTTATGTGATGATTAAACGTGGTCGTGATCGCTATATAAAGCAGACTATTGCGGCATTTATTAAGAAATCACGCGAAGCTCGTGGTATTCTAGAAGCTACTGTCACTGTAGCAGAACCAATCACAGCTGATATAGAAGCATCTGTACAAGCTAAATTACGAGAGGTAACGGGCAAAGATGTTATTCTATCCGTGCGTCAAGATCCTTCCATTATGGGTGGTATTATCATTCAAGTAGGGGATAAACGCATTGATGGCTCTGTATCTCGTCGCTTGCAAGAATTAGAAAAATCTTTATTAAGAACGAACTCTATTAGATAGGGGTGAATGGGTATATATGAAAATGAAGCCTGAAGAAATCACTGCTATAATCAAACAGCAGATTCAGGACTATGATGTTGACCTCAATGTCGATGACGTGGGTACTGTTCTCGACGTAGGGGATGGCATCGCCCATATTTATGGTCTTGAAAGAGCCATGGCCGGTGAGTTGTTAGAGTTACCACACGGCGTATATGGCTTGGTTTTGAACTTAGAATTAGATAATGTTGGTGCCGTACTATTGGGTGATGACTTCTTGATTAAAGAAGGTGACCAAGTACGCCGTACTGGCAAAATTATGGACGTACCAGTAGGTGATGCACTTATTGGTCGTGTAGTAAATCCGTTGGGTCAGCCTATCGATGGTAAGGGTGCTATTCAAGCGACAGAACGTCGTCCTGTAGAACATCCAGCTCCTGGTATTGCGGATCGTCAATCCGTAAATGAACCTTTGCAAACTGGTTTGAAAGCCATTGATGCAATGGTACCAATTGGCCGTGGCCAACGTGAGCTCATCATTGGTGACCGTGGTACTGGTAAAACTGCAATCGCTCTTGATACAATCATCAACCAAAAAGGTAAAGATGTTATTTGTATCTATGTAGCTATTGGTCAAAAAGAATCTACCGTAGCTCGTGTAGTACAAAAATTAGAAGAAACAGGTGCGTTGGATTATACAATCGTCGTTTCTGCTAGTGCTTCTACAGGTGCTCCATTACAATACATTGCTCCGTATGCAGGGGTTGCTATGGGTGAATACTTCATGTACAAAGGCAAACATGTACTTTGCGTATATGATGACTTAACTAAGCAAGCAGCTGCTTACCGTGCTATGTCTCTATTATTACGCCGTCCACCAGGGCGTGAAGCGTATCCAGGCGACGTATTCTACTTACACAGCCGCCTATTAGAACGTGCTGCTAAACTTTCACCAGAACTTGGCGGTGGTTCTATTACAGCGTTGCCAATCATTGAAACACAAGCCGGTGACGTATCTGCATACATCCCAACAAACGTAATCTCCATCACTGATGGTCAAATTTTCTTGGGGACAGATATGTTCTACTCTGGTATCCGTCCAGCTGTTGACGTAGGTTTGTCCGTATCCCGTGTAGGTGGTAGTGCACAAACTAAAGCGATGAAACAAGTAGCAGGCCAATTGCGTTTGGACCTTGCACAATATCGTGAATTGGCAGCCTTCGCACAGTTCGGTTCTGATCTTGATGCGGCTACTAAAGCACAATTAGACCGCGGTGAACGTTTGACTGAAATGTTAAAACAAGGTCAATATGAACCTATGAGCGTAGCAGAAATGGTTATCAATCTTTACGCTGGTACAAAAGGATACTTAGCTAATATTCAAGTAGCTGATGTATTATCATTTGAATCTGAACTTTTACGTTTTGTGAAAGCTAACTATCCTGAAATTATCACGAATATTGAAACGTCTAAGAAAATTGATGAAGATACTGAAAATCTATTGAAGCAAGCAATCCCAGAATGTGTAGAAGCATTTGGTTCTACGCATACATTAGTGTCTCATAAGGAGGCGTAATGTATGGCTAGTGCACAAGATTTGCGAAAACGCATAAAAAGTGTTACCAATACGCAACAAATTACAAAAGCGATGAAGATGGTTGCTTCAGCTCGTCTTCGTAGGGCACAAACAAAAGCGGAATCTACACGTCCTTACGCAGAAAAAATTGGGCAAATCTTGCGTCATATGTCTAATAGTGATTTAGAAGGCTTTAGCAGTCCTTTACTAGAGGTACGTCCTATAAAACGCACATGCTATGTTGTAATAGGTGCTGATAAGGGCCTTGCAGGGGCATTCTCGTCTAATGTATTGAAATTTGCTATGGAGCAATTGCATGGCAAATCTTCCGATACATATCGTGTTATCACGGCTGGTAAAAAGCCAAGAGACAGCATGAAATCCAGAGGAATTCATATCGATAAGTCCTATGCGGGCTTCTCTGATAAACCTTCCTATGAACATGCGCGTGCCATTATGCATGAAGCACTTTCACTATACGAAAGTCATGAAGTTGACGAAGTCATCATGATATATACACGTTTTGTAAATTCTATGACGCAAATTGCACAGGCTGAGCGCTTGTTGCCAATAGAGCAACCACAAGATGAGGTAAAAGGGGAAGAATATGACTTTATGCCTTCCGCTGTATCTGTCTTGGAGGCGTTGCTACCAAAATATTTAGAAATTACTGTTTATAATGGATTGTTGCAATCTGCAGCAAGTGAACTTGGTGCTCGCATGACAGCCATGACATCTGCTACAGACAATGCAGGGGAACTCATTGATTCCTTGGGGCTTGAATATAACAAGTTACGTCAATCTAGCATTACAAACGAAATTTCTGAAATCGTTGGTGGCGCTAATGCCTTGCAATAAATAAGGAGACATCTGTCGATGAGTAATAATATTGGTAAAGTTGTGCAGGTCATTGGCCCAGTTGTAGACGTGCGCTTCGATGCTGGTCATTTGCCAAGCATCTACAACGCCATCAACATCTACCATGATCATAAGGCACATGATAGACAAAAAATTGTAGTAGAGGTTATGCAACACTTAGGTGATGATACTGTACGTTGCGTTGCAATGAGCTCTACTGACGGTATGACCCGTAATATGGATGCTGAAGATACTGGTGCTGCAATTGCCGTTCCTGTAGGTGAAGGTGTATTGGGTCGTATCTTTAACGTATTGGGTGAAACTGTAGACCATGATCCAGCTCCAGTTGTAGCTGACGAAAAATGGCCTATTCATCGTCCAGCACCTAAATTTGATGACCTTTCTCCAGATACACAAATCTTGGAAACAGGTATTAAGGTTGTTGACCTTATCGCTCCTTACGTAAAAGGTGGTAAAATTGGCCTCTTCGGTGGTGCCGGCGTAGGTAAAACCGTATTAATCATGGAATTGATTCACAATGTTGCTACAGAGCACGGTGGTTACTCCGTATTCTCCGGCGTAGGCGAACGTACTCGTGAAGGTAACGACTTGTGGAATGAAATGAAAGAATCCGGCGTTATCAATAAAACGGCCCTCGTATATGGCCAAATGAATGAGCCACCTGGGGCTCGTATGCGCGTAGGTCTTACAGGCCTTACAATGGCTGAATACTTCCGTGATGTGAAGAAACAAGACGTGCTCTTGTTTATCGATAACATCTTCCGCTTTATTCAAGCGGGTTCCGAAGTATCTGCCCTCTTAGGTCGTATGCCATCTGCCGTAGGTTACCAACCTACATTGGCTAATGACGTAGGTGCATTACAAGAACGTATTACATCTACAAAAGAAGGTTCCATTACTTCCGTACAAGCTGTATATGTACCAGCCGATGACTTGACTGACCCTGCTCCAGCAGCAACATTTGCTCACTTGGATGCAACAACAGTATTGTCTCGTTCCATCGCGGAACTTGGTATTTATCCTGCCGTAGATCCACTTGATTCTACAAGCCGTATTTTGGACCCACATGTACTTGGCGAAGAACATTATACAGTAGCTCGTGGCGTACAAGAAGTATTGCAAAAATACCGCGATCTTCAAGATATTATCGCAATCCTTGGTATGGAAGAATTGTCTGACGAAGATAAATTGACTGTATCTCGTGCTCGTAAGATTCAACGTTTCTTGAGTCAACCATTCTTCGTAGCCGAAGTGTTTACAGGTTCTCCTGGTAAATACGTACCATTGTCCGAAACATTGAGAGGCTTTAGAGAAATCCTTGATGGTAAACATGACGATTTACCGGAAGGTGCATTCTACATGGTTGGTACCATTGATGAAGCCGTTCAAAAAGCAAAGGAAATGCAAGAGAAGGGGGAATAATCCATGGCGGAACCTATGTCCCTACAGATCATCACACCTGATGCGATTGTCTTTGAAGGCAAGTCTACATTCTTTGTAGGCAAAGCCATCGATGGTCAATTTGGTGTTTTGCCAAATCATGCACCTATGATTATCGCATTAGATTTAGCGCCATTACGCATAGATCAACCAGATGGAACATCTCGTGAACTTGCCGTATTTGGTGGCTTCTGTGAAATTGAACATAATAAGGTGAGTATTGTAACTCCAGATTGCCAAGATCCATCATCTATTGATGTGGAACGTGCTCGTCGAGCTAAAGAACGTGCAGAAGGCCGGTTATCTAATCCTACACCAGATATCGATGTAGAACGCGCAGAAGCAGCATTGCAACGTGCATTATTGCGCTTGCATGTAACTAAACAACTATAAAGTAAAAGGCTAGCCATAGGGCTAGCCTTTTTCTATAGAATTTCATTTTGTTTATAGGAAACACTCATCTAACATTAAGGTCATCTGCTTATACTAAAATTTGTCATTTAAATTTAATGACTTATTGTGTTAATTTGGAGGTTTTCTAATGAACGTATCAAAAAAATCTTTCATTGCTTTTGCTGTATTAGCATGCTGTTTTGGTGCATCTACACTAGGAACACATGTAGACGCATCTTATGGTTATAAATATACTGACTCGGTTCGTCCACCAGTAGAAACTCCTACAAATGATGCTTTTAGAGCTAACATGGTTAAACAAAATGAAGCTGATAATGCTAAATATGCTGTGACTACTAATACAAGTACAGCAAGTGCAAAAGATGATGATTCAATTTATTACGTAAGCGATTTATCTGATTCCTTCCGTAGTTCATTTACTGCACTTTTAAGAAATGCTGGTTTTACAGAGCATCAACTTAGATTAATCGGCTTGATTCACTAAGTTATGTATCGTTAATAGGTGAATACCAAAAGACCGTTAAGCAATTGCTTAACGGTCTTCTTTATTGTCTCTTATAATACACTAACACCTTTTAAGGAGTAAGCAGTATTTCTAGGTTGTTCTACTTGGAAGTCAAGTACAACTGGAGATTCAGAGTTGATGCCAGGCGCTTGATAGCGGTCACGGTCTGTTGGAATGCGTTTATACGGTAATTTATCAAGTAATACAGTCATAACTTTATTCCATACAGCCTTATGTGTTGGCATTGTTAAGGAATCATCTGTTTGATTGAATCCACTGCGTACAGTGTGAATAACTTGATCATTCACATCGTAGTAATATAACAATGCATTAACTTTTGCTGCAATGTACATTTCGCGATCATCATTGTTATATGCGTATGGGCTATTTACACCATTGATTTGTACGTATACATCTTGCAATGGTACAGGCATGATAACAATTTCAGAGTTCTGCGCAGATGCAATTTGTGCAAGGTCAACAGCTCTAATTTCTGCTGTTGGCGTATTAGTACTTACGATTGCTGTATCGTAGTACGGATATTTAAGTGTGTTAGATAGACGATCTGTCATGTAACGACCAAATTGTGCTGTATTTTCATTGCGCAACTTGGCAGGTACTACGATTGTTACTTTGCGACTAGGGAAATTATCTAAATGACCATCATAATTAGAATTAGATGTGTTGATCGTCGCTTTTTCAGGTGTTCCTACAACTGGAGTAGAAACCGGTGTGTTGGCAACCTTCAAAATAGGTTGACCATTATTATCGGATTGTAATGTAGGTGTAGTTGTATCTACATTGGATTGCACAGAGTTAATAACAACCGGTTGAGTCCTATTGGATGTTAATTGACTCATATTAATTGTGGCCGCACTTGCTGTAGCAAGTGTAGATGCCAATAGTACACCTAGTACTGTAAGTAGCGAACGTTTATAGCGTCCGAATTTACGAAACATAGTTCCTCCTCTTAATAAAACTCTTTGAAATTTACAAACAAAACAACTGGTACTATTATATCACATATACAAAAAAAAGAAGCAAGCTTTATGCTTGCTTCTTGGTCTGGTGGACGATGACAGGATCGAACTGCCGACATCCTGCTTGTAAGGCAGGCGCTCTCCCAGCTGAGCTAATCGTCCATGTGGTGACCCGTCCGGGAATCGAACCCGGGATACCGCCGTGAAAGGGCGGTGTCTTAACCGCTTGACCAACGGGCCAGAATGGCTCCTCGAGTAGGACTCGAACCTACGACCGATCGGTTAACAGCCGATTGCTCTACCAACTGAGCTATCGAGGAATGGTACGATTGTTATTATATGTTAGATTAATTATAAAAGCAAGCGTTTTTTTTAAAATTACTATAAATCAAAAAGCGTTAATTATGACTAAAACACATAACTTTATACAAAAAATAGCTTATCAAAAATAGTGATAAGTAAGTCATTAAAATTAATATAATCTATAGAGATGAATAAACTTAGATAATTCCTATATTTATAGGGGATTCATAATGTATATTTTCTTAAGAGTTAGCAATATAAGTATATTGAATATAATCGGTATACATATGCATTGTAAAAAAGTTTAAACCTTTTATTTGAAAAGTAATATCAAGTAGCTTAAAAGTGTATTCATCATCTTAGATATACTCTGGATTTATAAGGTGCTTTTAACCTAATTCTTACCTCTAAAAGTCGATTGTGATATAGAGTATAAAAATACTTTTAACCTATGATTAACTATGACTTTTATCACATCGCTGAAGTGATTTTTGGGATGCGGGAAACGGTAAAAAAGTGATGGTGACATGCCGAAATATATACAACAATATTCATGAAAATTATTCTCAAAATATGAAAAAGCATTGAGAAAACTGTATAGTTGAGCCGTTGAAAGCCTGTATATTGTGTGTTACGATTGATGCATAGAGTTAATCTCGATGTATATGAGATACATATATCTCATTATACTTGAGAGAAAAAAGTTATCTCACGGTAATTAGAATTAATATTCAACTATGTTCCTGAGGAGGGATTATCTTGCGCGAGATTCAAGTATCTGAAATCACAAAAACAGTCCGTCAAATGTGTATGGACGCAGCTTACCACTTGCCAAAAGACATCTATGAAGGCTTGAAAAAAGGCCGTGAAACAGAAGAGTCTCCAGTTGGTTGCATCGTTCTCGATCAAATCATCAAAAATGCAGAAATTGCTGATGCTGAAGATCGTCCATACTGCCAAGATACTGGTATGACATTGGTATTCTTAGAAGTAGGTCAAGACGTACATTTTGTTGGTGGCGATCTTAAAGAAGCTATCAATGAAGGTGTTGCTCAAGGCTATGTAGAAGGTTACCTTCGTAAATCCGTTGTAGCAGAACCATTGTTCAACCGTAAAAACACTCAAAACAATACACCTGCAATCATTTACATCGATATCGTTCCTGGCGATAAAGTAGAAATCAACGTAGAACTTAAAGGTTTCGGTTCCGAAAACAAATCTGACGTAGCTATGTTGGTACCTGCAGATGGCGTTGAAGGCGTTAAAAATGCAGTTCTTGAAATCGTAAAACATGCTGGCCCTAACCCATGCCCTCCAATCGTACTTGGCGTAGGTATTGGTGGTACTATGGACCAAGCAGCTGTTATGTCCAAAAAAGCTTTGCTTCGCGATATTAGCACTCCTCACAAAGATCCTGAGTATGCAAAATTGGAAGAAGAAATTTTGGAAATGGTTAACAAAACTGGTATCGGTCCACAATTGGGCGGCACAACAACTTGTATCGGTGTAAACATCGAATGGGGTGCAACTCATATCGCCGGCCTTCCTGTTGCTGTTACTATTATGTGTCATGCTGCTCGTCATAAACACGTAGTACTTTAATCGGTAGGAGGTAATTACAATGGCTGAAACAATTCGCATTAATACTGAAGAATATAATGAAGAGTTTTCCCGTAAATTAAAAGTTGGTGATAGCGTTCTTATCACTGGCAAAATTTACTCCGCTCGTGACGCTGCTCATAAAGTTATGACTGAAGCTTTAGCACGCGGTGAAAAATTACCAATCGATTGGACTAACAAATTCGTTTACTACCTTGGCCCAACACCTGCAAAACCTGGTGACCCAATTGGTTCCGCTGGTCCTACAACTTCTGGTCGTATGGACGCTTACACACCAACAATGCTTGATCAAGGTATCAAAGGCATGATCGGTAAAGGTTCCCGTAAACCAGCAGTAGTTGAATCCATGAAGAAAAATGGTTGCACATACTTCGCAGCAGTTGGTGGCGCTGCAGCATTGATTGCAAAATCCATCAAAAAATACGAAGTACTTGCTTATGGTGAACTTGGTCCAGAAGCTTTGGCTGAATTGACAGTTGAAGATTTCCCTTGCATCGTAGTTGGCGATACTGAAGGTAACAACTTCTACGAACAAGGTCAAAAACCTTACAGAAAAATCTAATATCACCGTTGAGTGATTAAAAGAGGCTTGCATTTGCAAGCCTCTTTTTATTTGTAGAAAATCCATATGTATCACTGTAATGTATATATTTAATGATTATTACATTGTTTATTAGTATGATAGTAATAAATAAAACTACTTTTATAATTACTATAGTCTTATGTAATGTTCACTAGTATTGCGTAGAGTAAAGTCTACCGATTCTGTCCATTTTGTGATAATATACATATAGATTTATACATTCAAAGTGAGTGAGGCGATATCATGACTTCTGTAGAAACTATTCGTCAGTCTGTGCGCACAGCGATGGCTGAATTACTCGATTTGGCAAAGGTTCGAGAAGGTCAATTATTCGTTGTGGGTTGTTCCACTAGCGAAGTTATGGGTAAGAAAATAGGCACTGATTCCCACATTGATGTGGCTCAGGTCTTATTTGATGAAATATATAAAGCTGTTAAAGCTAAAGGTCTTAATTTGGCGGTTCAATGCTGCGAACATATTAATCGTGCGCTTGTTATGGAACGTAGCGCGGTAACATGGGAGGAAGAGGTTAATGTAGTGCCTCAACGTCATGCAGGTGGAGCTATGGCTGTTACTGCTTATGAACGTTTTGAAGATCCAGTGATGGTTGAATTTATTAAAGCTGATGCTGGTATCGATATTGGGGATACTTTTATAGGCATGCACATGAAACATGTTACCGTACCAGTGCGACTCAGTATTAAAGAAATTGGTGGGGCCCATGTAACAGCTTGTCGTGTTCGACCTAAGAGCATTGGTGGTGAACGTGCTGCATATAATGAAGCGTTGATGTAGGGGGTTAGTATGTCAAACGTAATACCGTATTTTGTATTAGCCGTTGTGGCGCTCGGATTTTTTGCTATTTGTTACGCTGTTTTTAATCGTAATGATGGTGAAAGCCAATCGAAACATGAGCATCGTGATAGATCTGTTACTAAGCCTGAAAGTGAACATCATAAAGAAAGGTCCGTTAATGAATCCAAGGTAGGGGATGTAACGGTTACACATGAAGGTGGAACCAATGTATATACGGCCTCCATTATGGAGGACAATAAGGATTCCGAAACTTCTGAATCTATGGTGAATCATGAAGATACATCCTATAATCGACGAGATGGTAATCAATTACATGTTGAAGATTCCTCTACAGGATATTCATTAGCATTAGGTCATCATGCAGAGTCAACTCAGTCAGAGTCTGGTAAACCAATCTTGGAAGAACAGGAACCTGTTCAAGATTCCACTGTTTCTGGCGAATTGATTCAACAAGAATCTGTTTCCCAAGAGGAGGCAGTATCTACTCCAAAAACATCTGGTATGGATGAAACTATTGTAATGTCCGCTGTTTCAGCTAATAGACTTCAAAATGTTGAGCATAATGCTACTCCATTGATGGATAAGACCATTGTTCTCGATGCAGTAACAGATGAAATTCGTAATCGTGCTAATTCCGTAGAAGATACGATTGCTATGGGCGAATCTGTAGAAGCCTTAGAAGCTGATGAAGCTGAGAATATAGATGTTACGCAAATGATTGGTGGTGCCGATGAGGTACAAACAGCAGAAGGTCCATCTGTATTGGATGAAACGCGCTTGTTTGACGCTTCTGAAATAGAGGCACAATTAGCGGCAGCTAGTATGGTTGAAGAAGAGGTACCTACAGGGCAATGGGCTAAAGCGGCACATGAAGACAAATGTGTTGAGTTAGCGATTGCACCATTTGTTCATGCTTTTGGTGTATTACATGGTGATACACAACATTATGTGGAATCTATTACAAGAGATGCGTTAGCAGCACTTAATATTACAAAGTTAGCTGAAGTTAACGCACTTTTAGACAATATTGTTATTCAAGAAGCATTAATGAGTATGCAAAAGGCGTATGCTGCTACGAATACAGAGTGGATGAAATCCGCTGCGTTAGGTGCATTCCTAGATGTAGTACAATCGCCTAAGTCTAGTACACCGTACCTTGTAGCCTTTGATGCGTTACGCGTATTGCCACATTTAACGCTAGGTCATTTCCAAGTTATGGCATTGACATTATTGTTACAATACTCTAGAAACTCTAATAACTATGGATTGATTCACTTCCAACATTATGTAGAAAAATATATTGAGCCATTCATTTCTGATTTGCCTCAAAATAACTCTTTCTATCGTCAGCTAGACTACTTACGCTGTACGCAAGAGGAACGCGAACCAATTACATTAGCTCAAGTGTTATCCAATTCCTATCCATTTGTGTTCAACTATCGTGGCTTCTCCAAGGAGGAACTCTTCCGTGCTACTGATGGTCATGGCGTTGATCCACGTTATGTGGTGCGTAGCTTGAATTCCAATCTTTATAAATTGGCGTTAGTTGACGAGTCTTTAGCACCTCGTTTCTTTAGACAAACTCGTATTTCTGATTCTATGGTTCAACGTGATCTCATTGCGCTTATGAAGAGTAAACCGACTGCTTTCAGAGGTCAAGAAGCACGTGATATTATGGATGATATTTCTCCAGTTCTACTAGATTTAGCGGATGTATTTGATCATACGCCGATGTCTAAAATCAGCTTAACATTGCTTGGCCTTTACTTAGGCCGTGCTCATGTGAAAGCAACTATTGGTGAAGAATTCGATTTATCTCATTGGTTCTAATAACCAAAGAAAATAATTAAACTATAAAAGGTCTCCCTAGATGATCTAGGGAGACCTTTTTCGTTTGATTATATGTTAGAAAGAATAATTGTATTATTTATTAGAAACGACGATTTGGTTACATGTTAGAAACTATTAAAACCAAATTCTTCAATTCCTTCAATATCTTTTAACGTTACCGTGCGACCTGTAATATCGATAATGCCTTCATCGCGAAGTCGACCGAGCTCACGGCTAAGTGCTGTACGGGATACGTTTAGCACCTCTGCCATTTGCTCGCGGTTATGCGGTAGATGAATTGTTGTAGAGTGTTGGCGCTTATAAATATCTGTTAAGTACGCAAAAATCTTTTCGCGCATACCTTTTAGTGTTAGGTAATGAACTTTTCTTGTTAGGAGAATAGCCTTTTCAGATAAGTCCTCTAATAGGTTAGATAAGATTTTAGTTTGGCATTGTTGGCAATCTGGCAATGTATCGATAAATGTTTCGAGAGGGATGAACATAATCTTGGTTACCTTTGTAGCCTTAATAGTAGCAGGCCATAGTGGTTGTTTACTAAATAGTAGTGCTTCACCAAAAATATCGGATTGTTCAAGGTTTGCCATGATGACCCGTTGGCCCATTACATTTTCACGTGTGAGCAAGGCACTGCCTTCAAGAATAACACCGATACCTTCCATAGGATCCCCAGAGAGGGCAATGAAATCGTTTTTCTTATAGCTATGTACAATAACCTTTGCATTATGTAAATAGCCTCTTAATTCAGGCTCACCTAATTTATTGAATAGAGGACAATGTATGAGGGTAGGTAGATATTGGTTGATAATATCGTTTGAAAGTATTTGCTTCATAGATACCTCCAGTGTGAAAAAGTTTATAGTAATTTAAAATGATTATTGTATAATAATATAGTTAGATCGAATGGTCTACCTGTTCCAAAAGGGGAGCAAGGAAAATTTTTGAAAAAGTTTTTATTTGTTGCTCAAGCTACAGAAATTGTATCATCTTTACGTTATACTTTCAAATGTAATCAATCAGACACCTGATAATTCATCAGTGTAATGTATAGGTTTGATATTATCTAGCTTGTATGCGAGAAAGTCTCGCAAAGGAGGATTTTTAAATGAGCATGTTCTGTTATCAATGCGAACAATCTGCAGCACCAGGCGGCTGTACTGTACAAGGTGTATGTGGTAAAACTGCACCAGTTGCTAACTTACAAGACGAATTAACTGCTGCTTTAGTTGGTTTAGCACGCGCTTTAGACGTAAAAGGCCAAACTAAAGAAGGCGTTGACTATTTAATGCGTGGTTTGTTCATGTGTGTAACAAACGTAAACTTCTCTGAAGAACGCGTTCAAGAATTCATCGACGAAGTAAACGCTTATCATGCAAAAATCGATAGCGCAGCACAAAACTTCGATTGGGAACAATTATGGAAAGGTGAAGAAGATATCGTATCTCTTCGTTCCACATTATTGTTAGGTATGCGTGGTATGGCTGCTTATGCATGGCATGCTGCACGCCTTGGTTTCCATGATCCTGAAGTTGATGCTTGGTTCATCAAAGGCATGGTAGAATTCGCTAAAGATCATAGCGCTGAAGAATGGTTGAACTTGTTGATGGAATTCGGCCAAATCAACTTGAAATGCATGGCTATTCTTGATAAAGCTAACACTGAAACATATGGTACTCCAGTACCAACTACAGTACCTTTGACTGTAGAACCAGGTCCTTTCATCGTTGTAACTGGTCATGACCTTCATGACTTGAACCAATTGTTGGAACAAACAGATGGTAAAGGCGTAAACATCTATACTCATGGTGAAATGTTACCTTGCCACGCTTACCCTGAATTGAAAAAACATCCTCAATTGAAAGGTAACTTCGGTACTGCATGGCAAAACCAACAAAAAGAATTCGTTGACGTTCCTGGCGCATTCTTATTCACTACAAACTGCATTATGCCACCAAAAGAAAACTACAGAGCAAATATCTTCACTACAGATATGGTAGGTTTTGACGGTTGTGCACACGTAGAAGAAAAAGAAGACGGCACTAAAGACTTCTCCGCTGTTATTAACCGTGCAATCGAATTGGGCGGCTACAAAGAAGCTCAAGAATTCACTGGTATCAACGGTGGTCACGAAGTAACTACTGGTTTCGGTCATGGTACAGTATTGGGCATTGCTGATAAAGTAATCGATGCTGTAAAAGCTGGCGCAATTAAACACTTCTTCTTAGTTGGTGGTTGCGACGGTGCTAAAGTAGGCCGTAACTACTACACAGAATTCGTAAAACAAACTCCAGATGATACTGTAGTATTGACATTGGCTTGTGGTAAATTCCGCTTCAACGACCTTAACATCGGTGAAATCGGTGGTATTCCTCGTATCCTTGATATGGGTCAATGTAACGATGCTTACTCCGCTATTCAAGTAGCAGTAGCTTTGGCTGGTGCATTTGAATGTGACGTAAACGACTTGCCATTAACATTGGTATTGTCCTGGTACGAACAAAAAGCGGTATGTATCTTGTTAACATTGTTGGCATTGGGTATCCGCAACATCTACATCGGACCTTCCTTGCCTAAATTCTTCTCCAGCAATGTATTGAACATTTTGGTAGAAAAATTCCAATTACATCCAATTACAACTCCAGAAGCTGACATGAAAGCTATCTTGGGCTAATCGGATCCATTAATCTGTTAACCACAGTCCTACTTCCCCTCTCTTTTATGATTTAGGACTGTTGTTATAAATAACGCACCTAGGGTTATCCTTAGGTGCGTTTTTTTTACTATTATTGTGAAAGCTATCTATCGAGTGTTTATTGATGGGGCCTGACAGTATTGCGACAACTAGATTACTAATGGGCATAACCTATCTCATGCCTCCATACTCAGCGTAAGTCGGCCCTCAATAGGTTATGCTCATTAGTAAAACGTTTCTAAAATATAAGTCCCATCAATATACTGCTCTTTGATAGTTTTCATATAAATAGTAGTCCCTCATAGACGCACAAAGATGCCCCTAATGTGCATATAGACAAGGCTCGATATTGATTGTTATACTATAGGTAAGTAAGAGAT
>NZ_UQYC01000003.1 GCF_900545205.1 uncultured Veillonella sp. | reverse complement strand
TGATACAGAAGTAGTAGCTCATTTGTTAGAGGATATGTACGATGGCGATTTCGTAGGCACTGTACGACGCATGCTCGCTCGTGTTGATGGGGCCTATGCACTTGAAATCATCTGCGCTGATGAGCCAGACAAAATCATTTGTACTAAAAAAGAAAACCCATTGGTTATCGGTTTTGGCAAAGGTGAAAACTTTGTAGCATCCGATATTCCAGCTATCATTAACTACACACGTGATACATACATTTTGAGCGATGGTGAATTAGCTATCGTAACTCGTGATAATGTATCCGTATTCGACCGTGAAGGCAACCCTGTTGATAAAGAAGTATTCCATGTTAACTGGAATGCGGAAGCAGCAGAAAAAGGCGGTTATGAACACTTCATGTTGAAAGAAATTCATGACCAACCTAAAGCTGTACGCGATACTTTCGGTACACATATCTCTGAAGATGGTAAAACAGCTATCTTTGATGAATTGAATTGGACTGCTGAAAATGTAGCAGCTTTCAATAAAATCCTCATCGTTGCATGTGGTACAGCATACCATGCTGGTCTTGTAACAAAACAATATATTGAAAACTTGGCGCGCATTCCTGTAAGTGTGGAAATCGCTTCTGAGTACCGTTACAGCAATCCATTGACTGATGACAAAACATTATGTATCGTTATCAGCCAATCTGGTGAAACATCTGATACATTGGCAGCGTTGAAAGAAGCTAAACGCCTTGGTGCTAAATCCTTAGCGATTACAAACGTAGTAGGTTCCAGTATCTCCCGTGAAGCAGATAACACTGTGTACACATGGGCAGGCCCTGAAATCTCTGTAGCGTCCACAAAAGCGTACACTACTCAATTAGTAGCTGGCTTGTTATTTGCTGTATACCTTGGTCAATTAAATGGCAAAATGGATCCAGTGTTAGGCGAAGAAATCCTTAGCGGCGTTAAAAACTTGCCTACATTGATTCATGAAATCTTTGAAGTAGACGAAGATATGAAAGCCTTTGCTAAACATTATGGTTTCAAATCTGATGCGTTCTTCTTGGGTCGTGCTATCGACTATGCAGTAGCGATGGAAGGTGCTTTGAAATTGAAAGAAATTTCTTACATCCATGCTGAAGCATATGCTGGTGGTGAATTGAAACATGGTACATTAGCTCTTATTGAAGAAGGCGTACCTGTTATCGCATTGGCTACACAAGAAGATGTGTATGATAAGATGATCAGCAACATCCGTGAAGTAAAAGCTCGTGAAGCTGTTGTAATTGGTATCGGCATGAAAGGTGACGAAGAATTATCTAAACACGTAGACCATACAATCTATGTTCCTCGTGCAAATAAATTCATCGCTCCAATCCTTGCAGTTGTACCATTGCAATTGTTAGCATACTATGCAGCGATTACACGCGGCGCAGATGTAGATAAACCACGTAACTTGGCTAAATCTGTAACCGTAGAATAATATATATAACCAACAGTGCTTCGGCACTGTTGGTTTATTTCAATATAGGGAGACTATTATGGCAGTTATATTTTCCGGCATCCAACCAAGTGGTGAGTTAACACTTGGTAACTATTTGGGGGCTTTACGTAATTTCTTAGACTATCAAGATACTGACGAATGTTATTATTGTATCGTTAACCAACATGCGATCACTGTACCGCAAGATCCAAAAGAGTTATTCCAAAATACTCGTAATTTGGCTGCGTTGTACCTAGCGGTTGGCCTCGATCCTAAAAAGGTAACATTGTTTGTACAATCCGAAGTACCTGAGCACGTTAAACTCGGTTGGGTTATGCAATCTATCAGCTATGTTGGCGAATTAGAGCGTATGACGCAGTATAAAGACAAGTCTCAAAAGCAAGGTGACTCCATTCCTACAGCATTGCTTACGTACCCACCATTGATGGCGGCAGATATCTTGTTATATGGTACAAACTATGTTCCTGTAGGTGAAGACCAAAAACAACATCTTGAGTTGACTCGTAATTTGGCAGAGCGTTTTAACCGTAGATTCGGTGAAACTTTCGTAGTACCTGATATCAAGGTAGGCGAAGGTGGTGCTCGCGTTATGAGCTTACAAGAGCCAACTAAGAAAATGAGTAAATCTGATGATAACCAAAATGCTACCATTCGCCTTTTGGATGCACCAGATTTGATTGTGAAAAAATTGAAACGCGCTCAAACTGACTCTGATAATGCAGTGCGTTACGATAAAGAAAATAAGCCTGGCATTTCTAACTTGATGGGCATTTACCGTGCTATCACAAAAGACAGCTATGAAGCTATCGAAGACATGTATGCAGGTAAAGGTTATGGCGTATTCAAATCCGATATTGCAGACCTATTAGTGGCAACTCTTGAGCCAATCCAACAACGTTACAATGAATTGATTACAAGCCCTGAACTTGATGTAATTCTTGATGAAGGTGCTGCTAAAGCTCATGCTAAAGCAAGTCAAATGTACCGTAAAGTTGAGCAAGCTATGGGCTTGTGCCGTAAATAAAATCATATAGTAGACTTTCAATTTGTGAGGTAAGCCATGACGAAACAAGAGGCAATGGAACGCTTTTCATCAGGTGCCGTACAACAGAGCTTAGAAATACATCGTGGAATCCAGTGGACTGGACGCATCGTCGGTCTATTGGTGTGCGTGTTAATTGTAAAATATTTGCCGTCTGATTGGGCTGAGCGTATATTGTATTATCTGTTGCTACTTCTTATATTGTGGACCCTTCATAGATTAGGTGAAAGTCAAGCTTTTATCTGTGAAAAGGGCCTCGTGTTAAAACGTAGGCCTTTTTCTTTTATAGAATACTTTCACAGCCTCTTTCATGGCGATGAGTATTTTGTCTTTGTAGATTACGAGCATATTATTGGGTTTACCGAAGGTTGGCGTGAATTGCAGGCTATGAATGGTCATGGTGGTATTTATGTCATACCCTTAGACCTCGCGCAGGTAGGGTATAAAGATAAAATGGCCATGATTGAAGCTATTAATAAGCATTCAAATCTTTAAAATATAGGTTATACAAATGCTTTATCCTTACAACAGATGATATGTAATATTAAGAAATTAAGAAAATTCAAAAATTCATCAAATTAGCTATTTACAACTTTAACGAACTAAAGTATAATACAATCATCGGGTACAGACATGAGTTCTGTACAGCATATAATAGCAAGTAGTTAAAGGTGTAATACACCGTGGAGGATAGTTATGAATTGGAAGAAAATGATGGCCGTTGGCCTTGCAGCAGTATCTATGATGGTATTTGTAACGGGTTGTGGTAGCGATACTAAAACCGCTAATAAAGAATTGCCTAAAAAAATCGTTATCGGCTTAGATGATAGCTTCCCTCCAATGGGCTTTAAAGATGATAAAGGCGAAATCGTAGGTTTAGATATCGATATGGCTAAAGAAGCGGCTAAACGTGCTGGTATGGAGGTAGAGTTCAAAGCTATTGACTGGTCCAGTAAAGAAGCTGAGTTGAAATCTAAAAAAATTGACGCTTTATGGAATGGCTTAACAGTATCTCCTGAACGTGAGAAAAATATTTTGTTCTCCAATCCATACATGAAGGATAAACAATACATCGTTGTTCGTAATGATGATGACTCCATCAAATCCAAAGCTGATTTGGCAGGTAAAGTAGTAGGTGTTCAACAAGCTAGTACTGGTGAATCTGCATTACAAAATGATCCAAGCGGTAAAACTGTGAAAGAAACAAAATCTTATGCTGATTTCGTAAGTGCTTTCATGGATCTTGGTATTGGTCGTGTTGATGCCGTTATCGCTGATGGTGTTATCGCTCGTTACCTCATGACAAAAGAACCTGGTAAATACAAAATCGTAGACGGTACTGATTACGGTGTTGACAACTTCGCTGTTGGTTTCCGTAAAGATGACACTGCATTACGTGATAAAATCAATGGTATCTTAGCGGACATGAAAAAAGATGGTACTGCTGATAAAATCGTTGAAAAATGGTTGGGCTCTAGCGCAGACCTAGATAAGAGCGATGCTAAATAGTACAATTCGTGATATACTAATAGTACTATGGTCAGTATGTACAACAGATAATTAAAGAACGAAATGTACACTAGAGAAGAGGCCAGATGCCTCTTCTCTAGTCGTGTTTTGAAGGAGTATTCCATGTTAGATTATTTATTGCAGATTATCCCAACCATCGCTGATGGTTTAAAGGTAACCGTATCGCTATTCTGTATTGTATGGATTTTATCCATCCCTGGCGGTATCTTACTTGCTTTGGTACGTCTATCAAAATTTACAGTGCTCGACAAAATTGTTGAAGCCTTCGTATATTTGATGCGCGGCACACCATTAATGTTACAAATTTTATTCGTATATTATGCATTGCCTATCATTACAGATGGAGCAGTCCAAATGGATGATGCTACAGCTGCAGTACTTACATTCGTGTTGAACTACGCAGCGTATTTATGTGAAATTTTCCGTGGTGGTATTCAATCCATTTCTCGTGGTCAGTACGAAGGGGCAAAGGTTCTTGGTTTTACTTATGCTCAAACAATGCGTAAAATCATCTTGCCACAAATGTTTAAACGCGTATTGCCTCCGCTTGCGAACGAAACAATTAACTTGTTGAAAGATACGTCTCTTGTATACGTATTGGCTATGAATGATATCTTGCGTATTACAAAATCTATCGTACAACGTGACTTTGATATCTCTGCCTTCTTAGTGGCAGCTTTGTTCTACTTGATCTTTACCTTTATTTTGACAAATATCTTCAACTACTTAGAAAGACGATTTGCTGTATATGAAGATTAATCTATTCTGTAGTAGTGTGTCGTAGATATGGACTTAGTTGTTTTTAAGGGCTATAGCCGATTTGAAATTACAGCTATTTATTTATACGACGATGTAAGAGGTACTTATGACATTTGTAAATATGGAGCGTATTGAAAAACGCTTTAACAATCAAACTGTATTGCGCGATGTATCGCTCAAAATGGATAGAGGGGAAATCGTTTCTATCATCGGCCCATCTGGGTCTGGTAAATCTACATTTTTACGCTGCTTAGGTCAATTGGAAACCATTGATGGTGGTTCTATTACTGTAGATGGTACTGTCCTTGCTAGTACAGATGCTAATGGCACTGTAAACTATGCTAGCCAAGAAACACAACATGACTTATTATTACGCATGGGCATGGTATTCCAATCTTTCAATTTATTCCCTCATATGACGGTGCTTGATAACATTATGATCGCGCCGCGCATGGTAAAAGGTATGAAAGATGATGAAATTTTACCGATTGCAGAGCGATTACTTAATAAAGTTGGCTTATGGGAAAAGCGCGATATGTATCCATCCCGTTTGTCTGGCGGTCAACAACAACGCGTGGCCATCGCTCGCGCATTGGCGATGAATCCTGAAATCATGCTCTTTGATGAGCCTACATCTGCCCTTGACCCAGAATTAACTGGTGAGGTTCTTAAGACTATTAAACAGTTGGCTGATGATCATATGACGATGATTATCGTAACTCATGAAATGAACTTTGCTCGTGAAGTATCTGATCGTGTCATCTTTATGGCGGATGGTGTTATCCAAGAGGAAGGTACACCAGAACAAATTTTCAACAATCCACAGAACGATAGAACGAAAGCGTTCTTGGAGAACATGTTATAGGAGGTCTTATGAAGTTACGTTTTATTGCTGCTACGTTAGCTGTCATGGCTATGAGCACGACCTCTATTATGGCAGAAGGCTTGCAAGGCACACCTGGAACTCCGATGGCAATCGTAGATTCCCAAAAAGACTCTGCCTCTATTTTGCCAGATCAGTATAAATCGTATGCGACTACGATGAACACAGTAGTTAAGGACTATAAAAATGGCTATACCTTTACGATTCCATGGCGTGTAGCCGATGGTGTTAAGCTAGATATGGATGTGCGTAGTGAAAGTGAGCATATTCAAGGCTATTCTTTCAACCTAGCAGGTCCAACACAAGATGATTCCTATACTGTGTCTTTCACAAAACGCAATAATACACCGCAAGACGGGGTATCTCAAAAGGAATGGAATACGACTTGGTATGGTGTGCCAATCAAGGGCATGTCTGATGAAGAGTACTTGAGCATCTGGCGTCAGCATAGTAATGTCTTTGAAAATAACGATATCGTTGGGGGCTTCTTTAACAAGAAAGGGGCTATATCAGCACGTTGGGATAAGACAACACCAAAATCGTATGCTGAAATGACATCTACAGAGCCTGTTCAATCTGTATTTGAAGCGGAATTCATCATGGATAAGGATCCAACGCATCGCTACAATTTGGCGAGCACCTATGCTCCTATTCAAGGGGAATTTATGGAACAAGGCTTGATGGAACATACAATTCCATCCTTTGAATTACTAAATAAGTCTGGTTCTAGTACAATCAAAGGTGTTAAGCAGTTTATCTCTGGCACAAGTGATATCAGCGTAGCTGAAGGTATTAAATTTGCCTATCCAAAAGGTTTTACCCGTCTAAATGAAAAGGGTAAAATTGCTTTCGCTAAGCATAATGTGCGCCTTGATATTGAATCCTTTACAATCCCCGTACAAGCGGTTAGCACAGGCATGCCTACAATGATGGGCAAACAAATGCTAGGTGATTATTACCTTAAACAATTGGTTGAGGTGAATAAGGCAACCATTACTCGTTATGAAACACATATTATCGATGGTAATGTAATGTTCTACTTGGCAGGTCATATGAAGAATCCTAATACGGCTGATACATCTGCAGCTGCACCAGTATCCTTTGCCGCTACTATTATCTTAGGTAATGAAGGCAATGTAGCCGTGGCTCGTATGATTGGCCCAGCAGGAACTAGCCTTAGCACACCGGAGCTCATCGATGTGCTGGATGGATTCAAATTGACTACTACATTGAATACTAACCAATCATCACAAGTTTTATAATATACACATAATATTCTTTTATTTGTATAAATCTGTATAATTTGTGCTATAATAAAAGAAATCCTCTAGAAAAAGAGGAGTTTTCCTTGATGGTCTAGAATATAATACTATAGGCTAAACGATCTTTGATCATATCCCCTTTGAGGGATTAGAAATAGGAGGGGTTATTATGGTTACCTACAAAACTATTGTCGTACCTACTGATGGTTCTGAAAATGCTAAACGTGCGTTGGAACATGCTCTCGCTGTAGCGGACCGCAACCATGCTGAATTGATTATTGTTCACGTTGCAAATATCGTGTCTGCTATTTCCAATTTCGATCAAACACCAATTTCCGGTGGTTACGTATCTGAACAAATTGCAGAAGATATGGAAGAAACTGGTAAAGAAATTCTTAACGATGTAGTAAAAGAAATTCCTACAGGCGTAAAAGTTAAAAGCGTATTCGAAGTTGGTTCCCCTGGTCCTGCATTATTAGCAGTAGCTAAAAAATATAATGCTGACCTTATCGTAATGGGTAGCCGTGGCCTTGGCCCATTGAAAGGCTTATTCATGGGTAGCGTAAGTAGCTATGTAACTAGTCACTCCACTTGCCCTGTATTGATCATTAAATAATTCATATCCTGTACAGATATGATACAAAAAGAGACTTTGTTGTAACAAAGTCTCTTTTTTATAGCGTAAAAATGATATAATATTTGTATGTATGCCATTTAGGTTTACAAATAAGAACGAAATTAAGTTACATGAGAACAATAAATAAACATAGATAATGGTTTATAAAATGGGGGACTATATGAGCGACAAACAAGAATCATTGCTAAAGCTAGCAGAACTGTTTAAAATCCTGGGTGACCCTACACGCCTTAAAATAGTAGAATTATTATTAGAAAACGAAATGTGTGTAAATCACATTGCAGAAACAATGGGGATGGGACAATCCGCTATTTCTCACCAATTGCGTGTACTCCGTCAAGCAAGACTTGTGACCTATCGCAAGGAAGGTAAAACTGCATACTACTCTCTAAACGATGATCACGTAGAAGGTCTCGTAAGAATGGGTATGGAACACGTATCTCATCAATAGTCATATAGCCGTATTGCATACTATTTGTCTAACTTGATTGGGGATATACAAAAGTACTCATGATATATATATATCCTCTAAAGATATATAAAGTTAAAATATAAGAAAAGGAGCCGTTTATACGGCTCCTTTTTGTATAGGTATACTAGTATTAATATAAAGGGAAGAGGTAATAGGCTATCGTAATAAATAGTGGCATAGTTACTGCTGATAGTATGGTTGTACCCATTACAATTTGCGTAGCGTATTCTGGATTGTTTTTCATCTCGATAGCAATAAGGGCCATATTGATGGCTGTTGGTACGCTATAGGTGATGACAATCGTTTGCGCTGCAATCGGGTGCATAGGACCATAGAAAATTATAAATAATATAGTAATAACTGCAGCAATGAGAGGACTTAAGACGAGACGTAAGGATGTAGCGAGCATAACATCCGCCTTAAAGAAGTTTAATGGCGTTCTGTTAATCTGCACCCCTAAAGCGATCATAGCAACGCCTACAAAGGCATTAGCAAAGATTTTAAGAGGGGCAAAGAAGAATAGACCGTGTAAATCAAATGGTAAGAGCTGGCAAAGTAATGCAAGCGGTATAGCATATACCATAGGCATATGGAAGACTACGCTTAACGCATCCTTTGTGCTCAAACGCCCAGCACCAGCTTGGTAGAAACCATAGGTATTACTTGTAATGGTCTGTATAATCATAATGGATACGACGCTGACAAGACCTAAATCAGCATAGGGGGTTGCGCCATCGATGACGTAAGGCACATTGGTAAATACAAAGATGGCAAGGGCGATGCCCATATTGCCGACATTGTTAAACATAACGCAGTTCTTTAATGTGGCGATTTTTGCTACATCATAACCTTGTATTTTGCCGACTACACCTGAAAGGATAGAGTTCAGTATGAGTACAACTAGTGCACAAAATACGATTTCTAACGTACCTGATGTAAATTTAGCTTCATACATAGCCCTAAATACAAAGGTAGGCAATAATATGTAGAAGTTTAGTTTACTCAGCGTATATAAATCTAGTTTAAATTTTCTATCCAATATAAACCCTACGCCTATCAGTATAAAAATAGGAATCATAGAGTTCATAAATATATGTCCTATTAGCTCGAATATATTCATTATCTCACCTAGAGTTTCTTATTAATTTAGTATGGATTTAATGTATAGTATTATCATACCATAGTATGTATTGTTCGGGGCTTAAAAGTTTTATCCATTATGATTTCTTATGGTATTCATCAGAAATATATATGCAAAATGTGAGTTTTTACATACATATTAATTAACAAATATATAGTATAATGTGAATATATTGTATATTTAGTTTGTTCTTTGAACGTGTCTCTACGGTGAGTAACCATAGCTTTCACAGTGTGGAGTCCAAAGGGATGCACAGGAGGAATTATGAAACGAATTCTATTAGTATTAATGAGCGTTTTCATGCTGGCCTTGTTAGTGGGGTGTGGTAGTGACACAAACAAAGCAGCAGATTCTGCTAAACCAAGCACATCTGAAAAGATTACTGTACAAGCGGCAGCGAGCTTGAAAGGTGCTCTTACTGAATTGGCAGAGTCCTACAAAAAGAGTCATAACTTATCAGACGACCAAATTGCTATTAACTTTGCTGGTTCTGGCACATTGCGCCAACAAATTGAACAAGGCGCACCAGCTAGCTTATTCATCTCTGCTGACGAAAAGAATATGAAAATGTTGCAAGACAAAGACCTTGTAACAGATGTTAAACCATTTGTAACTAATGAATTAGTTCTTGTAGTTCCAAAAGGCCAACCTAAAATTGAATTAAATCAAATTGCTTCTGTTAAACGTATCGTTTTAGGTAATCCTGAAACAGTGCCAGCTGGTAATTATGGTAAACAAGTATTAACAAAATTAGGTGTTTGGGAACAAGTTGAACCAAATGTAGTATATGCTAAAGACGTAAAAGCTGTAACAGCATCCATTAGCCAAGGTGCTGGTGATGCTGGCTTTATCTATAAAACAGATGCTATTGCTGCAGGTGATGCGGTTCAAATTTCTGCTGTAACACCGGCTGATTCCCATGATCCAGTCATCTATCCAATCGGTATCATTAAAAAATATGACAACGCATTGGCAAAAGACTTTTACCAATATGTAATGAGCCCAGAAGGCCAAAAAGTATTAGAAAAATACGGTTTCTCTCCTTCTAAATAAGAGTTAAACGCTAGCTTTCAGGGCTAGCGTTTTCTTATGATACAATATAGATATTATTATGAATATGTTAGACATACATTTTCATATGCTATATGATGCAAATAAGTAAATCATTTTAAAACTAGATGTATTTTTATTATTACTGATTTTAGTCTTATTGATAGAAAGGGGGCGTGTCATGAGTCCATTTTGGCTATCCTTATGGGTGGCGAGCATTGCTCTTATCATCGTTATTGTTATAGGCTTAGGTGCTTGTTATTGGATGAATCGTTGTAAGTGGGGCGGTATGGCTATTTTAGATGCCCTAATTACATTGCCCCTTGTGTTGCCACCAGTGGTTGTTGGTTTTGCACTTCTCATGGTGTTTACTCCAGGATATGCTTTTGGTGCGTGGCTCGAAGCTCACGGTATGAGTGTAGTTTTTGCCGCTTCTGGTGCAGTCGTTGCATCTTCAGTCATTGCATTCCCCCTATTTTATCAAACAGTGCGCTCTGCCTTGCAGTCCGTCGATCATAATATGGAGGATGTAGCGCGTACATTGGGCGCTTCAGAATTGCGTATATTCTTTACCATATCTGTGCCTCTTGCGTGGAAAGGTATTTTAACAGGTAGCATCTTGGCGTTCTGCCGTGCCATGGGGGAATTTGGTGCTACCATCTTAATCGCTGGTAATATTCCGAAGGTAACCCGTACTATGCCGTTAGCTATTTACTCCTACGTAGAGGCAGGGCAGTACATGGATGCCTTTGAGCTTGTTGTATATATTTGTGTACTTACATTGGCATTGTTGAGCGGCATTCACCTCATTACGAAGGGGTCCTTGTTCCGCCATACAGAGAATAACTAGGAGGTTCTATGATTACATTTTCCTTTACTGTAGCTAGACCTTCTGTGACTGTGAAAGCTGATGGGGTGCTTCCTTCTGGAATTACTGTTCTGACTGGTCAATCTGGTAGTGGTAAAAGTACCTTTATCAAATGTATTGCAGGGCTCGTAAAACCAACCACTGGTAGTATTCGATATGATGATACGACGTGGGTTGATCGAGGTAAAAAGATATGGGTGCCTGCTCAAAAACGGCAAGTAGGCTATATGCCGCAAGGCAATATTGTATTTCCTCATTTGTCTGTAGAACATAATATTACCTATAGCAAACGAGGCACCCCTGACATGTGTGATACATTGTTACAACGTTTGGGTTTGGAGAAATATCGTAATACCAAGGCTGGTAGCTTATCTGGTGGTGAGCAACAGCGGGTTGCACTAGGCCGTGCGCTCTACTCAAAACCGACTATTCTGCTCCTTGATGAGCCTTTATCTGCACTTGATTGGAACTTACGAAAACAAGTGCGTGAAGACCTCGTTTCCATCATTCGAGAATGGGATGTACCTTGCGTATGGGTGACACATGATGAAAGCGAAGTAGAAGCTGTAGGGGATAGACATTGGACCTGTGAAAACGGGCTCATTACGATATCTGAATAACTGTAAAATTTAAGATAATAAAAAACACCTTCATAATCCTACTAGTGGATTGTGAAGGTGTTTTCTTTTTAGATAGTTGATAGCAGTGTATTTAGCCTTATCTTTAGTATTGAATTAGTACGTTTATAATAGATGTTATTTGCTAATGTTACTTAATTTCTGTTGATGCATGCGCTGTTTTACTTATAAATCCCACAATAGCGGTAACGATAAATGCCATAGCAAAGGATGGTAGTGTAGCACCGATAGTGCTTTCACCATGTAACATATAGTGGTATAAGCCAACGGATACAGTCCAAATGAGACCTCTTACTAGATAAGCCGATAGTGTTTGTACTTGTTGATGATTGATAAAATAATCAGCTAATAGGATGGCAATCATTGGAGCAAATACAGATCCAATGAGGTATAGGAAGTCTGTAATATCATCCATTGGATATAGGATAGCCGCAATGGTGCCGACGATAGTTACGATAACGGCTACGCCTTTACTGGAGGCTCCGCTATAGATCGTCGTACTAGATACGCCTGCAGAGTAAGCGTCCATAAAGGTTGTAGTAACGGTAGAGAAGATAATAACGATAAGTCCTGCAAGGCCGAGGCCTGCGTTCATCATGATGGTAATGATGGAGTCGCCACCGCCAAAGATAGCGGCGCTAAGACCTAAGGTATACATAACAATACTTGTTACTGTGTAAACTGCAGCACTTGTTAGTGATGCGGAGAAAGGATTTTTACTTTCACGAGTATAATCGCTGATGAGAGGCAACCAAGATAATGGCATAGCAATAGATAGTTCAAGAGCTGCTATAAAACTCATATTTCCACTAGCTATAAGGCTACTTTCACTAGGCCATTGAGCTATCATGTGAGCGCCCATGTAGAGGGTGAGACCTAGTAATAGAACAGATACGATGGCTTGAATATAGCCTGTATTGTGGAGGCCGATGAAAAGCCATAGAATAACGAGAGCTCCGATGGCTGTGGTCCAAATCATAGGCGATAGGGGTGCTAGCTCTTGTAAGGCGAGCATCGCATCGTAGATCATGATGCTAGTCCATCCAATGAGTTGTAGCATATTTAAAAAGGCAAAGCCTTTAGCCCCTAGTCGGCCAAAGCTGAAAGCGGTAGTATTCATACTGCCTTGTCGCAAGCGTCCACCAATGAGGCCAGCTCCAAAGAGCAATATACCGCCGATGATATGCCCCAGTATGATGGCATATAAACCTTGGGTGAGCCCTAAGGGGGCCAGATAGGTTCCCGTCATAATCTCCGCTATGGATAGCGCGGCACCAAACCATATCATGGCGAACTGTGGTTGTGTAATGTGTGTGTCTTTCATACGTCCTCCTAGCCAGGAAGTCATAGAAAAAGCCGAGTTCACAGGAACTCGGCTATTAATCCTCTATGTTCCCTACGTTGGCATTATCCAAATCAGGTTATGGGTTAAAGCATTAGCTTACTCTCAGCCCACTCGTGTGAGCACCCCGTTATGGCTTTATTATAGGCGTCTATAAGTGAACCGTCAATTCTTTTGTTGCATGGATTGTATAATAATGTTATAACTAGAGTATAAAAATATATTGCCACTAGGGGTGCTTTTGCTGAGATTGACCATTCAAAACCCTAGACCTGATCCGGATAATACTGGCGTAGGGAAGTGGAGTGAAACATAATACTAAACTATTACGAGACCATTCCATTTGGAGTGGTCTCGTTTTTATATATTTGGAGGTATTATGAAAAAACTGATTATTGCTAGCATATGTGTAGCCTTAGGTGTCGTGTTATCCACAACATCTATTCCCGTTGGGCCGGCTCGTATTTTTCCGTTTCAACATATGATTAATGTGATCTTAGCCGTTATAGTTGGGCCGAGATTTTCCGTAGGCGCTGCTTTTAGTACATCTTGTTTACGTAATGTATTAGCACTAGGCTCTCCATTGGCCTTTCCTGGTAGCATGATTGGCGCTTGGCTATCTGCGTATTTATATAAGAAATACAATGCCATCTGGGCAGCAGCTCTAGGTGAGATCATCGGTACAGGTCTCATTGGTGCTCTTGTGAGCTATCCCATTGCTAACTTCCTATTAGGGAAACCGTTGGCGTTATTGACCTTGATTACATCCTTCTCCATGAGCTCTGTGGCAGGTGCTTGCATAGGCTTCGTAGTATTACAAATCTTATCTCGTCGTCATCTATTACACAAGGAGGCATAATGAAACTACATACTGCACTAACAATTGCTGGTACTGACCCGAGCGGTGGTGCTGGCATTATGGCTGATTTGAAATCCTTCCAAAGCCGAAATGTATACGGTATGGCTATTGTTACCTCTGTAGTAGCCCAAAATACAACGGGCGTTCACCACGTAGAACATCTATCCTTAGAAAGCATAGAGAAACAGTTACACGATGTGTATTCTGACATTCCTCCTCAAGCTGTTAAGACGGGCATGATTGCTTTACCGGAAATGATGGACCTCATTTATCCTTATGTGAGCAAGGATATTCCGTACGTAATGGATCCTGTTATGATTGCCACCAGCGGTGACCGACTTGTAGCAGATGAGGCTGTGAATTTCTTAAAATCTAAACTCATTCCTACCGCTACGGTTATCACCCCTAATCGCAGTGAGGCTGAGGTTTTAGCTGACATGGCTATTAATTGTGAAAGCGATATAACAACAGCGGCTAATCGTATCTTACAGGACTTAGGCCCTAAAGTGGTAATCATTAAGGGTGGTCACATCGGCGAAGATGCAACAGATTATGCTTTCACCAAAGATGGTAGTGTACGCACGTGGACGAGCCCTAAATACGATACGGTGCACACGCATGGTACGGGCTGTACCTTCTCTGCCGTTATTACGGCGGAGCTCGCTAAAGGGCGTGACGTAATGGATGCCATTGGTATTGCGAAGAATTATATCGCTCTTGCTATTAAGCACAATCCAGCGCTAGGACACGGCTGTGGCCCTGTTAATCATATGGCCTATGGTTTATTGGCGAATGGACCTGAAACGATGGATGAGCTATTAAAAGATAACTAGAGGAGATATTTGTATGACCTATGAAAACCCTTATATGAAAGGCCGAACTTGGCCTGAACTAAATATATTAGAGACCTTGCGTCAGAGAAATCCTCTTGTTATTTGCATTACTAATGATGTGGTACGTACCTTTACGGCCAATGGTTTACTAGCCATTGGTGCATCGCCTGTGATGAGCGAATGCAGTGAAGATTTAAAAGACCTCATCGTTCATGCATCGGCTTTACTCATCAATATTGGAACGCTTACGCCAGATAAGGTTAGTTACTATAAAGATGCCATAGTGCTGGCGAAGAAACATGAGGTTCCTATCGTTTTAGATCCTGTAGGTTGTCATGCGGGGGCTTATCGTTTATCTGTGGTGTTAGACTTGATTAAGACTGGTGACATCTCATTATTGAGAGGTAATCAAAGCGAAATTAAAGCTATCTACGATGCTTTAAGTCCTAATAATCAGGCAGATACTTCCACTAACGGTAAAGGTGTAGATGGAGGACAGGTCGAGGATAGTGCTGTTGTCGTATATAGTCTGGCGCGCCTTATTAACTGCCCTGTTGTAGCTACTGGTGAAGAGGATTATGTGTCCGATGGAACTCGAGTATTTGCAGTGCCACACGGACACTCTATTATGACGGCTGTAACGGGTACGGGTTGTCTATTAGGGGCTGTATTGGCGGCTTTCTTCAGCGCTTATTATCCATGTAAAAACAGACTATCTATCGGTGAGTTTCTCGCCTATGCATTGGCTTACTATGGTTTAGCTGGTGAAAGTGCAGTGCAGGTAAGTGGCGTACAACCTGGTAGCTTTAGTATAGCCTTTATGGATAGTTTATATACACTGGATGATGCGGTGCTTATGTCTGAAAATCGTATACGCCCTGTAGTTGTGCCAGATCAATTACAAGTTTATTTCATCAGTGGTACACAAGATGTGGAACTGAATGAACATCGTTTGCTCTCTATCGTAGAGGACGCTTGTCGCGGCGGTGTGACTTGTTTCCAATTTAGAGAAAAGGGCGTAGGTACCTTAGTGGGGCAACAGAAACTAGAGTTAGCCCAACAGTTAAAACAAATCTGTGCCAAATACAACGTACTCTATATTATCAACGATGATGTAGACTTAGCAGTAGCTGTTAATGCTGATGGCGTTCACGTAGGGCAAGAGGATATGAGCCTAGAAGCAGTTCGTGATCTTGTAGGCCATAAGGTGGTTGGCATCTCTATTCATTCCGTAGAGGAACTTCATAAGACTGATATATTCTATGCTGACTGTGTAGGTGTAGGTCCTATGTATGCTACAAGTAGTAAACCTGATGCACAAGAGCCATGTGGACCGGAGCGTGTCGCTGAACTACAGGCAGAAGGCTTGACCTTACCATGTGTTGGTATTGGGGGAATTACTTTAGACAATGCGAAGCCTATACTGGAAGCAGGAGCTTGTGGTGTTGCCATCATATCTGCTATTGCTCATGCAGATAACCCTTATGAGGCGGTACAACAGTTTAAGCATTTAGTAGATAGTACTAAATAGTTGCTCTTACAAAACACAACCAAAACACAACCTTAATAGCGAATAGAACACAAAAAAAGACGATGACCTAAGTCATCGTCTTTTTGTTAAGGAAGTTGTTAGTACTTACTGTAAGATTATATTGTACTTACAGGTATGTTTAATTTAAATCTGTACTTACAGGTTGTTAGTTTAGTTAGTGTAGTACTTACAGATTAGATGGATTCAACGAAACGGTGGAAGAAAGCTTGTGGGTGAGCACATACTGGGCAAAGTTTAGGAGCTTCTTCACCAACGTGTACATAACCGCAGTTAGCGCAGATCCAAGCAACTGGTTCGTCGTTGTGGAATACTTTGTTACCGGATACTTGAGCTGCTAATGCAAGGTAACGAGCTTCATGACGAGCTTCGATTTTACCAACTTCGCGCATTTGGAAAGCGATTTTTGCAAAGCCTTCTTTTTCAGCTTCGTCAGCGAAATCTTTGTACATTGTAGTGTGTTCATAGTTTTCACCAGCTGCTGCATCGCGAAGGTTAGCTTCGATGTCAGCGGAGATGTCGCCACCATGAAGAGCTTTGAACCACAATTTAGCATGTGCGGATTCGTTGTGAGCTGTTTCTTCGAAATAATCAGCGATTTCGTTCATGCCAGCTTTACGAGCTGCTGCTGCGTAGAAAGTATATTTTTGGAATGCTTGGGATTCGCCAGCGAATGCTGCTTGAAGATTTTTTTCAGTGTTAGAACCTTTTAATTCTGCCATTTTAATACTCCTTTGTACTTACGATAATTTTCAAATTTGTTACTTAACTTATATATTCATAACCACTTGGTTGTGAATTCAAATAATAGAATACTTATTCTACAATTTTCGTGGGCGACTTCGCCTTGGTAAGAAAACTTATTCTTAAATCAAATAGACACTTGTCTAACTTTTAAAATAGTACTTACTCGTTTGTGTTTTTCGGCACTTGCCGTCTTAACAGTTTTATATACAATGTGCTATCCGTATACTTAACGAATAATCATTGTTGACTATATTGTAACATACTAAATGAGAAATGCAAGTGTTTTTGTAAAATTTATTTCGAAAATTTTCTAAATGATAAATATTATCAATGTAGTTATAATGCGGTTTCTTAAAGTTTGAATAGTATAGGGTTTATAAAATGATCTAATTTTGATATTGAGAATGATAACTAAATGAAAAATCATTATTGATTAGTAATTAATAATCTTTTCGTTAAATGTACTAATAATTACCCTTAAAATAACTATATAAACTACTATATAAACTATAGAATTATGATATGTTTATAGAACTTTGTATTTTTTGTATAATAAGTATATAAATACTGAACATTGAAAAAGGAGGCGCTATGGCATTTGTTAGATATTATGTAGGCGATGTGGTGAAGATGAAAAAATCACATCCTTGCGGTAGTGACGAGTGGGAAGTGAAACGTATTGGCACGGATTTTCTCATCGTATGCAACGGTTGTGGTCATCAACTGCTGATGCCGCGCCCTAAATTTGAAAAGGCTGTTAAGAAAATCGTTTCTCGATTGCCAGAGAATGAGTAAGGAGGTCCTATGATACGACTTACTGACTATGTGACTAATGGGGGCTGTGCGTGTAAGATTGGTCCTCATATATTAAATCGTGTTTTGAAAGCAGTGACACCTGTTACAAATGACCAAGTCTTAGCCGATATGACCGGTTCTGATGATGCGGGCGTATATAAAATTTCTGATACATTGGCATTGGTTCAAACATTAGACTTTTTTACACCTATGGTTAATGATCCTGTTTTGTTTGGTAAGATTGCTGCTGCTAATGCATTAAGTGATGTGTATGCTATGGGTGGAACTCCCTTGACTGCCATGAACATCGTAGGTTTCCCAGTACCTCTTGTTGAGCAAGGAATCTTAACAGACGTGTTAAACGGCGCAGGCTCAATGGTAGCCGAATCTGGTGCGGCTATCGTAGGAGGCCATAGCATAGAAAATAAAGAACCTATCTTTGGCATGTCTGTGACAGGGCAAGTGAATCCCAATTGTATTTGGAAAAACAAAGGGGCCCAAGTAGGGGATGTATTGGTGCTCACAAAACGTATTGGAACAGGTATCATGAATAATGCGTTGAAAGCTGATTTATTCCCTGTAGGTACAGAGCAAGCTGTCACTAGTATGAGTACTTTAAATCGAGTCGGTGCAGAGGTAGCTCACAACTTTACTGTGCATGCTTGTACTGATGTGACTGGTTTTAGCCTTATGGGGCACTCTGTAGAAATGGCTAGTGCCTCTGATGTGACAATACATATTAAGGCTTACGACATTCCTCTCTTTGATAATGTCATCGAAGCGGCTCAAATGGGATTAGTACCAGCTGCGTCTTATGGTAACCGTAAGGCTATAACGGATGTACAAGTAGATGCATCTTTAGATCCTGTATGGACGGACATTCTCTTTGATCCACAAACCTCGGGTGGTTTGCTATTCTCTGTTCCTGCTAATGAAGGTGAGCAACTGGTAGAGGCGTTACATAAGGCTGGTATAGACTGTGCGACTATAGTAGGTACTGTTGAAAGCTTCTCTGGATTGGCTGTACGCGTAACGGCATGACATTAGGAAGAATATAATATATATAATATAGAGGTGTATGATGAGCAATACAAATGAATTAACTGTAGATGTACGTGGTAGTTTGTGTCCAAAACCTGTTATTGAAACTAAGAAGGTAAGTGATGCGAATCCGAGTGCGGTTATTATTACAATCGTAGATAATGAGGTTAGTCGCGATAATGTAGAAAAATTCGGCAAGTCTCGCGGTTATGGGGTGGACATCCGACAAGATGGTAAGGATTTCTACCTCACTATGACCCCTAATGCAAATCCAGTAGCAGATGGTAGTTGTGAACCAATGAGCTATGGCAACCGTGTCATCTTGATGACAAAGGACTATCTTGGTGAAGGTAGTGAAGAGTTAGGCCGTAACCTAATGAAAACCTTCTGGGTGTGCATGGTTGAAGCAGATGTGAAGCCATCTAAGATCTATTTCATCAATAGCAGTGTGAAGATGGTAACGAATGATTCGGTTCATTTAGAAAATATTAAAAAATTAGCTGATGCAGGTGTTGAAATTGCAGCATGTGGTATTTGTCTTGATTTCTATGGGGTAAAAGAAAATGTTGGCGTAGGTAGTATTACGAATATGTATGCTATTACTGATGCTATCCTTGGAGACAATATTGTTAAGCTATAATGTTAGCGCTTTATTTTGAGGTATAAGTAGGAGGTAAGACCTTGGAAAATAAAAAATTACTAGTCGTCTTTACGTCCTATTATTTTGGTGATAAAGCAGACAAGATATTAACAGAATTAAAGGTGCCTCATCAATTGATGGCTACACCGCCAGAGCTTTATGATATGTGTGGTTTATCTGTGCAAATAGATCCAAGTATTGTAGAGCAGGTTCAGACTATTTTAAAAGAACATAAGATTAGTACATCGGGCCTCTTTTGGTATGAAAAAGGTGAGCTAGCTGTACCATATAAAGCCTAGACAGCGTCTAGGCTTTTACTGATTTCTGTTTGATTAACATTTTGATTCTAATATGATTTAAAAGCTGGCTATGAATTTAGAGGCTGACTATGATACTATAGATATATGATATTTTTTATCATTATGGAGGTATATATGAGCAAGTATGAAATAGAAAATGTAAAATTAACGGCTACTAAATTGGATCGTAAAGATTTAGAATATGCTATGACATATCGTTATGCATGTAAAAAGTTTGATAGTACGAAGAAGATTTCTGATGAAGATTGGAATGCTATTTTAACAGCAGCACGTTTGGCACCTACATCCCTTGGATTTGAGCCTTTTGAATTGCTAGTTATCCAAAATACAGAAATTCGAGAAAAAATGAAAGCTCATGGCTGGGGCATTCTTGCAGGCCTTGAAGCAAGTCATTTGGTGGTATTCTTAACACGTAAAAAAGTGGATTTAGAGTTTGACTCTCCTTACGTACGTTACATCCAAGAAACAGTTAAGCAATTACCAGCAGAAATAGATGCAGCATATCGCGAAAAATATGCTCAATTTACTACAAGTGACTATAAAACTTTTGAGTCTGACCGTGCTGCTTTTGACTGGGCTTCTAAACAAACGTATATCGTTATGGCGAACATGATGACAATGGCTGCTTATGAAGGCTTAGATTCCTGTCCACTAGAAGGCTTCAATCAAGATGACATGACAGCCCTCTTAGGTGATGAACTTGGCCTTTTTGATACTAAACACTTTGGTATTGCTGTAATGGCTGCCTTCGGTTACCGAGACGAAGAACCACATCGCAATAAAACACGTCGTACCTTAGATGAAATTGTAACAGTAGTTGAATAGACCTTTGCTCCTTTAATCGAAAAAAATTCATTTAATTTTCAAGAATGAATGGTATATTATAAATTACACTTTAATATATTTTTTGAAATACAATTTACAAGAGATAAAGGAGTGATTATATGCTTTGGTCGATTATTGTTGGTGGTTTTATCGGCTTCCTAGCAGGTGCTATCACTAATAAAGGTGGTGCAATGGGTATCATTGCCAATGTTGTTGCTGGCTTAATTGGTTCGTCTGTAGGTCAAGCAATATTTGGCACATGGGGTCCCAGCTTAGCAGGGATGTCCTTAATTCCATCTGTATTAGGTGCAGTAATTGTTGTTGCTGTTGTTTCGTTTTTCTTCGGAAAGAAATGATAGCAATATCTTTGTAAAAATGTAGTTAAATAATTAAAAGTATTTTATATGAAAGGAACTATAATAATGGCATTAGAAGATAAATTGAACCAAGCTAAAGGTGCATTGAAAGAGAATGCTGGTAAATTAACTGGTGATAAACAATTAGAAGCAGAAGGGACTATTGAAAATACAGTGGCAAAAGTAAAAGATGTTGCTAACACTGTAGCTGAAGATATCAAAAAAACTGCAGATGATGCTAAAGATGCTGTAGAAGGTGCGATTAGTGGCCTTAAAAATGCATTAGGCGATGATGACAAATAAAAGTAAATAAAAGCTATTATGTAGCATAAAAAAACCAGTAAATCGACCGATTTACTGGTTTTTCTATTGTTATTAATTTGTATTATACGTTGAAGCGGAAGTGTGTTACGTCGCCGTCTTTCATAACGTAGTCTTTACCTTCAAGGCGTACAAGTCCTTTTTCTTTAGCCGCATTTTGGCTACCGCAAGCTTGTAAGTCATTGAAGGATACGATTTCAGCACGGATAAAGCCTTTTTCGATATCGGAGTGGATTTTACCCGCTGCTTGTGGAGCTTTGGTACCATTTATAATTGTCCATGCACGAGCTTCCATTTCGCCTGCTGTAAAGTAGTTGATAAGACCTAAAAGTGCATAACTTGCTTTAATAAGCTTCGTTAAGCCGGATTCGTCAAGACCAAGGTCTTCAAGGAATGCAGCGGATTCTTCATCGGATAACTCAGCAATTTCAGACTCGATACGAGCAGAAACTACAACGATGCCAGCACCTTCATTTTTGGCATATTCTTCAACGCGTTTTACATATTCGTTGGAAGAGTAATCAGCTACTTCATCTTCAGAAATATTAGCTACATAAAGAGATGGTTTTGCTGTCAACAATGTCAACTCTTTAATCATTTCTAATTCTTCTTCTTCGAGACCTTGTGCGCGCACCGGTTTTGCTTCACCTAAACCTTCGATGATGCGTTCTAATAATGGTAATTCAGCACGAGCGTCTTTATCACCAGATTTAGCGATTTTTTCGATACGTTGTTTCCGTTTTTCTACGGACTCAAGGTCAGCCAGGCAAAGTTCTGTGTTGATAATCTCAATATCGCGGATTGGGTCGATAGAACCAGCAACATGAGTGATGTTAGGATCGTCGAAGCAACGGATAACTTGTGCAATGGCATCTACTTGACGGATGTGGCTAAGGAATTTATTACCTAAACCTTCACCTTTAGATGCACCTTCTACAAGGCCCGCAATATCTACGAAGCGCATAGCAGCAGGAAGAATGCGTTTAGAACCAAACATTTCAGCTAATACAGCTAAACGGTTATCTGGAACGTCAACGACACCTACGTTTGGCTCGATTGTACAGAATGGATAGTTGGCAGCTTCAGCGCCTGCTTTTGTAATGGCGTTGAATAATGTACTTTTACCAACATTTGGAAGGCCTACGATGCCTACTTCTAAATTTGTGCTCATGGTACCACCTTTTATTAACTAATTAATTGATTTCGTTCTTTGTGAAAGTTTCCATAGAAACTCTATCAAATAAATATTATATCATATAGATGCTATAAATTTGTACTAAAAAAGTGACACTATTAGTCACATAGGTGACTAATAGTGCCACTAAATCCCTTTACATAGAAATCGACAAATTATCTATTGATGTCGAGGCTTCTAGATGTGTCAGGTCACATTTTCAAATTAGTAAGAGATGTGAGAGCTGACGCCGGAAAACATCTACGCCTCACTTCTTCTAAGTAGTATACCATAGAAGTAGATAAAATCCCACACTGATGTGTGGGATTTTATTTTGTGTCTTATAGAGAGTGAGCTCGTAATTCTTCAGCAGAATGAGTGGAAATCCAAGCTGGTGGAATATCGAATACAGTGTAGCAACCAGTGCCACCGTGTTTAGCAAGACGGTAGATACCACGAGCGTAAGCAACTAATGCAGAGCCTGTGAATTCAGGGTTAGAATCAAGTTTCAAGGAATATTCGATAACGTGACGAGTGCCTTCTGTGCTTTCACCAGAACGAAGAACGAAGCCACCATGTGGAATGCCTTTATGGTCGCGATCAAGTTCTTCTTGGGAAATAAAGTTTACTACAGTTTCATAACCTACGAAGTAGTTTTCCATAGTTTTGATTTCATTTTCAATTTTAGCTTTGTCCGCATCAGGAGCAGCCACTACATAGCACTCACGAAGGTGACCTTTGTAGCCATCAACGTCTGGAGTTTCACCATTGCGGATAGCTTCAAGGTATTGTTCTTTAGGAACAGTGTATTGACGAGCATCAAGAACACCATCAATACGACGAATAGCATCGGAGTGACCTTGGGAAACGCCACGGCCCCAGAATGTATAAGATTTACCTTGAGGCAAGATGCTTTCAGCATATACACGTTGTAAAGAGAACATGCCTGGGTCCCAACCGCAAGAAATCAATGTAGCAGTTTTAGCTTCTTTAGCTACTTTGTCTACATTAGCAAAATGCTCAGGAATACGTGCATGTGTATCGAAGGAATCGATACAGTTGAAGTATTTAGTTACCATTGGAGTTTGTTCGATAAGGTCTGTTGCAGAACCACCGCAAAGAACCATAACATCGATTTTACCTTTGAAGTTTGGTAGATCTTCCATAGTATATGTAGGAACACCAGAAACTGTTTCTAAGCCTTTACGGCGAGAGAATACACCAACAAGCTCCATATCAGGTTGTAATTTTACGGATGCTTCAACGCCACGACCTAAGTTGCCGTAGCCAACGATACCAATACGAATTTTGCTCATATTAGCCTCCTATATAAATCGAGAAATTTAATTATTAACATTTTTATTATAGCACAAAAGTAGGGTATTTGATATTTTTCTATAGAATTAATTGATGAGAGATATAAAAGACCGATTGACCTCCGTTTATAGAGGGCAATCGGTTTTTTGGTCTCTATAGGAATTGGTGCTATATCGGGTAAACCGTATGGCAATTATCCTATTAGAATTTTAATGTTTTAATTCTTTCAACGGCACGAATTGTATTTTCACGGCTACCAAAAGCTGTTAAACGAAGGTAACCTTCGCCATGTGGGCCAAAGCCAGAGCCTGGTGTAGATACGATTTGAACTTGTTCGAGCAAGATGTCGAATAATTCCCAGCTAGTCATGTTGCCAGGAGTTTTTAGCCAAATGTATGGAGCGTCAACGCCACCGTATACAGTAAGGCCGATAGATTCAAGACCTTCTTTGATGATGCGAGCGTTTTCTTTGTAGTATGCAATGTTAGCGCGAGTTTGTTCTCGTCCTTCTTTTGTGTACACTGCTTCGGCACCGCGTTGAATGATGTAAGGAACACCGTTGAATTTAGTGCATTGGCGACGGTTCCACATAGGGTTTAGTGGTTGGCGTTCACCGGATTTAGTTTTGCCAGTTACTTCTTTAGGCACTACAGCATAAGCACAACGTGTGCCTGTGAAACCAGCAGTTTTGGAGAAGGAACGGAATTCGATAGCTACTTCGCGAGCACCCTCGATTTCGTAGATGGATTTTACAGTGTCTTCTGTGCTGATGAAAGCTTCGTAAGCGGAGTCGAACATCAAAATCGCATCATTATCTTTACACCATTTAATCCATTCTGCTAAACGAGCACGGCTTAAAACAGTACCAGTTGGGTTGTTAGGGGAGCAAAGATATACGATATCTACACGTTCAGAAGGAAATTCTGGAGAAAAATTGTTTTCAGCGTAAGTAGGAAGGTATACAACCTTTTGGAAAATACCGTCTACAGCTTCGCCAGTACGACCGCCCATAACGTTGGAATCTAGGTATACTGGGTACACTGGATCAGTAATAGCGATGATGTTATCTTCGCTGAATAACTCTTGGATGTTACCAACATCAGATTTTGCACCGTCGGAAACGAATACTTCGTCAATAGCGATGTCTACGCCTAATGGTTTGTAGTCGCCATCAACAATAGCTTGACGCAAGAAGTCATAGCCTTGCTCAGGACCATAACCGCGGAACGTTTCAGCTTTACCCATTTCTTGAACTGCTTTGCTCATAGCATCGATAATTGCTGGAACAAGTGGTAATGTAACATCGCCGATACCAAGACGAATGATATCTGCATCTGGATGTGCTGCTTGATAATCTGCAACCTTTTTAGCGATATTAGCAAATAAATAAGAACCTTGTAGGTTTAAATAGTTTTCATTAATATTAGCCATGATGACTCCTTTTTATAATCAGATTTCTCTATATATAGTAAATTATATAGAATAATGACGCAAGGATTTTCTATAGAATTTCTCCTTAATCTAAATAGTGTAAGTATTTTTTATATAAAAGATTATAATACGAAGAATGTGTTTTATAAGCTCTTTTAGAAATTTCGCATTTGATGTATAATAAATAAAAAGAGAGCCATCAACGTGTGGTAGCGTTAGGCTCATCTTATAAATGTTTTCTTATGATTGCCTAGCGTGCGAGTATTTTGAATACTCTGTTGCGTTAGGCTTTTGTCTTTACACTACTTGAATAGTGCAAAGAGTGATATTGCTATGGAAATTACAAAAAGAATTAAGTAGTACTTTTCGAATTTACTCATAGTATCACCACCTTTCGGTGATGAGCCTAACTCACGTGATGACTCTTAATATTAGTATAGCAAGGTAATTTAAGGAAAAATAGAATTGACATTTGCCTATAGATCAATTTTTGCGTAGTATTTTACTACGCTTTTTTATTGAAAAATATCAAAACTATATAGGATTAACTTTGTTTTTGATATAATCTAAATAAATACATATTATAGTGCGATTTTATATGAAAGTGGTGTCTTTATGCTGACGATTAGCAATAAAGGATGGCTTTTTACTTCTATATTAAGTGCTTTGATGGCGTTTACATCGTTGTCGACGGATATTTATTTGCCTGCCATGCCAGAGATGGGGCGTGATCTCCATGGTGATGCGGAGTTAACGTTGACTGGTTTCTTAATAGGTTTTGCGCTGGCTCAGCTTTTTTGGGGAGCTGTTAGCGATAAAATTGGTCGTAAGAAGCCTTTGATTATGGGGATAGTCTTATTTATTATAGGGTCTGTGGGCTGTGCCTTAAGTTCGTCTATGTTAGAATTACTAGCTTGGCGCGTATTCCAGGCCTTTGGTGCTTGCGTAGGACCTATGTTATCACGGGCTATGATTCGTGACTTATATGGTCGGACTGAGGCCGCAAAAATACTATCTACCTTGGCTATTGTTATGGCTATAGCGCCTATTGCAGGGCCGATGTTAGCAGGGCATTTACTAGTGTGGTATACATGGCATTCCATATTTTGGTTGCTTGTTGCCATCGGTATTTTAATGCTTGTTGCCGTATTAGTCATTCCTGAAACACATCCTGTAGAGAAACGTAGTAAAAAGTCTATAGCTCATACCTATAATAATTATTGGATTTTATTGCGCAACAAAGGTTTTATGAAATATACGCTATGTGTTAGCTCCTTTTATATTGCTATCTATGCATTTTTAACAGGATCGCCTTATGTATATATTGATGTCTATGAAGTGCCAAAAGAGTATTTTGGTTATCTCTTTTCTGTTAATATTATTGGTGTTATGTTATTAAGTGCCATCAATCGACGCATTGTAAGTGCTATACGGCTTGATAGATTATTGCGATATGCCACATTATTTGCAGCTATTTGTGTATCCGTTGTAATGGGCTTGATGGTTTTAGGTTACCATTCACTGTGGTTAATTGTTATTGGTTGTTTCCTATTCTTCTCTATGAATGGTATCATTGCTGCTGTAACTAATGCATTGGCATTGGATAGAGCAGGTAGAATGGCTGGATCTGGGGCGGCATTACTAGGTGCTATGCAATATGGTAGCGGTATCGTGTCATCGTTGATGCTTACCTTCTTACCAAATGATACGGCAGATCCTATGATGGGTGTAATCACAATATTTGTAATTATTTGTGCTATTATCGCCTTTCCTGAAGATGAAAAATATAATCGTATATAATAGTGGTGAAAGCAAGGGCATGAAATTGAACCCTTGCTTTCATCATTTTTTTAGGTTATAATAGTAAGGCTTATTGATGGTAAGCACTTCCTACCCCTATGTGTCGATAGGGGCATTAGTCCGAAAGAGGAGGTGATTTTGTATGAACAAATACGAAGTCATGTTTATTGTGAAACCAGCTGAAGAGGAAGCAACTAACGCTGTTATTGAAAAAGTAGAAGCTTTAATTGCTCGTGTAGGCGGCACAGTAGAAAAGGTAGATCGTTGGGGCAAGCGTCGTCTTGCTTACGCTGTGAAGAAATTCACTGACGGTTTCTATGTATTGATCAACTTTGAAGCAGCACCTGCTGAAATCAAAGAAATCGATCGTGTATTGAAAATCAACGATGAAGTCCTAAGACATCTAATTGTTAAACACGAAGCATAATTAAAGCCTGGAGGAAAACATGAACTCTGTACAAATTCTAGGTAATTTAGCTCGTGATCCTGAAGTACGCTATACCAAAACTGGTCGTGCAGTAGCAACTTTCACAGTAGCTGCTACAAACACCTATATTGATTCCACAACAAATGAGACGAAAGAACAAACTGCTTTCATCAACTGCGTTGCTTGGGGTAAACTTGGTGAAGCGGCAGGCAATCTTCGTAAAGGCAGTCGTTGCTTTGTAGAAGGTCGTTTGCAAACTCGTTCTTACGAGACTCAGGACGGTCAAAAACGGTACGTTACTGAAGTAGTAGCGAACTTTGTGGGCCAATCCCTTGATATGAATACTAATTCTTTCGAAGGTGGGTCCAATTTTGATAGTTTCAGTACAGGCGGCGATGACGAAAACATCCCGTTCTAGTGTCAGGGACTCCTACTAATTCGAAAAGGAGGATTCGCAATGAGAAGAGATAGAGGCAGAAAGCCAAGAAGAAAAGTATGCGTTTTCTGTGCAGACCATATCGATCAAATCGACTATAAAGACGTTGCTAAACTTCGTCGTTTTACGACTGAACGCGGCAAAATCTTACCTCGTCGTATTTCCGGTACTTGCGCAAAACATCAACGCAAATTGACTACATCTATCAAACGTGCACGTGCAATTGCTTTATTGCCATTCACTGCTGAATAATTGATGAATCAAGGCGGTACAACCATTTGGTTGTGCCGCCTTTTTGCTTTTATGGATAGGGATTATGCGTTTGGCGCATAATCCTTTTTTATATTCCTTTGATTCTCAGGGATTATTATATTTACTGAATTTAATAAATATTCAATATAATAGATATAGAAATATATGATTAAAATTTATAATAATACCTTTAAAAATAGAGCCTATATGATTAATCTATATAATCGAATTAATCAAACTTATGCATATAATCAGAAAAGCTTATGGTTTTTATACTATAATGTGAGTATATGCTTAGTACTGTAAAGTTCAGTGAAAGGTGGTAAGTACATGGGATTTTTGAAAAAGGATATATCCCGTCGCCAGTTTATTGGTGGAGCTTTAGCATTAGCGGCCGCATCAGCGGTACCATCATTTATACGCGGAGCCTATAAGCCAACACAATCTGATTCGTTACAAGTGTGGACTTGTGGTGGCTTATCAGAAGCATTTCTCGACTTAAACCAAGTCTACACGATGCACACAGGTCACAATATTCAGTATACCGGCGCCTTTGCAGGTGCTATTGGTAAATCGTTGCTTGCAGAAAAGAGTCGTACCGAAGTTTTTGGGGCTCGCGGCTTAGAGCTGGCAAAGAACATGCGCAAAAAGGGCGTAAGTATTGCATTTGAACCATTATGTTTTACGGATTATGTCATCGTTACACCTAAGGGAAATCCAGCAGGAATTAGGGATTTGAAGGATATGGCAGAGCCCGGTGTACGCGTTATGTTGCCATTAGGTGCCTCACCTCCTGGTAGTGCCTCTGTAAAGGGGATTATGAAATTATCCGGTTTAACCGATGGCATTATGAAAAATATGATCGCCGAAAATGCTTGTGTAATCTCCATGATGTGTGACCTTGTAGAAGGTAAAGCAGATGTATCTATCATTGAAAAGCGACTTACTACACATGATCGATTCAAGGATCGTATTGAGTACTTCTCCATTCCTGCACAATTTGTGCCGCCTGCACCACTTACTTTCACCATTAATACAATGAAATATGTACAAGATCGTGCATTGGCTGCGGACTATATTGAATTTACACGCTCCCAAGAAGGGCAACAAATCTTAGAAAATCACGGATTTACATCCGTTCATAGTGCGAGAGGTCTCGATTTGATAGAAAGGTTTGGTGTGAAAGATGTGTAGTCATTGTCCGTCATCTACATCCTGTAGGTCCCAAGGCAGTTCTGGTATATCTGGTAAACAAGCCCCTAAGAATTTAACGCTTTGGCGTCGTATCGTACAGTTTATTTTCCTCTTTATTATGGGGAAATGGGTATATTATGGCATATTCCGATGCCCTTATATTGTGCCATTTGTAAACTGTGAAAGCTGTTCCATGATTACCTGCTGGGGCCGTATTACGACATATTTCTATGCTTGGTGGATTATTCTGCCCATTATGGTCGTATTCTTTGGTCGAGCATTTTGTAGTTGGTTCTGCCCAAGTGGGTGGGTTAACCAAATGCTAGGAAAAATATCTATGGGACCATTAAGAAATCGTAAACATTACATGCGATTCCTTCAACTGGGCATGGTAGTCACTATAATTTTAGGGCTCGTAGTATACTTCAAATTTGGTAATCCCCGCATTATGATTCCAATTCGGACGAGCGATGAATATTTTAATGCTGTCATTTTATCTATGCAGTTCTCCGAATGGTATTGGGCGGCTCGCACTATAACGGTCGTCTCCATTATTGCTGGTTCCCTTATCATCGCCAATGCTTGGTGTCGCTTTGTATGTCCATTTGGTGGGGTAATGGAATTATTACGGAAAATTTCTATTTTTAAAGTATATAAAACTAGTGATTGTGACGATTGTGATGCGTGTCTACGTGTTTGTGAAATGGGTACACGACCAAATGAAATGAATTGCACCAACTGTGGTGACTGTTTGCATGTATGCCATAAAGATGCTATTAGATTTGGTCGGAAAGGTTAATTATGAAAGAAGTTCAAGGACAAAGTTTCCTACAAAATCATCCATGTTACAACAAGGATGCTGCCGCTAATTGGGGACGTTTACATTTGCCAGTTGCACCGAATTGTAATATTCAATGTAATTATTGTAATCGCAAGTACGATTGCGCTAACGAAAATAGACCGGGCGTGACGCAACATGTCTATACGCCACAAGAGGCAGCAGCCTTTATGCATAAGGTATTTGATGCACGTAAGGATATTTCTGTTGTGGGCATTGCAGGACCTGGAGATCCTATGTGTGATGCGGATAAGACACTTGAAACATTCCGCCTTGTAAAAAAAGATTTCCCTCACGTCATGCTCTGTTTATCTAGTAATGGCTTGGCAGTGCCTGATTATGTCGATGAAATCGCTGATTTAGGGATTACTCATGTAACGATTACGGCTAATGCTATTGATCCAGAGATTGCTAAACATGTGTATTCCATGGTTCGCTATGATGGGAACATCTATAAGGGGATTGATGGGGCCCGTATCTTATTAGAACGTCAGGCTGAAAGTATTCGTAAATTAAAGGAAAAGAACATCATCGTTAAGATTAATACTGTAGTAGTACCTGATGTAAATATGGACCATGTACCAGCTATCGCTAAACAAGCAGAAGCATGGGGCGTAGATTTGATGAACTGTATTGCTATGATTCCAGTTCATGATACAGCCTTTGAAAACCATCGAGGACCGACTGCAGAAGAAATCGACAATATGCGTCAATTTATTGGTCACTATGTGCCACAGATGACGCACTGTAAGCGCTGTAGAGCTGATGCTATCGGTCGTTTGTGTGAAGCGTAGAAGCATAAAAGGCTATATACCAGAGTATATAGCCTTAACGGTGATAATTATTATTTAGTATTCTTTACGATTGTATGTAGTGCAGATAATGCCATATCTACATCTTCAAGTGTATTGGCATAGCCAAAGGAGAAGCGCACGGTTCCTTCTGGATAGGTACCTAGCGTTTGGTGTGCTCGTGGGGCACAGTGTAGTCCGACGCGTGTCATGATGTGATACTTTGACTCTAGTTCATATGCAATACTGGCAGCATCCATATCATCAATTGTGATAGATACGACGGCTGTTCTATCTTGGATATCTTGTTTGCCGATGATGTTAACTCCAGTTATTGAATGTAAACCTTCGAGGAAGGCTTTTGTCAAAGCTAGCTCGTGGTTGTGAATGTTCTCCATGCCTTGTGACTCAATATAGGAGAGCCCTTCATTGAGTCCGATGATGCCAGGTAGATTTAACGTACCTGCTTCAAAGGCGTCGGGCATGTTAGTAGGCATCGTTTCTAGATGCGAGAAGCTACCTGTACCACCAGCGATAAGAGGTGTTAAGGTTTGAGCCATTTCTTTGGTCAATATAATACCACCAATACCTTGGGGGCCTAATAATCCTTTATGACCTGTAAAGCAGAGTGCATCTATATGACATGCTTTTACATCAATAGGAATAACACCTGCTGTTTGGGCTGCGTCTACAATGAAATGTAGATTATGAGCCTTGCAGATGGTACCTATTGATTCAATAGGCTGTATGGTGCCACATACATTGGATGCGTGATTAATAATTATAGCCACTGTATTGGGGCGAATGAGAGCTTCTATACTTTCAAGTTGGATGGAGCCAGTTTTGTCACAAGGAATAATATCAAAGGTAATGCCCTTATCCAGTAGTTGGGTAAGAGGTCTCATAACTGCGTTGTGCTCCATAGAGCTAACGAGTACATGATCACCGTCTTTCAACAGGCCCTTGATGACCATGTTTAAGCTCATTGTCACATTTTGCGTAAAAGTGACGTGAGATGGATCATGACCGTTGAATAAGGTATTTAGTTGTTGTCTTGTTGTATAGATAATATCCTCTACATCGTAGGCGAGGGCGTAGGAGCCACGGTTAATATTGATACCGTAGTTCGTTATATAGTTTGCCATGGCATTAGCCACATTAGGTGCTTTAGGGAACGTGGTACTTGCATTATCTAAATAGATATAGTTCATAGGTAATCTCCATGAATAACAAGGTGTATTTATGGTTATTATATCATGAGTCATATGCTTGATAGGGTGGGAGTATATACTCATATATTTGTAGTGTAGTTTGTTTGAAAGGAGTTTATTATGAGTGGGTCTCATGAAAAAAGGAATTTAATTATTGCAGGCCTTATTATTGGCGCTATTGCAGGCTTCCTCGTATTGGCTGGAAATCCGGGTAATATGGGATTCTGTATTGCTTGCTTTATTCGTGACACTGTCGGTGGCCTAGGTTTACATCGTGCCGCACCAGTACAGTATATTCGCCCAGAAATTATTGGTCTTATTTTAGGGGCTTATTTATTATCCATGATTCGTGGTGAACACCAAAGCAAAGGTGGTTCTTCTCCAATTATTCGATTTATTCTCGGCTTCTTTGTTATGATTGGTGCTTTGATGTTCCTCGGTTGTCCAATCCGTATGATTTTAAGACTTGGCGGCGGGGACTTAAATGCGTTGTTCGGTATTGCTGGTTTTGCTGGTGGTATCGGCTTTGGTACTATATTCTTGAAAAAAGGTTATTCTTTACAGCGTACCTATGCATTGAGTAAATTAGAGTCTGCTATGATGCCTGCCATCCAAGTTGCTTTACTAGTTTTAGTAGTAGCGGCCCCAGCATTTATCTTCTTTAGTCAAAAAGGTCCTGGTGCTATGCATGCACCTTGGTTGATTTCATTGGCGGCAGGCCTCGTGGTAGGTGGCTTATCTCAAGTTAGCCGTCTTTGCACTGTTGGTGGTTTCCGCGATTTATTCTTGTTCAAAAAATCTATCCTTATCTTTGGCTATTTAGCTGTTCTCATTGGTGTATTTGTTGTAAATATTAGCTTTGGTAATTTCCATCTTGGCTTTGAAAATCAACCAATTGCACATACAGATGGCTTGTGGAACTTCCTAGGTATGGCACTTGCAGGTTTCTGTAGTGTATTGCTCGGTGGTTGCCCGTTGCGTCAATTAATTATGACTGGCGAAGGTAACTCTGACTCTGCTGTAACGGTGCTCGGTCTTGCAGCAGGTGCAGCATTTGCTCATAATTTTGGCTTAGCCGCTTCTGGTACAGGTCCTACATTAAATGGTGAAATTGCTGTAGGTATTGGTTTTGTGGTAGCACTTATTATTGCTGTAGTTAATACAAAACGTGCCAATGCCTGAGTTAGAAATGAGTGACTATGAAATATATTGCTACGTTTTACTCTCACTTTGGAGCCATTCGTTTTAAACGAGAGGCTCCTGATGGGGTAACCAATATAGAACTTCGTCCAGTGCCTCGCGACTTGAGTTCTTCTTGTGGAACGAGTGCATCTTTTGATGCTGGTGAAAACTTTACGTTTACAGATGATCCTACAGAGGAGATTGAGCAAATCGTTGCTGTCACTGATGATGGGTATAGAACTATATTTGAAAGTCCCAATAAATAAACATTAAAGCCTTTCAGCGTCGCTAATCTAAGCGGTTCTATAATCATTATGTAACGCAAAAAGAGGAGCTATCCATTGGATAGCTCCTCTTTGTTATACAGCTCTATATTTTTTAGGTGCTTCACCTTTTTCAGCGGCTTCTTTATCAGCGCGCCATTTGCGTTCGAAATACTTATGATACTCTACAGGAACGTCATCAGGTGTTAAGCTTTCATAAAAACTAGTAGTTCCATTTGCTTGAGCTTGTTCATAAAACCATGTTTTAAATTCTAGCATGGACAAGCGTGCTTGTAGGTGTTCGATTTCTACTAATACGCGATCTCGTTGATTTTTGATAATAGATAATCTTTCATTAATGCGACTATCACCTTCGACGCAGTAGTCGATAAAATGTTTGATTTCCTTAATAGGCATACCGGTATGCTTCATGCATTCAATCAATTCTAACCAATCCATATCTGTGTCATGGAATACACGGATACCACCAGCAGAACGTTCTACGAAGGGTAATAGACCTTCTTTATCATAGTAACGCAATGTAGAAGGTGCCACATTTAGTTTTTTTGCGATTTCGCCAACAGTATATGTCATAGGACCTCCTTATGGGTTCATATTAAATTCGTAAAAGATTTAGTGTCAGGAGTAATGTATTAAGCGTATAATATACGTATATTTTTAAGGTTAGAGTTAAGTTTTACGTTCTCGCTTGACTTAAACCTAACTATAAGTTCTATACTTATTACATGCTGGGAATACAGTATAGCACGGTTAGTAATACAATACAAATTCTAGAGGTTGTATTGTTATATGACACCTAATGAAAGGAACACATATGAACTTAATTGATATAAAATCTCCAGTCGATTTAAAAGGCTTATCTATTTCTGAATTAACAGACTTAACAGCACAAGCTCGTCAAGCTCTTATGACAAAGGTTTCTGAGCATGGTGGTCATTTTGGCCCTCCTATGGGCGTAGCGGAAATGATTATGGCCTTGCACTATGTATTTAATTCTCCTGTAGATAAGATTGTTTATGACGTGTCTCATCAGTCTTATGTACATAAAATGGTCACAGGTCGTGCATTGGCGTTCTTAGATCACGATCATTATGATGACGTAACGGGTTATACAGATCCTACTGAAAGTGAGCACGATTTCTTCAATATTGGTCATACCTCCACATCTATTTCTTTAGCATCTGGTTTAGCAACAGCTCGTAATTTAAAAGGGGACTCTGAAAATATTATCGCTATCATTGGCGATGGTTCTTTGTCTGGCGGTGAAGCATTTGAAGGTTTTGATTATGCGGCCACATTAGACAGCAATATGATTATTATTGTCAATGATAATGACCAATCCATTGCAGAAAATCATGGTGGCTTGTATCGTAGTCTTCGTGAATTACGCGAGTCTAATGGTGAAAGCTCTAACAATATCTTTAAGGCTCTTGGTTTGGATTATCGTTTTGTAGCCGATGGCAATAATTTGGAAACATTAATCAATGTGTTTAAAGATGTAAAAGATATTAATCATCCTATCGTTTTACATATTGTTACCCAAAAAGGTAAGGGCTATGCCATTGCTGAACAAAACAAAGAAGCTTTCCACTGGATAATGCCATTTGATTTAGAAACAGGTAAACTCAAAAAGGAACATCATGGTCCGACCTATGCTGGTACAATTGCGGACTATTTGATGGAACAAATTAAAGTAGATCCAACAGTGGTAGCTATTAATGCAGGGACACCAGGTGGCTTTGGCTTTAACTCTGAATGGCGTAATGAAGCTGGTAAACAATATATCGATGTAGGCATTGCGGAAGAACATGCCATTGCGATGAGTTCTGGTATTGCAAAAAATGGCGGTAAGCCAGTGTTCAGTGTAGATAGTACCTTCTTACAACGCGCTTATGACCAATTGGTACAAGATCTTTGCGTCAATAATAATAGTGCAGTCATCATCAATCATATGGCATCTGTATATGGCATGAACGATGTCACGCATTTAGGATTCTTTGATATTCCTATGCTTACAAGCATTCCTAACTTAGTATACTTAGCACCTACTAATAATGAAGAGTTGTTGGCTATGACGGAATATGCAGTGCATCAACACGAGCATCCTGTGGCTATTCGTGTTCCTGTAGGTGAATTTACATCCACTGGTGTAGCTGATACGACTGATTACAGTGTTTTAAATAAATCTGAAGTGACTCGTCGTGGTGAACGCATTGCCTTATTAGGCCTTGGTAATTTCTATCATCTAGCTAATCAAGTGGCTGATGAATTGGCTAAAGTCGGCATTAACGCAACCGTGGTAAATCCTAAATTTGCTTCTGGCCTTGATGAAGCATTATTGGAAGAGTTGAAAGCAAGTCATTCTGTAGTATTTACATTGGAAGATGGTGTAGTTGAAGGTGGCTGGGGCCAACGTATTGCTGGTTTCTATGGTCCATCTGATGTGCGCGTTAAAAACTATGGTATTGCTAAAGAATTCCACGATCGTTATGATGCAACGGAATTGTTACGAGAAAATGGCGTTTCTTTAGATCAGATTGTGGCTGATGCAAAACAAATTTTATCCGTTTAGTTTGATAAAATATTAAATAAATAATTTTATCTACAAATGCAGTAGAAATATGGCTTTGCCCTGTTTCTACTGCATTACTTTTTGTTTTATATTTTATAAAAATATAAAATTTGTTAAAAGATTATAGATTTTTTTCGAATAGGACTATAAAAATTAGATGAAGTATTATATAATATTATCTACAGTATGTATTACAGTAGAACAAGTTTGTTGTTAATGTACAAAAATATCACAGTATTATATAAGTAAGTATTAATGAAAAGGGAGATTGTAAGACGTTGAAAAAAGTATTAACCTTAACATTAGCCGTGGCCATCGTCGCCGGTGGCTATATGTCTGAGGCTAATGGGGCGGGAGAACAGCCTTCTAAGCAGGCACCGTCTATATCTGAGATAAACATATATACGCCTAAAGAACTCAATGCACGTCAAAAAGACTTGGTTGATATTGGTCGCTATACAGCATCCGGTGATCAAGGTGCATTGAAAAGTACAATCGCCTCTGCTATTGAGCGAGGTACGTTGACACCGCAAGAGGTGAGTATTGCGATTCGTCAACTTTACTCTGCTGCTGGTTTAAAGCAAATGAATGCAGCATTAGCTACATTTGATCAATTACGTGAGGAGCGTCCTGAGTTTGGCGCTGATTACGAAAAAATGGTTCCAAAGCAAACTGGACTTAGTGCTTTATTGGGGAATGGCACTAATGGGGCTGCTTTGGCTAAGGCTAAAAATGAGGATACAAAAGAAGCCGTTCAATACAATACGTTCCGTATGAAGAAACCAAAACCGCAAAATCGTAATCGCTCTCGCCTTGGTAAGTTGGACCGTGAATTGGTTGCTGCCGCAGCTTTAGGTACGCGTGTAGGTAAAAATAATCTATTCGCTGCATCTGAAAAGAGTTTATCTGAGCTTGGCCTCAGCAAATATCAAATTGAAAATCTTGAATCTTTGATTTTCTAAGAATATAAAGACCTACTTCTTTGGAAGTAGGTCTTTTTTATATGGTTGATAAGGGAAATGTAATTGACGTTTAACTCCCCCTTTTCTATAATTAATAAGATAGGTATATGACCTGTAATAATAGATATAATTAATAGTTAATATAGATGTAAGGAGAAAGTATGCGCCTTCGTAGAAAACCGTGGATTGATGAAGCTATCCACGAATATGACTCTCATATCATTTTGTCTGGTCAAGAACAGTATAAGGGCAAATGGCGTGAGTTATTTGCCCATCCTGAACGTCCATTATATATGGAGCTTGGAACAGGTAAGGGACGTTTTATTGCAGGCATGTCTGAAGCGTATCCAGATGCTAACTTTGTAGGTTTTGAAGTGCAAATTGGCGTAATTTATTATGCGGCTCAAAAGATTTTTGAAGCAGAGCGTGATAATGCTAAGGTATCTCTCTTTGATATCGCTGGCATTGAAGAGGTTGTGGCGCCTGGTGAAGTAGATCGTTTCTACATTAACTTCTGTGATCCATGGCCTAAGGCAAAACATGCTAAGCGTCGCCTCACATACCATACATTCCTGGATCGTTATGCCCGTCTTTTAAAAGATGGTGGCGAGGTTCACTTTAAAACTGATAACGAAGGTTTATTTATGTTCTCTCTTGAAGAATTCAAAGAATGTGGATGGGAACTTAAGAATGTAACCTATGACTTACATAGCACAGATCTTCCAAATGTAAAAACTGAGTATGAAGAGAAGTTCAGTGCTAAAGGGCAACCTATTTTCCGCTTAGAAGCAATTAAGCCAAAAGTACAAAAGGAGGCTTAATATGGAAACACCGAATAAGGGGGATAGTCGGTGGGGCTCACTCTTTAAAAATGATTTACAAGGTATGCTTTTACCTATATTGCTCATCACGATTATAGGTAGTGTAAATATCTTCAGTGCCACCTATATAAGCTCTATTTATGAAAATACAGGGCTCTTAGGCTACTTTACAAAACATATGGGGTTCCTATTGTTTTCAATGGCAATAGGTGTAGTGTTATATCGGTATGATTATAGGCAACTACAAAAGCCACATATGTTGCAACGCATCATGATTGTAACACTCATAGGTATGGTGTTAGTCCTAGTGGCTGGCTCTGTCATTAATGGTGCTCGCCGGTGGATTGTTATCGGTCCCGTATCAATACAGCCATCGGAATTTGCCAAGTTAGCCGCCATAATATGGACATCGGCTAAGTTGAGTACTATGAGAAAATGGGGAAAAGCGAGATATAATAATCCACTAACGAATTTACAAGGTTATGTGGGAGAACGGGTAGGTTATATGTTGCCAATGTTAGTTTGGCCTATAATCTTTGCGATTCTAACCATCTTGCAACCAGATATGGGGACTACTGTACTAATCTTTGGGTTCTCATTCATACTAATTTACTTAGCAGGTTTTGATGGGCGATTCTTTGGTGGTGCCTTTGCCGTAGCTGGTGTGATAGGCTTCATTGCAGCTCGTATGTCGCCATATCGTTGGGAACGGATTCAGTCCTGGTTCGATCCTTGGCCTCATGCTCAAGATATGGGCTATCAAACTGTACAAGGTCTATTGGCCGTAGGTTCTGGTGGTATTCTTGGGGAAGGCTTTATGCAAGGTACATCTAAGTACTTTTACTTGCCAGAGGCTCATACAGATTTTGCATTTGCCGTGTGGGCTCAAGAAATGGGCTTTGTCGGTGCTGTCTTTGTCGTTCTCTTGGTAGCGGCCTTTACATACTTTGGTTTCCGTATTGCTAATAAATCTCGTGATGAATTTGGCAGATGGTTAGCTATGGGCATAACCTTGCTCATCAGTGGGCAAGCATTGTTTAATATTGCCATGGTTTGCGGTATTATGCCGGTAACAGGTGTGCCTTTGCCATTTATTAGTTATGGTGGTTCTTCATTGTTAATGAACTTTATGGCCATAGGCTTGTTAGCTAGTGTTGGTCGTCGTAATGTAGAAGGTGTAAAACAAGTTGGTACGGCTGAGGATTTACCATCCTTGCGTGAAGAGACACAAAGCCGCTTCAAACCTAAGGCTACTCAAGAAACAGACAAGACTGAAATGCCTGGTCCGTTTAGACCTAGAGAGCCTAGAAGGCCAACGCGTAGACGTCCGAGACCTAAAAATTGATGTGTAATTCTTATGTTTCATAAGAGTAACATATATGTGTAAAATCCAATGCTATATCATACCGGGTATAGCGTTGGAACCTAGTGTTGTTATTGTGGTGAGAGGAAAAAATGAAGGATTATATTGATATTCAAGAGCGCCCGTCTTGGGGGCGTATGTTGCCACTTAGTTTCCAACATTTATTTGCTATGTTTGGCTCTACTGTATTAGTACCATATTTATTAAAAGTAGATCCTGCAACAGCTTTATTTATGAATGGTATTGGCACATTGTTATACCTATTCGTATGTAAAGGTAAAATCCCTGCATACCTCGGTTCTAGCTTTGCTTTCATTGCTCCTGTAGCTGGTGTATTATCTGCCGGTCTCGGTTATGAGGCAGCTAAAGGTGCCTTCGTTGTATTTGGCTTATCCTTTGTGATTTTATCTGTTCTAGTTCGCTATATTGGTACTCGTTGGATCGATAAGTTATTCCCACCGGCTGCCATGGGTGCTATCGTGGCTATTATTGGTTTAGAATTGGCGCCAGTAGCGATGAGTATGTCTGGCCTTATTGGTAATCAAGACTTGGGCATGAGCCACAGTCAAGCTGTATTTATTTCTATGTTTTCCTTAGTTGTTACCTTGCTTGGCACTGTTGTGTTCCGTGGTTTCTTAGCCGTTATCCCTGTTTTGATTGGCGTTGTTTCCGGCTATATATTATCCGCCTTTATGGGCGTTGTTGATTTCTCCGGCGTAGAGGCTGCACCTTGGTTCTCCTTACCGCAGTTCTATGGCATGCCTGTATTTGATATCAATGCAATCATTATGATTATGCCAGCACTCTTTGTAGTATTTGCAGAACATGTAGGTCACTTGGTTGTAACTAGTAACATCGTATCCAAAGACTTGATGAAAGAACCAGGCTTACAACGTTCTTTGCTCGGTGATGGTCTTGCGAACATCCTTTCTGGTTTCTTTGGTGCTACACCAAATACGACATACGGTGAAAACATCGGTGTACTCGCTATCACTCGTTGCTTCAGTGTGTGGGTTATCGGCGGTGCTGCGGTTCTTGCTATGATTATCTCCTTTGTAGGTAAAGTAGCTGCTCTTATTCATGCTATCCCAGTACCAGTTATGGGCGGTGTATCCATTCTCTTGTTCGGTATCATTGCTGCATCCGGTTTGCGTATGCTTGTAGAACGCAAGGTAGATTATACAAATCCTGTGAACATGATCTTAACATCTGTTATCCTTGTTGTAGGCCTTAGTGGTGCTGAACTTGCTGTAGGTCCTGTTGTATTGAAAGGCATGGGCCTTGCGACTGTAGTAGGCATGGCAATGAGTATCATCTTATTGCTCCTTCAAAAAACAGGCGTTGGTAATGACCAATTGAAAAAAACAGAAGTATAATTACTGTCAAATCTATTGATGAAATAGCATCTTACGATGATAACTGACAATAGTAAAGCTTTAAAATAATATACTTTATACATAACGACTACTGAATCAGGTATGATCCTGTGAAAGTAGTCGTTTTTATTATCTTATACATATCATCGTTTAATACTTGTGAACCGAATAGGTTTAGGATGTAAGAATATTTTATATGAAATAGATTTATATGATAAGGGTTATCTTTATAATTTATTATTTATATTGTATAATGGATATATAAGTTGTATAAAATTAATTAAAGAGAGGAGGGCCTATGGAGTTTTTAGTATGGATGGCTATAGGGATTGCCCTAATGGCTGTAGAACTCGTTGTTCCAGGTGGTATTTTGGGACTCATCGGTTATTGTACATTCCTTTGGGGCGTGTATGTAGCCCTTGGAGAAGGTACGGTGGCGCTATATGCCGTACTAGGATTAACAGCCTTGTTGATTGTCCTTATCATCGTGTTCTTTAATCACTTTGAAAAGACTTGGATAGGCAAGTTGTTTACCTTAGGGCAACGATCTACGACAAAAGCTGGTTATGTATCTAATGATGTATTAGATGACTTAGTCGGTAAAGAAGGCGTAGCTCATACTACACTACGCCCTGCAGGTATTGCTAAAATTGATGGTAATTTGGTGGATGTTGTGACCGAAGGGGACTTCATCGATGCCGGTTCACCTATTGTGGTACTGCGTGTTGTGGGCGGCCGCAATATTGTTAGAAAGCGCGATTAAGCTTTCACCACATCGTCGTATATAATGGAGGTTATTATGGATGTAGGTATTTTAATCTTGATTCCCATTCTACTGATTGGGATTATGGTGTTCTTGTATGTTGTGCCATTAGGCCTTTGGGTATCTGCTCTTGCAGCAGGCGTTAATGTTGGTATCTTTACACTCGTAGGCATGCGCTTACGTCGTGTAAATCCATCTCAAATCGTAATGCCTTTGATTAAAGCAAATAAAGCAGGTCTTGATGTTAATGTAAATCAGCTTGAAGCGCATTACCTTGCAGGTGGTGACGTTGACCGCGTTGTAGATGCGTTGATCGCCGCTGAGCGCGCATCTATTCCTTTGACATTCGAACGTTCTGCAGCTATCGACCTTGCAGGTCGCGATGTATTGGAAGCGGTTCAAATGTCCGTTAATCCTAAAGTGATTGAAACACCAATCATCTCTGCAGTGGCAAAAAACGGTATCGAACTCAAGGTTCGTGCTCGTGTAACTGTACGTGCTAATATTGATCGTCTCGTTGGTGGTGCTGGTGAAGCTACTATTATCGCCCGTGTTGGTGAAGGTATCGTAACAACTGTAGGTTCCTCTGAAGAGCATACAGATGTACTAGAAAATCCAGATCACATCTCTCGTACTGTATTGGGTAAAGGTCTTGATGCGGGTACTGCATTCGAAATCTTGTCCATCGATATTGCTGACGTAGACGTAGGACGTAACATCGGTGCTCAATTGCAAACAGATCAAGCGGAAGCGGACAAGAAAATTGCTCAAGCTCGTGCCGAAGAACGCCGTGCAATGGCCGTTGCTACAGAACAAGAAATGCGTGCGAAAACACAAGACATGCAAGCTAAGGTTGTGGAAGCACAAGCTGAAGTTCCTAAAGCATTGGCAGAAGCTTTCAGAAACGGTAATCTTGGCGTTATGGATTACTACAATATGAACAATATTATTGCAGACACTAAAATGCGTGAAAATTTAGCAGATAGTGAATAGGAGTAGCTATGGACTCTATTTTGTCTTCTGTGCTATCTATCTTTTCGCATAATCCTATTATTGTTCTAGGTATCATCGCGTATATTGCTTTTTCGATTATAAAAAGTAAGAATACAGAAGAGTCTGATGATTATGATAACTATGAAAGTTCGAGTTCTGGCCAGACTTGGGAGGATATGGAGCGTGAATATGGTATCTCCATAGAGAAAAAGCCTGTAGAACCTTCACCTGAGGATTTGTTGTATGATGATGATTTCTATCGAGATATTTTTAAAAATAGACCGATTGAGAATCAGCATCCTGAGGCCCCTTTACGAAAAAAGGGCGGAAGACTGTTTCAATATGATGATACGGAAATATCTGAAAAACATGTTGAAGTGCATCCAAGTAATGATAAAACTCAAACAGTTTTATCTTCCGAGAATCATTACGATGAAGCGTCTACAACGCAACAAAGTACTCATGGTTCATCCAAGAAAACCTCAATTAAATCAACTAGCTTTAGCAATAATACGACTCGCTCGGCTCGAGAATCTGTTACAGGTCCTTCTTTAAATGAGCGATTAGCTGAGTTTAAACGAGATAAAGCATCTAAAGAGGGTCGTGTTCTTCTTGAGAATGTAGGTGTTACGACTGCCCCAGCTGCAACCCCAACAGGTAAACGAAAAGTTAATCATGCCTTAAAAGAGGGAATGAAGTGGTCTATCATTTTAGGCAAGCCTAAAGCTCTAGAACGGAGATATCGCTAATCAGGATACTAATAACAATAAGCTCCACTAGGAGGTTATTAGGCTATAGAATATGGATGGTTTATGCATAGATATTGTGATAGTAACTAGAATTACACCTATCGTATGCGGTGCATATAATTACATATGGAAAGAGGTTCCTATTGGTCACCTATGTGACTATTAGGAACCTTTTTTATATTGTTTTTTCTTGATGAAACTTTCACAATAATAGAGAAGGGAGTTCGTCTATAAGGAAAGGTGATATTATGTATCGTAATGTACGCGTTATACCTAAACAGTTATTGGAACAATTATACGTAGAAAAACAGTGGAGTGTTAGAGAGGTAGCAGCGTATTTTCAGTGTAGTGTAGACACTATTATGCGACGCATGAAGCAGTATGACATTGAGCGAAGACCTTTAAAAAAGGATATCAATATGGTTCATGTACAAGCTCTATACGAAACTGGTAAGTGGTCTCTACACTCGTTAGCAAAGCGTTATGATGTGTCTATTACGACAATGGCAAGCCGTATGAAGGAATATGGACTGGCTTGTCAGCGGTCCACGAAGAATATATCTATCGATCCAGTACGTATTTGTAGGGCTTATAAAAGTGGAAATACTTCGGATTCTATTGCTCGCATGTACGGCATATCGCAATGGAAAGTACATCATGTATTGAGGCATATGGGAATGTGTACAACACCGAAGGTACAAAATCATCGAAAGGTAGAGGAGATGGCTTACTTATATATTCATCATCATATGAGTACAGATGACATAGGTTTAGCCTATGGTATACGAGGATCTACGGTGGCTATTTATCTACGAGAACAAGGCATAGAAATTCGTACCAATACTTTACAGTTAGATGAAAATAACATAAAAAAACTACGGGCAAAAGGGTATGGTGTTGCTAAAATAGCGCAGATGATGGGCTGCTCTGCTTCTGCGGTGAGAAAGCGACTAGCTATGAAAAAATATATCTCTCCTTGATGTAGTGTAGTAGATACTATATACTTAAATTTATACAATGATGGGAGGAATATTATGTTCGAAATTATCTCTGCTTTAATACCGTTTTTCTTACTTGGCATAGTTGCTGCTGGTTTATCCCGTGTATCTGGGGTGGCCTTGTCAATGATTATAGTACCAACTCTATTGATTTGGGGTGCTAATGCCATTGATGTCATCGCTTTCATGTTGCTCTTTGTAGTGTATAACAACTTTACAATGGAGACACAAGACGTTCGTTTAGATTATAAAGATCTTGTATTATTCCCTAAGTGGCGCTTGTGCATTCCCTTTATTTTGACTATTATTACAGCCTACTTTGCACCGGCTGCGGGCATTGCAGTCTTTATGGCTTGCTTTGTATTAGAACTATTGGCTACCGTGTATAAACGGATTCCTGAAAATAAACGTCCTCGTTTACACCGCGTTATCGTTACGTCCGTTTTGAGTGCTGTTGTAACGGCTGTAGGTGCTTATGCAGGTCCCAAAATTCCTAGCGAATACTATTTCATCTGTGCTGGTTTAGCAATCTTAGTTATTACAGGCTTTGCATGGTATGTAGGTAACCATCGAGATGCATTTAGAGGTGCATGGGAAACAATTTGGGCTGACTTTAATCTATTCTTGGGTATGTTTGGTGTAGAAGCATCTTACTATCCAGCAGCACTAACTCGTTCTATTCCAAATCCAATGGATCGTATGTTACCAATGATTACCGTAGTAGGTGGTTATGCAGGTCTCATGGTGGTGTTTGGACTGTATAATATCTTCTCCATACCATCCTTGATTACTGCTATTGGTGCGGCTATCGGTATTCGTCTCTTTGGTTTGTACGAGTTTCCACGCCATGGCAGCTTCTCCTACTTGGCTATTGGATTTGCTGTAGCTGCTGTTGTGTGCTTGTACCTCGTATCTCCAACACCAGTAGGTTTTGATTATATCAATACATTGGTATCTCAACCTATCGTTCAATAATGGTTGATCTTATAGTCATCGCTATATGTTTTAGTAATATTTTTAATATCTCACGTAGTATGTTATTGAACTTGAATGTGTGACATAGTTCATATATTGTGCTGAAAGTTGAGTCCATACTAGATTGTGAAAGGAGTTGATGCTCTGTGGTAGAAACAATTGAAACGAGACCATTTCCGCCGTTCTTACCAAAGAATACGACGGTAATGATGATGGGGACATTCCCACCAACTTCCGAAAAGCGTTCTATGGAATTTCATTATCCTAACTTTCAAAATGATATGTGGCGCGTGTATGGCTTAGTATTCTTTGACGACAAAGAACATTTTAGAAAAGGCGAGGAAAAAGCCTTTGATGCGGATAAGATTAAAGCGTTCTTATCTGAAGCGGGGATTGCTTCTTGTCCTACTGTTTTAAAAGCTATACGCGAAAAGGGCAATGCATCGGATGCATTTCTTAAGGTCGTTGAACCTGTACCGCTTGCAGAGGTATTGGACCGAATTCCACAGTGTAAACATATTGGGACCACTGGTGGTAAGGCCACAGAAATTTTGTTAAGCCTTTTGCCAGAAAAGGTTAAACTACCTAAAACAGGGGAGACAATTCCCTTTGTGTTTAACGGTCGTGAATTGACGTTAACACGATTGCCATCTACATCTCGTGCATATCCATTAAGCCTTGCCAAAAAGGCTGAAGCCTATAAAAATTTCTTTAAGGCTTGTGGATTACAAACAAAATAATCTTGATAAGTAAACTAATTTAATATGTATAAATAACACCTTTGTTGTTATATTGTGTTTTTAATGATGCTATATAAATTGTCAAAGGTGTTTTTATTATCAAAAATTAATGTGAATTAGAAAAATGGATATAACTATATTATGATTGGTTGCATATATCTTATTATAAATAAAATTAATAAGATATATAACATTTTAATTCTTGATTTTTAGAGTGAGAGGTTTATAATTAACCTTTGTTGCAAATGGTTGACAATAGTTTAAGAAAATGGAGTTGATATTATGGATAAGGCTAAAGAGGCCTTATGGACAAGATCCTTTGTCCTCGATACTTTGATTAATTTCTTAGTATTTTTGATTTATTATTTATTAATCGTTATTATTGCGGTAGTAGCAAAGGATAATCTTCATGCCACAGCAAGTCAAGCTGGCTTGGCCGTTGGTATTTATATTATTGGTACTGTTGTTGCTCGTTTGTTAGCAGGGCGGTTTATTAGTATCTTAGGCTGTCGTAAGATGTTGTACTTAGGTTTGTTGATTTACTTGATTTCAACAGCTATGTACTTCTACACACCTAATTTATTGATGCTCGATAGTGTTCGTTTCTTAAATGGTTTTGCTTAT
>NZ_UQYC01000002.1 GCF_900545205.1 uncultured Veillonella sp. | reverse complement strand
CAAAATGTCTTCGTACTATTGCTGCAGGCGATGAAGTGCAAATTGGTCAAGTTAAGGTTGGTTTTATCCAAACAAACCACTCCATTCCTGACTCTTGCGCTGTGTACTTTGATACACCAATCGGTACTGTACTTCACACAGGTGACTTTAAAATCGACCAAACCCCAGTTGATGGCCGTTTGATGGATATGCACAAATTTGCTGAGCTCGGCAATAAAGGCGTATTGGCCTTGATGTCCGACTCTACAAACGTTGAAAAACTAGGTACTACAGGTTCCGAAAGCTCCGTAGGCCCTGCTATTAAACAAGCTGTTGGTGAAGCGAAAGGCCGCGTTGTATTGGCTACATTCGCATCTAACGTATCTCGTATCCAACAAGCTATTGATGCGGCAGTTATGTTCAACCGTAAGGTTGTTGTTATGGGCCGCAGCATGGTAAATGTTACAGAAATCGCTCAAGAACGCGGTTACTTGAACATTCCACCAAATACAATCATCGACGTAGATGTAATGCACAACTACACTGATGATCAAATCATGATCTTAACAACAGGTTCTCAAGGCGAACCAATGGCAGGCTTGTCCCGTATGGCTACGAGCAATCACCGTACTGTAGAATTGGCACCGAATGATACTGTTATCATCTCTGCTACACCAATTCCTGGTAACGAAGGTGCTGTAGGTAGAACCATCGATAACTTGCTTCGCCTAGGTTGTCATGTAGTATACGGTAAAGATCGTGGTATCCACGTATCTGGTCATGCGAGCCAAGAAGAGCTTAAAACAATGCTTAACCTTGTTCGTCCAGAATACTTCATCCCAGTTCATGGTGAGTACCGCATGTTGCGCCGCCATGGTGAACTTGGTGTAGCTATGGGCGTAGATCCTAAGAAAGTCCTTATCGGCGACAACGGTCAAATCTTTGAGTTCGATAAAGATGGCGGTCGCAAAGCCGGTCGTGTACAAGCTGGCGCTATCTTCGTAGATGGTCTTGGCGTTGGTGACGTAGGAAACATCGTTATCCGCGACCGTCAACAATTGGCTCAAGAAGGTATGGTTATCGTTGTTATGGCGATGGACAAAGCTTCTGGTACAATCGTAGCTGGTCCAGACCTCGTGTCTCGTGGCTTCGTATACGTACGCGATGCAGAAGAACTTATGATTGCTGCAGAACATCGTGTAGACCAAGTCCTTGAAGAATGCGAAATGCAACGTATCAAAGATTGGACTACTATTAAGCAAAACGTACGCGACGCGTTGGGGAAATTCTTCTATGATAAAACTCGCCGCCGTCCTATGATCTTGCCGATTATTCAAGACGTATAATCAAATACAATATATGAAAGTACCGCACCTCATGGTGTGGTACTTTTAACATGTTAAAAGGAACCTTTTAAATCTACCATAAATAGCGGTGCTATCGCATTTATCTACTACATAGGGTATTTGAAGTTACCTTTTTAAACTGTTATAATTAAAAGATACCAATTAATCTATCTTCTTTTATTTAGAATGGAGATTTATGAAACAAACAAATACAAGAGCGATGGTAGAGACAGCATTTGTATCGGCCATCGTTGTTATGTTAACCATAGTAGGTTCTACGGTTCCTATCCTCAGTTTGTTAGCGACCTTGGTTGCGCCAGCTGGGATTGCAATCATTGGTATCCGTTGGGGCAGCCGATATAGTTGTGCTGCATCAGTGGTAGCATTCGTTCTTGTTTCCCTTTTAGTAGGTCCATTAATGGCAATGGCGACCATCTTGGCATATTCCTTGCCTAGTATCTTCCTCGGTGAAGCTTTCAGAGCCAATTGGTCTTTTGGTAAGCTCATCGTTATACCAGCTATTGCACTTACGTTAACGAGCCTTATAGGGATTCTCGTGTCTGCAGGACTTACATCCTTTGATTTATCTCAGATTAATCATATGATTGATGTAGACCTTAAGAATGCTATTATTGAGTCTGTGAAACAGCAACCTATGGCGCAAGAGCAAATGAATGAGTATATTAACCGCTTAGATTTTGCTTTTGATCAAGCAAAGCGTATGCTGTTAGCGTACTGGTTTGCTGCCAATGTAATCGTAACCTATATTTCCGCTAAGCTTGTATGCTATATTGGTCGTCGTACAAATAGTGTTATGCGTACATTACCAACAATGGATACATGGCGCATGCCGATTTGGGGTGCTGGTGTATTAGCAGTAGGTATTATCCTTGCTTATGGCGGACAGTATCTAGGCTATGCTAATGGCATTCTTTCAGACGTAGGCCTCAATATTGCCTTATTTGGGGGCATGATATGTGGTCTAAATGGCATTACATGTTTGCTATCCATTATGAAGTCTTATAACTTGGCAGGCATCTTTAAGTTTGCTATTATAGGCTTTTTGTATGTGATGAGTCCTATGGCACTCGTTATATATGGTATTTTAGATATGTTTTTAGATATGCGAGTACGTTTCCAAAAACGTAGCTTGTAATAGAAAGGAGGCCGTTATGAAATCCTTTCAACGAAAATGGGAAGGTTTAGAAGTTACCATTATTACCGTTATCGTATTGTTGTTATTGTTGCTGGCCTATTTGAACTGGGCTGTTGCAGTTTTAGCATTAATTATCGTAGTAGCGGCATATTTGGTTAACTACAATACCCTTCATAACCGGCGTCGTTTAGCAAGAGAACAGTTTGGGGCGATGATGAAAAACGTCACACAAGCTTCTAACTTTGCTTTACAAAATTTACCGATGGGCATTGTTCTTGTTAATAAACAAGGCACCTTGGTATGGAATAATAGCGTCTTTGCAGACTGGGTTACAGTAGACTGGAATAAACTTCAAAAAATGTCTGCTCTATTGCCTGGATTCCGTATCGATAAAATCTGGGGCAAATCCGGATATATGACGGAGAAATATGATGAAAGATATTTCCAAATTATCTATAAATTCATCGATCCTCGCGATACGCGACCAGATATTCATAGTGAAGATGAATTGGCTGAACATGCAGTCATGGCTCTGTACTTTAAGGACATTACGGCTCTCGAAAAGGCCCGTATTAAAGCTGAAGAGGATCAGCCTGTATGGGGCATGATTCAAATCGATAATCTCGAAGAATTGACAAAAGGTCTTAGTGACCGCGAGTATACTAGCGTTTGGGCAGATATTAACAATATCATTATGGATGAAATTGACCGTTATGAAGGCTTTATTCGTAACTTCCAAGACGATATGTATACCTTTGCTATTTCTCGTGGCGCCCTTCATGAGATGGAGGAAAATGGCTTTAAAGTGCTTGAACGCATTCGTAAATTGCCGTCCCCTCGTCAAGTGCCAGCTACGATTTCTGTGGGGATTAGCGAGAATGTAGGCTCTGTAAAAGAGGTTTCTAGTCGTGCTCGTGCTGCCTTAGATATCGCATTAGGTCGCGGTGGTGACCAAGTGTGTATTATGGATGGTGAAAGTACCCGCTTCTTCGGTGGCAATACAGCTGGCGTCGAAAAGAATACGCGCGTTCGTGCTCGTGTGGTATCACAAGCTTTACATGAGCTTATGCTTGATTCCGATAAAATTCTTGTAATGGGTCACAAACGTGAAGACTACGATGCATTAGGTGGTATTATCGGTGTTGTAGCCATTGCACGTACCTTGGGTAAAGAATTGCGCATCGTGCTTTCAAAAGAAACGAGCGCCATCGATAAAATGGTGACTGTTCTTAAAGAAGATGAGTTCTGGACGGAACATATTATCACCCCTGATGCTGCGAAAGCGTGGGTAGATGCGAATACGCTTACTATCGTATGTGATACGCATCGTCAAGAAATGGTAGCCGCTCAAGAGGCGCTTGAAATTTCTGAACGACGCATCGTTATCGATCATCACCGTCGTGCAGCGGACTTTGTTGAAAATCCATTGCTTACGTATTTGGAACCAACTGCATCATCTACATCTGAGCTCGTAACAGAACTTGTACAATACGCAGGTGGTGGCGTGAAACTTTCAAAAGCTGAAGCTACAGGTATTTATGCAGGTATCGTATTAGATACGAAGAACTTTGTTCAACAAACTGGTGCCCGTACCTTTGAAGCGGCAGCATTCTTACGCCGTGCAGGGGCGGATATTGAAAAGGTTAAACAATTGTTTATTGAAACCTTCGATTCCATCCAATTGCGTGCTAAAATGGTATTTGAAGCCAGTCGAACTGAAGGGATTGCTATTTCCGTAGCACCGGAAGGTTTGAAGGATATGATGGCATTAGCTGCACAAAGTGCGGACATGCTCATCAGTAATGAAGATATTGAAGCAGCCTTTGTACTTTACTCGTTGAACGACGGCGGTATCGGCGTTAGCGCTCGATCCAAAGGCAAGGTAAACGTACAGGTTGTAATGGAAGCCTTGGGTGGCGGTGGTCACAGAACCGTGGCTGGTGCCCAATTACAAGGTATGACGATAGAGGAAGCGAAGAAGGCTATCTTAGAGCATGCTCTTGAAGCCCTTCATTCCGCTGAGAAAGAGGAGGAAGAACAATGAAAGTAGTATTGTTAGAAGACGTTAAAAAGGTTGGTAAAAAAGGCGAAATCGTTGAAGTTAGCGACGCATATGGCCGCAATGTATTGATCAAAAAAGGTCTTGGCCTTGAAGGTACAGCAACTAACGTAAATAATGCGAAACAAAAACAAGAATCCATTGCTCACCACAAAGTTGTAGCGAATGATGAAGCTAAAATCTTGGCAGCTCAATTGGCTAAGGTTGAAGTAACTGTAAAAGTTCGCATGGGTGAAGAAGGTCGTGTATTTGGTTCCGTTACTGCAAAAGATATTTCCGACGCAGCTAAAGCTCAATACAAAGTAGATATCGATAAAAAGAAAATCGAAATCAAAGAACCATTGAAAACATTAGGCGTACATGATGTACTCGTTCGTGTTCATCCTGAAATTACAAGTACTATCAAGGTTAACGTAGTAGCTGAATAATAGTGTTCACCATGCTCTTTGAGTATGGTGAATTCTTTTATCCATAGTGGTTTTATAAAGGGGATTATCATGGATGTACGCATTCCACCGCATAATTTAGATGCGGAAAAAGCCGTTTTGGGGGCTTTATTAACGAATGGATCCAACTCGGGTGCCGTTGTCGATACGGTAACGAGTATTCTAAAATCTGAAGACTTTTACCGCGATGCGCATCGTATTATTTATGATGCTATCTTAGAAATCGTGCATGCTAACAAGACGGCGGACTTTATCACTGTTGGTGAAGAGCTAGATCGTCGTAAGCGTCTCGATGCGGTAGGCGGTCTTGCATATATTACATCTTTGGCTAATGAATCGGTGTCCTACAATGTGGAGGAACATGCGAAGATCATCAGTGAGAAAGCTCAGTTGCGCCGCCTTATCGATGCAGGGAATAAAATCGTAGGCATGACGTACGCTGGCGAAGATGAGCCAACGGCTATCCTTAACAAGGCGGAACAAATGGTACTAGACGTAAGTGGTCAAACACAGTCTGAATCATCATTTGCTCCTATTGGGGAGGTTGTATTATCTAACTTAGATAAATTAAATGCATTGCAACAGCATGATGGTGCTATTACAGGCGTTCCAACAGGCTTTAAAGATGTAGACCATGTCTTCAATGGTTTACAAAAATCTGACCTCATCCTCGTAGCAGCCCGGCCTGCGATGGGGAAAACGGCTTTCACCTTGAACATCGCCCAAAACGTAACGATGTTATACGACAAGACTGTAGCGTTCTTCTCCCTAGAAATGGGCAAGGAACAGCTCGTTGGTCGTATTCTATCCTCCGTGGCAGGTGTGAGCTCCGAAAAACTGCGCCGTGCGAACATGGACCCTACTGACTGGGAAAAGGTTATCGCCGCTGCGGACCGCATGAGCAAATCCAAGCTCTTTATCGATGATACACCAGGCCTTACCGTGCAAGATATGCGCTCTAAATTGCGCCGTCTTAAGGTAGAACATGGTCTCGATCTCGTTATCGTCGACTATATTCAGTTGATGCAAGGCCGCAACTCCGGTAAGGGCAGCGAGAACCGTCAACAAGAGGTATCTGAAATCTCTCGTAACCTCAAATTGATCGCCCGTGAGTTCAATGTGCCGCTCATCGCCTTATCTCAATTGTCTCGTAGTGTTGAAAGCAGACCAGATAAACGGCCTGTACTGTCTGACCTTCGTGAATCTGGTTCTCTTGAACAAGATGCGGATATCGTTATCTTCTTGTACCGCGATAAATATTACGATGAAAACTCGGAAAAAGGGGACAATGCAGAAGTCCTCATTCGTAAGCACCGTAATGGTTCCGTCGGTACCGTGGAACTCCAATTCATTGGGGAATTAACCCAATTTAGAGACGTGGAATTCCGAGATATGGGGCCGGAACAATAATGAAAACTATCGGGCCGTGTCTATATTGATGGGGCCCGACTTTATTTCGACAACTTAGTTACAAAAAAGCACCACCTATCTCGTGGCTCCAAACGACGCGTAAGTCGCCCCTCGATAGGTGGTGCTCTTTTTGTATTACGTTAGCAAAATAAGTCCCATCAATATATAATAGAGCTAGATAGTTTTCAGTGTATTGCTGGGAAAGGAGCGTGTGATGGGTAGCGGCTTTGAGTTTTTTGTATTTTACTTCTGTTGTGTGGCTCTTTGGTTAATACTTAGTGGGTTGTATTTAATTATCAAACGATTTGTATTACGTCGCAATGGAACTCCAGTAACGATTGTGTCTATACTTCCACGAGTTATAAAGGAAATACCATTTGTAGCTCGTGGTATGGATAAATATATTTATGGTTATGATATTAAGTATATCTTGAATGGTGAGACTCATACTGCTGAAAGTGTAGAGTTTTATATTCCTTTTGCACCAACCAGTGGACCTATGGTTCAATTTAGTCCGACAGGTGTGCTTGCAAAAAATGGAGAAGTAAGTATAGATAATGTGACGATAACTATTGAGTATGGCGCTGTTTCAATTGTATTAGGGGGATTAGTGTTATTAAGTTTGTTTTGATAGAAATAAATTAGCTGTCTTTAATAGTCTGTTAAACATATGGCATCTAACATTAGATTATATATCTAGTGTTAGGTGCTTTTTATTTTTCTATAAATTTACCTTTATAATAACAAACATATGTTTGAAAATACTCAGCATTTTTGTTATACTAATCATAGAAATTATTCTTCTTGTGATTCTTGTAAAATCTAGTGATTTAGCAGTTTAAGGAGGTGTTGATATGGGTTCAGCTGATACGGATCGGATGTATATGTGCATTGATTTGAAGAGTTTTTACGCATCTGTGGAGTGCGCTGATTTGGGGCTAGATCCGTTTACAACGCCTTTGGTGGTGGCCGATGGGTCTCGTGGCAAAGGGGCTATTACATTGGCTATTTCACCGGCTTTAAAAAAGTTAGGTGTTAAGAATCGCAGTCGCCTTTTTGAGATTCCTCCGCACATTGAATATTTAACGGTAAAGCCACATATGAAGCGGTATATGCAGGTATCCGCTCAGATTTATGGAACATTGCTCAAGTATGTGGCACCGGAGGATGTGCATGTGTACTCTATCGACGAGTATTTCATTGATATCACCCCCTACTTGCCACTTTACAAGAAAACGCCTCGTGAGCTAGCGCAGATGTTACTTGATGCGGTGCTAGAGGCGACTAATATTTATGCTACTGTTGGGATTGGCACAAATTTATTCCTCGCCAAAATTGCTCTCGATATCCTCGCAAAACATGCGCCTGATTTTATAGGGTATCTTGATGAAAGCCTCTTTAAAGAGAAAATTTGGTATCATCAGCCGTTGACCGATATTTGGCAGATTGGGAAGGGTATAGCCAATCGTTTGCACAAGTATGGAGCCTATGATTTACATGGCATCACCATGGTGCCAGAGACTAAGTTATATAAGGAGTTTGGCGTTAATGCAGAGCTCATTATCGATCATGCTTGGGGCCGTGAGCCGTGTACGATTGCAGATATCCATGCGTATCGTCCTATTAAGCATTCTATCTCGCATAGCCAGATTTTGTTGCGTAACTATACTTACGAAGAGGCCTACGTGCCTATGCGGGAAATGGTGGAGTCCTTGGTATTAGAGCTTTTACAAATCAAAGGGGTTACGAACCATATTCACGTCCATATCGGCTATGCAGATGAAATGGTGCGCTCCACAGGAGGCTCTAAGAAGCTTAAACAATATACAGATTCCCTACAGACGTTGACGGCGGCTGTTATTAAATTATATGAGCAGCATTGCCATAAAAATGAGCTCATCCGTCGTATTGGAATAAGCTTTGAGGATTTAGTAAATCGTTCCGCAATCCCTCAAGAGGAGGATTTATTTAGCGCCCTTACGACAGATACAGAGGAAAAGGAGCGACAAGTACAAGAGGCAATGCTATCCATCAAGGAACAGTTCGGCAAAAACTCTATTCTGCGCGCCTCTAGCTTGCAAGAGGAAGGGACTATGCGCTTTAGAAATACCTTGGTAGGTGGCCATAATGGGGAATAAATAGTGTAATGGATACAATGGCAATTGAACGAAGAACAGCAATTGAAAATAGATTAGTCGCATAAGGGGAGGTATACATTAATGAAACATCGTATGTCTCGTTTACAACGGGCGAAACAATTTATGCCCTTTGCGGCATTGAAGGGATTTGAGGCTCTATTGGCAGCGGTAGCAAAGCCAAAGGAAGCTCAAATAGAGCTATCGGAGGATCAAGTAGATGAGTTAAATAAGGTTTTACAGACTATACATTGCGGAGAATGGGTGCGAATTGTTTACTACAATAAACAAAGATATACAGAGCTTATAGGGGCTGTTGATATGATTAGTGCGCAAATGCAAATTATATCTGTTCAAGGCATAGATATTCCCTTTAGATCTATTAAGGAATTGAATCTGTATGATATGACAATATAAAGAGTTGTCTTTATATATGGTTTAAGGGCTAGAGTTAAGGTGTGATTCGGTATACAATGATGAAAAGGGTTGTAATTTAATTATATTCTCGTATAAAAATACCCTATATGATTAGCTGTTATATGACTATATATACTCTTTGTATTGTTTTATGAGAAAGGCGGTATCTGTAATGCATGAGGTCATATCATTACTTATCAATCGCTATGATTTTTTCCTCCAGTTGTTATGGGAACATATAGAAATTTCAGTATTAGCTTCTGTTATTGCTACCATCATCGGTGGATTATTGGGTGTGTTTATATACGAATATAAACGGCTAGCTGCGCCCGTTATGGTAGTGGTTAATTTCCTATATACGATTCCATCTATATCGATGTTAGGCCTTTTGTTGTATGTATCGGGTGTTGGTAATACGACCGCTATCATTGCATTGGTTATCTATGCCTTATTACCGATGGTACGAAATACATTTACTGGTCTTAACCAAATTGATCAAGCTATGTGTGAAGCGGGAATTGCGTTAGGACTTACGCGGATTCAACGTTTGTGGAATATAGCGATTCCCTTGGCCATGCCGACTATTATGGCTGGTATACGGACTATGCTCGTTATGACCATTGCCTTGACAGGTATTGCATCTTTTATTGGTGCTGGTGGCTTAGGTGTGGCGATTTATAGGGGGATTACAACAAATCAAAGTGCTTTGACAATTGCAGGCAGTCTACTGATTGCCCTATTAGCCATTACCGTTGATGCTCTCTTTTCTCTAGGTGAAAGAGTAACACGTATTAGCCCTCATATGAAGCGCTATACGATTATATTTGTTTCGATTATGACGATAATTGCGATGGGTATAGGTGGCTGGGCTATGTATTGCCATCATGTGAAGACTGATGTTATTCATATTGCAACGAAGCCTATGACTGAACAGCTTATTTTGGGGAATATCTTAAAAGAATTAATCGAGAAGAAGACTGATTTAACCGTAGAGGTTACAGAAGGTGTCGGTGGTGGTACATCAAATATTCAACCAGCTATGCTTTCTGGCCAATTTGATATATATCCTGAATATACTGGTACGGCTTGGTCTGCTGTGCTAAAACGTACAGATACGTATGATGAAAGTCTATTTAATGAGCTTTCACAGGCCTATAAAGAGAAATATAATTTTGAGTGGGTCGGCATGTACGGTTTTAATAATACCTATGGCATAGGGGTGCGTAATGAAATTGCTCAGAGTTATGGCGTAAAAACGTATTCTGATCTTGCTCGTATAGCACCATCCCTAACATTAGGAGGGGAATATGATTTCTTTGGACGTGAAGATGGCTATGCTGGATTACAACGCGTGTATGGCATGAGATTTAAAGCTACTAAAGATATGGATATAGGGCTAAAATATACGGCTATTAGTCGTGATGAGGTGGATGTAATGCCGATATTCACGACTGATGGTCAATTAAGTATCGCACCGATTACGGTGTTACAAGATGATAAACATTTATATCCATCTTATATGTCTGGTAATGTGGTGCGTAGCGAAGTATTGATTGCTCATCCTGAACTGCGCCCTGTATTAGAAAGTTTGAATCATACGATTACAGATCAAGAGATGGCGAAGATGAATTACGCCGTTGAAACGGAACACCAACTGCCAGCTGATGTAGCACATAAATTCCTGGTAGAACGAAATTTGATATAAGGTGAATATAGTTAGAACTAAAGTAAATAAAATTTGATATATGTTGAATATGATTTTGTATTGACATTTAATCTCCTTTGATGTAATATAAACATATGAACAGATATTCATATAAATAAAATATCTGATGAAAAATGTTTAGGAACATATATAACAAGATATGAAACAAGATATGTCTAATAAGTATTAGAAAAATATTACCTATTAATTTACAATACAGGATAGAAGATTTCACTATTATCAAAGGAGATATCATGGAAGAAACATTGCTATTGAAGGATTTGAACTGTCCGAACTGCGCAGCAAAAATTGAAGATCGTATCCGTAAAATGGATGTGGTAGAGACTGCAAATTTCACACTTGCTACACATCAATTAAAATTAACCGGCTCTTGGGAAGACCGTGAAGCTCTTAAACGTGACATTCAAGACATTTGTGATACCATCGAAGAGGGCGTAACCGTAGCAGATTATGAACGTAAATCTAAAGCGGCTATGAATGATCATGGTTCTGACCAGGATCGTGGTAGTGATGCTGTAACAATTGCAGTCATCGTAGCAGGCTTGTTATTCATAGCCTACGAAGGGTTGACTACAGTTGTGCCGTCTATCGGCTTGCCAGAGAGCATTGAAACACCAATTTACTATATTGCTTATATCCTTCTTGCGTTCCCAGTATTGCGTATCGCAGGCCGCAATATCTTAAAAGGCCAAGTGTTCGACGAGAACTTCTTGATGTCTATCGCTACATTGGGTGCTATTGCTATCGATGCATTGCCTGAAGCAGTAGGCGTTATCTTGTTCTACCGCATCGGTGAGTTCTTCGAAGAAAAAGCAACTGACCGTAGCCGTACAGAAATCATGAATGCAGTTGATATGCGTCCTCAAGAGGTGCGCGTTGTAGATACATGCTGCGGTGGTGAAATCGTAGTTATGGCGCCTGAAAAGGTTGAGGTAGGCTGGACTATCGAAGTTCGTCCTGGCGATTTAATTCCTCTAGACGGTACTGTTCTTGAAGGTGAAACACGCGTTAATACAGCTCCTGTAACAGGTGAACCTGTACCGGTTCGCGCTGTACCTGGCACTCAACTTATGTCTGGTTGTATCAACGAATCTGGTCGCATTACAATGCGTGTAGATAAGGTTCTTGAAGAATCCATGGTTACTAAAATTCTTGATGCCGTGGAAAATGCAGCATCTTCTAAACCTAAAATCGACCGTTTCATTACGCGTTTTGCTCGCGTATACACACCAATCGTTGTAGCTCTTGCATTGGCTGTAGCTATCATTCCATCCCTTATTACTGGTGAATGGCATAAATGGATCTACACAGCCTTAACATTCCTCGTTATTTCTTGCCCATGTGCATTGGTGCTTAGCGTGCCACTTGCATTCTTCTCCGGTATCGGCAATGCGTCTAAACACGGTATCTTATTAAAAGGTGGTCGCGTTATCGAGGCGTTGGCTAATGTGAAAGCAGTAGCTCTTGATAAAACTGGTACTATCACATCTGGTGAGTTCAAAGTTCACAGCGTAGAAACTGTAGGCTCTCATGTAAGTTCCAGTCAATTGTTATCCATGGCGGCAGCTATCGAAGCCGTTTCTACACATCCAATCGCAACAAGCATCGTGTCTGAAGCAAAAGATCAAGGCCTTACAGTGGAACCTTCTGATTTCGTTCAAGAGTTAGCTGGTGAAGGTATGGTGGGTATGACTGATGGTCAACAAGTACTTATTGGTAACCGTCGCCTTATGGAACGCTATAATGTGCAAGGCTATCCAACAGAGGCTGCTGAATATGGCACAGAAGTTCTTGTCGCAGAAGGTAATACATACTTAGGTCGTATCATCATCGCCGATGAAGCTCGCCCAGACTCTGCTGAAGCGATTGCTAATCTTAATGGTCAAGATATTAAAACTGTTATGCTTACAGGTGATGCTGAAGCAAGTGCAAATTACATCGCTAAAGAAACTGGCGTAAGTGCTGTTCGCGCTCAATTGTTGCCTCAAGATAAATTGTCCGTAGTACAAGATATTCGCTCTGAATATGGTCCAACTATGTTCGTAGGGGATGGCATCAACGATGCTCCAGTACTTGCAGGTGCTGATGTAGGTGGCGCGATGGGTAGTGGTGCTGATGCGGCTATCGAGGCAGCAGATGTTGTGTTCATGCGTCCATCCTTGACTGCTATTGCACATATCCTTGACTTGTCCAAAGCGACATTACGTGTAGCATGGCAAAACGTAGTATTCGCTATTGCTGTAAAAATCCTTATCATGGCGCTTGGCCTCATGGGCTATGCATCCATGTGGTGGGCAGTATTTGGTGATACTGGTGTATCCATCCTTTGTATCTTGAACTCTGTTCGTATCTTGCGCCGCAATTAGGTGAAAGCAGAGTTTATATCTCTGTAGAGGAACGAAATAAATTACATTCTCCTGATCTGAATGATTAGGGTTGATATAAATAACCTCTAGGTTAGTAACTGACTAACTTAGAGGTTATTTTATTGTGTGGATTAAACATTTACGATACTTTTACTATATACATTTGTACATCATAAATAGACATAAAACTGTATATGTATGTTCTAGATACACAAAACTTTCACAATTGAATTGAATAATAGCTATAAAATAGTATATAATTTATTAGATGATTACTATAAGTTCGTTGGAAGGAGGGATAGCATGATTACGGTGTATAAACATATAGAAGAAGAGTTAGTTTCCGATAGCACTGTATCAGATGCCACAAAAGGTTCTTGGGTAAATTTGGTGAACCCAGACCCCGATGAGTTATCCCTTATCAATATTTTGACGGAAATCCCAACGGACGTTTTAAAGACCGCTCTCGATATGGAAGAACGTTCTCACGTGGAGTTAGAGGATAACTACATCTTTATCGTTATTAATATTCCGGTTATCCGCGGTAACGATATGTATGATACAGTACCGCTTGGTATTTTCTTGACGCCAGACTTCTTCATTACTATCTGCTTAGAAGAGTCTGAAGTGTTGTATCCATTTATTTCTAATCAGATTTCTACGTTCTATACATACAAAAAGACGCGGTTCTTGTTCCAAATCTTGTATCGCACAGCAACTATGTTCTTGCGCTACTTGCAACAAATCAACCGCCGTACTGACGATATTGAAGTCCAATTGCGTCATACTACAAAAAATAAAGACTTCTTCCAATTATTGGAATTACAGAAATCCATGACATACTTTACATCTGCATTGCGCACGAATGGTACCGTTATGGAACGTCTATTGCGCTTGCGTGGTCATAGTTCCTATAAACATCTTCTCAAGATGTACGAAGAGGATGAGGACTTACTAGAGGACGTTATCATCGAGAATAAACAGGCCATCGAGATGGTTGAAATGTACTCCAATATCTTGATGAACATGATGAACGCCTTTACATCCATCATTTCTAATAACCTTAACTTGGTTATGAAAATGTTGGCGACCCTTACTATTGCTATGGCGGTGCCAACAATCGTATTTAGCTTGTGGGGGACAAACGTGCCGTTGCCATTCCAAGATGATCCACAGGGATTCTATGAGGTTATAGGTGTTGCATTAGTATTCTCTATTATTGCTATTATCGGTATGTGGAAAAAAGATTTGTTCTAATTTATGATAATTAGTGAATACTTAATTCAATAGTAAATAGTTGAACTATTAATTTAATAACAAATACACATGAAAAAGCTGGCTTTGAGCCAGCTTTTTTTCTTGTATGATATTACGTTGTTGCTTATTATTGGGCCAATCTGATATAATAATACCGTTATGGAGAGGTGTCCGAGTGGTTTAAGGAGCTGGTCTTGAAAACCAGTGACTCCGCAAGGGGCCGTGGGTTCGAATCCCACCCTCTCCGCCACAATTTAGAAAGCCCTTTAGGTTATGCCTAGAGGGCTTTTTATTGTATTTTGTTAATCTTTGAAGTTTGTAAAATACCCTGTATTTATAGTATGATTACTTTATATGTTTTTATTCTGTAGAAAGGAGCTCGTATGAATCGACTTAGTTTCTCACGAACTCAGATTTTAATTCTTGTCAGCGTATGGCTAACATTTTTGATTAGTTTTGTTATGCGCCTATCTTGGGCATCCTTGATGCCTATTGTTAATGAAGCGTTGAGTTTCACACCTCAAATGGGTACGGCTTATTTATCCGCTTTTTATATGGGTTATGCCATTATGGTTTTACCAGGCGGTATCTTAGCGGATCGCATTGGCTACCGTTATACGATTTTGGTGAGCTTGCTTTCTATGGCGCTCATTACGGCATTGATGAGTACCATCGATAATTACACCTATGGCTGGGTATTGCGCTTCTTATTAGGTATCGTATCTGGTCCAGTACAAGCATCTTGTTTAAGTGCTATTGGGGACTACTTTGGTCCTAATCAACGTGGTGCTGCAGTTGGTATATTTATGTCCTGTACATCTCTTGGGTTGACCACTGTAAACCTATACGCACCATATGTAGCCACTAATTATGGTTGGCAAAATGCATTCCTTTTAACAGCTGTATTACCAATCCTTGTTTTCATTCTTAGCTATTTTACTGTTCGTAAACCAAGTGCTGAAATCTTGGCACAACGAGAAGCAGAGGCGAGTGCTGCGTCTGCTCATATAGGTGAAAAGACTTCCTTAAAGGAAAATTTGCTACATGTTTTGAAAAATCGCAATATTTGCTGTCTTGCTTTTGCAGGCTTCTTTGCTACAGGCGCAACTTGGGCCGTGGCTCAATGGTCAAATTTGTACATGGTCAAACAACTCGGCGTTAATGCTATCTATGCAGGTCATGTAATGTCTGCCTTTGGTTTAGCCGCGCTCATTGCAAAGCCGACCATCGGTATTTTGTCCGATATCTTACCGATTAAGAAAAACCATTTAGTAGCTCTTGTTATGTTCTTATTCGCACCAGCATTGATCCTCTTTGCGAGCACTACAAATCCAGATATGCTCTTCATAACAGGTCCAATCCTTGGTATTGGTGCTTTCATGCATAGTGCATTGACCAATGCTCTCGTAATTCAATCCGCAGCACCTCATTTACGTGGTACTACAGCAGGGTTTGTAAACTTATTCAACCAAATCGGTGTTATGTTGGCACCTATGATTTTAGGTAGCATGTTAACGGCTACAGGTAGCTATCAATCTGCATTGATGACCCTTGCCATTGCACCAGTTATCGGTGCTATTGCATTGTTCTTTGTACGTCTTAAATAATGTGAAAGCATCATACAATAGGTTCCTCTGATTGTATGGAAACAAATAAAATATGAAACAAAAGAGACTGAATTAGATCTCCTAAATAGGGGACAGTTCAGTCTCTTTTTATACGTTACGAGTAACTATATTTTTTGATTATGGTTTTTGCGGTGCATGATAATCAGGTTGCGGTCTCCAATCACTCATAGGTGTATTTGGATCGGGCATGTCCTGATTTTGAATGTCGAGAATCCAATCACTAGGTCGAGGCCCTTGAGGCGGTGGTGGTGGAACGGGTCCATATATACCTAATTTAGAAGGAAATAACCGTGGTTGATTAGATGTATAAGGAGATTCTAATTGGTTTAGCGGTTTATAGATACCTTCTGGTGGCTGAACTCCAAATAATGGCCTATCTTCTGTTGGAGCCGGTGTACTTAATGGTTTATATGGACGAGGTGGTACGTATGGGTTCTTAGATGTATAGGTAATACGCTCTAATTCCAATGCATTATGTAAAATAAATTGACCTATTTCAGCTACAGGAGAACCCTTTGTAGCGACGTGAGCACCTGTAGATAGAACAGAACGCTGATTGTTAGCAGTTCCTATAGGTGCGCCATTTACTTGGTAGAATTTCGCCGGTGCTACATGCCAATCCATGAGGTAAATATCTTTAGATGTGTTACCACGATGGTATGTATAATTAGTTGAATAATCAGCAATAATATTCTGCTTTTTATAGAGACTAATTGTACGAGCGTGAAGCGTACTATATGTAGGACCTGACTGTGCTAGGCTAAGTGTACTTAAGTCGATATACACAGTCTCCGAAGGGCTATTATAAGCAACTTGGTATTGAGTAGGCTTGTTCTCTAATTCATATTGTGAAATCGCACTAGCTGATTGTAATGTTGCTAATGCTAGTATTAAAAAGGGATATAGTTTTCTCATCTTTGACCTCTCTTATGTGGAATTAGTATACCATAGTCAAACATGTAATTCTATAAAAAATGCATATAAAAATCCATAGTATGTATATTGTATATAATTGTCATTTTGTTATATGATTAATGCATAGTACAGGAGGTCTAGATATGGAAATTATCTGTTTTGGCGATAGCATTACCCGCGGTTATGATGTGCCTTATGGCCAAGGTTGGGTTGAAATTTGTGATGCATCTATAGAGGGTGTACATTTTACAAATTATGGTGAAGACGGCTGCTCCGTTCAGGGCATGATTTATAACATTGAAAAATGGCTACCTACAGCTGTAGCTAATTCAACGCGTCATATCTTCTTAATGTGTGGTACTAATGATATCTTACAAGGTCGAGATAGTGCATATGTGTTCAAGACCTTGGTGAAAGCTATTGAACTAGCGAGCACAAAGGGGAAGGTTATTATTGGTTTGGAAACACAAATCGATAGTGATATGGATGGACTCGACATTGTGGTGCGAGAGGTCAATGAACAACTGAAAGCCTATGCTGCAGAGCATGATTTGAAGGTTATAGACTTTTATACATCATTATACGAAGCGGATCAAATCGGCCAAATTGTCTTTGCCGGTGAAGTACATCCTAATGCAAGAGGCTATCGTTTGATGGCGTATAAAGCGTTAGAAGTATTTACAAGATTATCGTAAAAAAATAAATCTAAGAATTCAATTGATAAGATGCATAAAAAAGCCCCGAATGAGATACCTCATTCGGGGCTTTGGTGATTTATATAGTCTTTAGGTGTGAAGGCTTGTAGCTTTCACCATTATAGTTAATTCGTAACGAATTATAGTTAGAATTAGCGAGTACGTGCGTTAGATACGCGAGCGGATTGTGCAATTGCGTATGCAGTACCTTTAACTAAATCGTAAGTATCAGCAGTGTTGCCAGATACTGTTACAGCTGCTACAGTGTCGTCAGTAACTGCGAACAATGCAGTTGCGTAAGGGTGTTGTGCACCATTTGGAACTGTTACAGCACCAGATTTAACAACGATGTAACGGTTGCCGTTGTTGAATACGTCGTAATGAGCAGCTTGTTTTACACCATCATAGCTTTCATTGTAAGCGAACAATGCAGCTACTTCACCGCCTGCTACTTGACCAGTTTGTTGCATGGAACGCAATTTAGCAGCTGCTACAGCTGTTGGTTGAGTCATGTTAACAGTGATACGCAAGGAGTTGTTGTTTACAACTGCTTCAGTGATTACGTTTGTAGAGAATACATTTGCAACGCCGTCGCCAGCACGGTTGTAGGAGCTAGCAGTTTTCACTTGGTAGCCGTTAGTGTATGCAGGCAAGTCGTAAGTGTAAGATTTGCCGTTCAACAACAAGTCGAATGCGTTTAATTGGTTAGTTTTATAACGGGAAACATATGCACTGCCGTTACCATTAGCTGTTACGGAAGTTACAGTTTCTTGGTATACAGGTTGGCTGTTAGTAGCGATAGGGTCCATGATTTGAAGACCTACAGCTGTTGTTTCAGGTGCTACGAAGATTGGATCGCCTAATTCTTTAGATACAGGCATTTGTTGAGCCATGTCACCTGCTGTGTAAGGTACCGCTGGTAATGGTTTGTAACCAGGGCGTGGTGCGCTTGTTACATAACCAGATTGGTACGCTGGTGTAGCTGCTTGAGGTGCAGCGTAAGTATATTGCTCAGCTGCAGCGCGTTCGTAAGCACGTGCATTAGCATCAACAGATGCTGCGAAAGCAGAGAAAGACATAGTTGTAGCTGCAAATACTGCGAAAGCAGCTGCTAAATGTTTTTTGTTCATAATAATTCACTCCTAAATACATGATTTTTTACAAATAACACAAATACTAACATGTATTATATATGAAATTCTGTTAATTGTAAATAAAATATAAAATATTTTCTTAATTATAAACAAATTTAATCTAATGAGTCAAATATTGTACAATTTGCCTTTAATTACCCCATAATTAGGCACAGAATATCATATTACTATATAATAATACGTAGTATAGTAATATATTATATCGAAAAAATTAGTTTAAATCTATACTTGAGGAAAAGAAATTTAAAAATAAGATGAAATTTATGATTTCTATAAATTGAGATGGTGAAAGTTTCACTAGGGAGGTCTCATGAGTATTAGCGTCTATTATGGACGAGCAGGATCTGGTAAAACACGTGCCGTATATGAACGGATACGTCAAGTTATGACCGATTGTCCAGGGGAACCCATAATCTTACTCGTTCCTGAACCAGCTACGTATCGCGTAGAGCGAGAGCTTGCCGAGTTTATGCCTGAAAAAGGCTTTACCACAGTTCGCGTTGTAGGCTTTGGTCGTTTGGGGTACCAAGTATATCAATCCATAGGCTCTAAGGGGGCCGGTCAATCAAGCTTATCTAGCTTTGGCCGGTCTATGTTGTTGCGCCTTGTTATGAAACGAAAACAAAAGGAACTAGGCCTCTTAGAACAGGCTACCAAGCGGCCTGAGTTTTCCTCTGTATTGCAACAGCTCTTTTCTGAGTTTCGTGCCTTCCGCGTAGGTCCTACAGACTTAGAACGTGGGGCGGAGTCTGTAAAAAATAAAGTATTACAAAAGAAATTGCGTGAACTTGCCATTTGTATGGCTGCCTATGAAGAGGAAATCAGCCGTCATGGGGAGCGCGATATCGATCCTATTATGGAAATTGTAGAGGCCTTGCCTCAATCTCCATTAATGGAAAATAGTCACGTCTTCATCGATGGCTTTCATTGGTTTACACCTACACACTATGAGTTGATTTACACCTTGTTTGATTTGGCGAAGGAAGCAGTTATAACCATAGATTTACCGATGGCTCCAAAGGCCTTAAAGCTCGCTCGTCGAGGGGAACATCTCTTTAGTCGTCCTTTAGAAATTTACGATACCTTAGTGGCTCGTTATGGTTCTAGTATTAACTGGGTTGGATTTGATGGGAAACGGGGTCCTCAAATCGTACAAGAACTAGAGTCTAATTACTTTACTAGTCCTAGTAAGCCAAATTCTACAGATACTACGATTCCGCTCATTCGTGGCTATAACAGAGAACGGGAAGCTGACGCTATAGCTCGTCGTATTTTGGACTATGTGGAATCTTCTCCGGAGGCACGGTATCGTGATGTATGTATTATGCTTCGCGAGTCGGAAACATACGGAGACACCTTAGAGAAGGTTTTCGCTCGCTATGGTATTCCACACTTTATCGACCGTCAGCGTCCTATGAAAAATCATCCGCTAGGCGAATTATTGACGGCTCTCTTTGATATTGTGCGCCATAGTTACAGCCGGGACAGCATGTTCCTTTTGCTGAAAACGGACTTGATGCCTCTTACTCGTGAGGCCGTAGATGAATTAGAGAACTATGTGCTCGAGTTTGGCATTGATCATTATAAATGGGAACGTGAAAGCTGGCCGTATTTACGAGGCTTCCACGAAGGTCAAGACGAAGCTAGTCACGTAGATGCACCGCGTAGAGCTCGTGTTAATCAAGCACGACAAACCATTATGGATATATTATCGCCATGGTTTGACTTTGCTGCTCATAGCGAAGGCCATACGGGGGCCGAATGGGGTGAACAGCTCTATGGTTTATTAGAAACATTGCAAGTGCCACAGCGCCTCTATGAGTGGGCGAAGGATGCAGAAACTGTAGGTGATCAAGAGTCTAAAGCTAGCCATGAACAGATGTACAATGCAGTTATTTCTTTCATAGACGAAATCTCTATGGTCATGAAGGACGAAGTGTTGACCTTAGATGAGATGATGCTACTCCTCGAAGAAGGCTTGAGCGATGTAAATTATTCTATGATTCCACCATCTCTAGATCATGTGGTGATTACCACCATTGAACGTGGTTATAGCCAATGGTGGCCTAAGGTGTTCGTCATGGGCCTCAACCAAGGCATCTTCCCACAAAGTATGGGCGACGAAGGACTTATTAAGGATAAGGAACGTCAAGAATTGGCGGAGGCCGGTATTACCCTGGCTGAAGGAGCGTTGCCGAAGGCTTTCAACGAGAATTTCCTACTATACCTAGCTATGACACGGGCATCCGATTCGTTGACCTTGTCCTATGCAAGCTCTGGTGAGGATGGAACAGGCCTTGAGCCATCCCTCGTGGTGAAACGACTAGAATCCCTTGGTTACGTCGCTAAGGCTGTAGATATTCCTCTATCCATTGCACCTGATACCGAGTCTGATTATGTATGGCGTCCGCTTCAAAGCTTGTCTTTATTATCGGAGCGTTGGGGGGCTCTCTTTAGTGGTCATGAGGTCAATCCATTATGGTGGGGCCTTTATAACTGGGCTCGTGAAAGCGACACCTATCGTCCTCGTTTAGGTGAGGTGTCTCGTGGTATTCGAGATAATAACGATGTACCGGTTATTACGAAGGATTTAGTAAATGGATTATTCCTATCTAAAGGCTACATGTCTGGTTCTGTAACGCGTCTAGAGAGATATCAGCAATGTCCGTTCAAGTTCTATGCTCAATATGGTTTGAAACTGGAACCGCGTCGTGTACGCTCCTTTGGTGCTCCTGAAATTGGTACATTCCTTCACGCTAACTTAGAGCGTTTAGGTAATTATCTATTAGATAACAATAAACAATGGCGTGACCTCAATGAAGATGAACAACAAAATTTGTGCCGTACCGTAGCGGAAGAAATTTTACAAGAAAATCAGGGCGGTGAGGAAACGAGCGATGCCTACCAAAAGGCAATCGAGCAGCGTGTACAACGAACATTACATGTGACGGTAGACCGCCTTGTAGAGTGGTCCAAGCGCAGTGATTTTGATACGAAATACTTAGAACAAGATTTTGGACGTCAAGGTGGCTGGGATCCGATTCGTGTGCCTCTTGGAGAAGATCGCTATTTACGCCTTATTGGTCAAATTGACCGTATCGATGAATATACCCGAGACGGTCAAACCTATGGTATGGTTATCGACTACAAATCGGGTGGCGCACATGTAACGGCACAAGATGTGTATTATGGTCTTAAATTGCAGCTCATGACATATCTATTAGCCTTAGAATCCGCTTATGGTAACACGCAAGGCGAATCTATGGCTCCTGCGGCTGTGGTGTATTCCTATGTGAAGAACCCTAAAATCCCTGCTGGCGCGCCTATATCTTATGAAGATGCAGTAGCCTTGGCTAAAGAAAGTGATGCGTGGCAAAATAGCGGCTACTTCTCAGATGATGTTGAGTTGTTAACGCATATCGATAATAAGTTCTTATCCTACGGTTCTAAACGAGGTCCATATGTGCCGATTGCGACGAAAAAGGATCAAACAATTTCTAGTAGAGACTTGCATAAGGTTAAGAACACCGGTGAATTTGATGTAATGTGCCGTTATACTAATCACGTAATGGCTGACATTGGTCGTCATATTGGAGAAGGACAATTCCCAATTCAGCCGTACCAGTTAAATAAGAACAGACCTTGTACTTACTGTGATTACAATACCATATGCCGCTTTGACTCTAGTCGCAATCGATATAATTACTTATCTAGACTATCCGAAGATGATGCATTAGAACGGATGAAAGAGGTTCTAAACGACGAAAATAGCGATAACAACGGGAATCGCAATAATGGAAACAACAGTAGCGAAGGAGGTGAAAACCATGGGTGTTAAATGGACGCCAGAGCAGGAGTCTGCCATTATAGCGCCTAAGGATTCGTCCTTAGACAATCAAACCTTGCTAGTCGCTGCAGCGGCTGGCTCAGGTAAAACCGCTGTTCTCGTAGAGCGCATCATTACGCGTCTTAAAGATATGGATAATCCTTTATCCGTGCAAGAGCTCATGGTTGTAACCTTTACAAAGGCGGCGGCACAAGAGATGAGTGCTCGTATTGGGCTTGCCTTGGCAAAAGCCATGGAGTCTACTGATGATGAGGCTATGCAGCAGCGTCTTGAACGACAGCTTAATCTCTTACCATCTGCTCATATCTCTACGTTGCATTCCTTCTGCCAATGGGTGATTCGTTCCTATTTCTACAAGCTCGATATTAATCCAACGGCTCGCATTGGTAACGAAGCAGAAATGGCACTCTTACAACAAGAGGTATTAGCCGATTTATTGACTAAATCCTATGAAGAGGGTCTTTATAATATTTATGAGTTGGCAGACTTCTTCAGTGATGATAAATCTGATGCAGGCTTAACGGCGAAGATTATGTCCCTATATAACTACGCTATGTCCCTTGCTAATCCTGATGGATGGCTACGTAAAGCATTAGCACCTTATAAAGAGGCGATGGAAATAAACCCAAGTGATACGCTATGGGGTCAATATATGTGGAATCAACATATAGCTGTCATAGATCGCATTCGTGAGCGCTTAGAGCGGCTGGAACAAATCTTGCTCGATCCAGTAGGGCCTCACAAATGGCAAAACATATACGATAACCAATTAGCTGCACTAGGCATGCTTTTAAATGCTCAAACCTGGGATGATATGGGGGAAGCTTGTAAACATACGGATACCTTTATAAAAGACCGCTTTAATAAACTTGGAGAAGAGGTTGACCCTAGTTTACAAGCAGAGTTTAAATCTTTAGGTTCCCAAAATAAAGATGACCTTAAAGCGATGCAAGCTGCTGTATTCACAGTGCCGGAAGCTACCTTACAAGAGCAGTTCAAGGCTCAATATCCTATCATTGAAGGTTTAGTAGAGATTACCATTGCGTTCCATAAGGCGTATCGGGATATGAAACAAGAACAAGGCATCATGGACTTTAGTGACTTGGAACATCTATGTTTAGCCCTTCTCGTTGAGCCTGGCACAGAGGATGATCCTCAGCCGTCTGACGTGGCGAAGGAGCTGCAAGATACTTTCAAAGAAATCATGGTCGACGAATACCAAGATACGAACGGTGTGCAAGAGACGATTATCAACTTGATTTCTCGCGTCGATAATCGGTTCTACGTGGGCGACGTGAAGCAGGCTATTTACAGTTTCCGTATGGCCGACAGTTCCCTGTTTATGGAGAAATATAACACCTACGGCGGTACTGATGCGGTAGAGCGCCGTATTGATTTGGCGAAGAACTTCCGATCTCACGAAAATATCTTGGCTGCCACAAATTTCTTGTTCTATCAAATCATGACGGAAGAGGCGGCAGAGCTTAACTATACAGAGGCAGAATCCCTCATTCCTGGTCGCATTGTAGAGGATGCGCCTGAGGACTGGGTTGGAGGCGACGTGGAATTGCAGCTTTTAGATGTGAGCAAGGATACCCTCGGTGCTAGTGAAAGCGATGAAGACGAAGGGGATGACCCTGAGAACAACGAACGCGAGCTAGATTTCATTATTCAAAAGATTAAGGAAATTCACGCTGCTAAGAAGCAGGTGCAAAATCCAGATGGTACATTCCGTCAAATCGAGTGGCGAGACTTTGCGATTTTGCGCAGATCCTTGGCGGGGTGGGGCACCCGTGCCGTAGAGGCTATGCGTCAAGCAGGCATCCCTGCGGTGGTAAACGAACGGGATGGTTACTTTGAAGCCCAAGAAATCCAGCTCTTGTTAGCGTTGTTATCCATCATAGATAATCCTGAACAAGACTTGCCGATGGCAGCGGTCTTGCATTCTGGTCTCGTTGGGCTTGATGCAAATGAGTTAGGTGCGTTGCGCTTGTCTGGTGAGGGTTCTTTGTGGTCTCTCATGCCTGCTTATGCAGAAGAGGCACAAGATGAGCGCTTATTATCCTTTATTGGACATATGGAGCGTTGGCGTACCTTGTCACGTCGTCACGGTGTGACCGATTTATTGTGGGATATTTACGAATCCCAAGATTATGTAAACTATGTGGGTGCCATGCCAAATGGTCTTGTACGCCGTGCGAATGTTCTCGCCTTATACGACCGCGCTAAGGGCTATGAGGCCTCTGGCTTCCGTGGACTCTTTAGATTCTTGCGTTTTGTTGAAAGCTTGCGCGACAGTAATCAAGATATGCCTCTTGCCAATGTGGTCAGTGAAGCGGATAATGTAGTGCGCCTCATGACCATTCACAAGAGTAAGGGTCTCGAGTTCCCTGTTGTATTCTTATCTGGGATGCAAAAGAAATTCAATATGATGGACCTTCGCTCTGAGCTTCTTATCGATAAGAACGCAGGCCTTGGCTTAAAGGGATACTTCCCAGATATTCGAGTATCCTTCCCGACCATGCCGTGGTTCTACGTGAAAGATGTCAAAGAGGCAGCCCTGAAAGCCGAGGAACAGCGTATTCTTTATGTAGCGTTAACACGAGCACGAGATAAGCTGTTTATGACAGGCTTTGTGAAAGGCTTTAAAAATTCTAAGGGTGGGTTGAGCACCTTAGGTGAACTCATTAAAAATGCTGCCTCTGTAGAAGGCCAACAATTGCCAACGGATATTATCACTCAAGCCAATACGTATTTAGATTGGCTCATTATGGGCTTTGCTCGTCATTTAGACGGCGGCAATCCATTGCGTGTAGCCATTGAGTACGAAGGGCCAACCTATTTTGACTTACCGGACAAGAAATGTCGTATCAAGGTTGAAATTCACGATGGCTCTCTTTACGGTGATCTCGATTATAAAGCAGATATTGACGAAACCACTATCAACAAGGTACGTGAGTTAAAAGCTGTTAATGCTGTAGAATTACCACAGGAAATAGTAGACCGCTTTAACTATACCTATCCGTACAACGATGCCACACGACGGACTGCTAAAATCTCTGTTAGTGAATTGAAACGACGATTCCAAGAACGAGAACTAGAAGCAGGGACAATTGATACCCTTAATACACCTGCTGAAGCAGTAAATACGGTAGAGGCTGGCGCTCAACGAGCTGTTTCAGATACAATCTTAGGTCAAGCTATTAAGTTAGATATACGTAATGCTGATAGGAATGCTACCAGTAATGAAACTGTACCAATTAGAACAGTTTCTGCTGATGATTTAGCGAACTCTGTATTCGGTCGCAAGCCTCAAGCATTACAGTCCGAAGAGGATGTGTTAACAGGGGCTCAATGGGGTACCTTGATGCATGAGGCCATGCAATGGTTACCTCTTACTAAGTACACGCAAGCTTCTTTAACAAAAGAGCTGGATGAATTGGTAACGAAAGGGACTTTCACAGAGGAAGAACGAAATTTATTAAGCGATACCAGTCTTTATAAATTCTTCAGTTCTGACCTTGGAAAGCGTCTCATCAACGCTAAGCGTATCGAACGAGAATTGCCGTTTAGTATGCTCTTTGAAGGAAAACGCGTATATGACACCTTAGAGGATGGCGAAAATCTATTCCTTCAAGGTATTATCGATACTGCCTTTGAAGAAGACGGTGAATGGGTTCTCGTAGATTACAAGACAGATCGCGTCAAATCTGGAGAAGACCTTATCAAGCGCTATAAAATACAAATGGACCTCTATAAAGAGGCCTTGCAACGATTGACGGGCATGCCGGTAAAAGCATGCTATATCTATAGCTTCCGCTTGCATGATGCAATTGTTGTAGATTAATTTAGCCATTTACATATGATTAGCGGATTTCTCTATTCGTGTGTGATATGTTGTAATAATTAGATATGTAATACACATAAAAAGGGTTATAGGACAAAACGTGTTGGTTTTATAGGCGATGGAGCCAGTAAATTACTGGCTCCATCGCTATTTTAAGTTCTTTTGATAAACTTAGAGGGTGGACAAAATGTGTTGGTAAAAAGTCCCAAAATCCTTGATTTTACTGGCTTCAATAAGGTTATATCTTCTTAGAAAATCGTGTTCTAAGTGGAGGGAATAATCATGCTGGTAAGATGTATAAATTGTGGATTTTCTTGTCAAAAATATGGGAAAACTAAAGCTGGATCACAACGATGGCATTGTAAGCAGTGTAACATCACCTTTACACAAACTATTGATAATACTACTAAATGTTTTCATCGATTTCTAAATTGGTTATTTAGTAAAGAAACATAACAGGACATGCCTGGGCAGGGCCGTACATTTCGTAGACAGATAGCGGATTTCTGGCAAATATGGCCTATGCCGCCCAAAATTGAAACCTCGAGAGATGTGGTATTCGTTGATGGTATTTACTTAGCTAAAAAAGCTTGTATTTTGATCTGTTATGATGGTGAATATGTATTGGGGTGGTATTTATGTAGGTCAGAACAGTCTCGCTCATGGCAAGCTCTTATGCAGCGAATAGCGACCCCCATTGTGGTCGTTTCTGATGGTGGACCTGGTCTTAGAAAAGCATTAAAAAAAGTTTGGCGTACCGCCAAGCTTCAACGTTGTATTGTTCATGCCGTATGGCAAGTACATCGTTACACTACTAGGCGGCCTAAGACATTAGCAGGCATTATGTTAAAAGATTTAGCAAGCGATTTATATAACGTAAAAACACAGGAAGATGCAAAAATATGGATTCAACAATTATTTAATTGGAGGGTGACTTTTAAAGAGTTTCTAAGTGAAATGACACGTGATAGTAATGATAATTTAAGAGCTACGCATGAACGATTACTAAAAGCCTATAACTCTCTAGTGGTATTAATTAATACAGAGACAATGTTTCGATATTTAGATGAAACATTGGTGTTGGATAAAGAATGTCCGAGGACTAATAACCCTATTGAAGGCGGAGTAAACGCACAACTCAGACGTTTATTGCGTTACCATCGAGGAATGTCTGTAGAAAAACGTATAAAAGCGGTCTTTTGGTGGTGTTATTTACACTCACCAAGACCGCTTTCTGCAAAAGAAATACTTAAGGTAATGCCAACTGATGCAAGTATTTCTAAAATATATAGTTCTATGAATGAAAGAGCCCAACTTCAAGGCATAATTCCAACTTGGGGAGATGCCATTTCTTGGGGTGATTTGCATAACTATGACAAATTATCTTTCAATGATTGGGATTAAAGTACCAACACGTTTTGTCCTATAACCCCATAAAAAAGCTCTCTATCCTTGGATAGAGAGCTTTTGTGTTATATATGCGGTAATATAGGCAAATTCAAAGCCTTTTTCTTTTTGTGTTTTGCTGGTGCGAATACTTTTAGTACACGCGGCAATACTTCGATATCTACTGGCATGGATGGACCTTGATCGCCGTCCATATTAGTAGGTAAATCACCGATATTAGATAATAGTTCAATATGAGCTTTTTTTACAGTTAGTGTTGTTGTATAACGGGAATTATAGATGGCGCCACTGATGATGAGTGGTAGTACGCTTAGGATATCGAGGATGAAGTATTCCTTAAAGATGATGATACGCATATAGCCATCGTCTACAGAGGCTTCTGGCATAAAGCGTTCAAAGCTAGATACTACATTGGTAAGCAATGCTAACACGAGCGGTGATTTACAGATAAAATCATCGTTCTCTGTTTGGATGCGATATGTGTAGTCCTTCGTTGTGAACAATGCTTGGCCTGCGCGCAAGAAGTAGGCGAGTGGGCCTAAAATGCTTTTTTCCTTTGGGGTAACCTCTTCGATTACCTTTGGAATAACACCGGCTGCGATATTGTTGCAGAAATATTTATCATTGCAACGACCGATATCAATGGTACGAGTTTGATTGATATCAATTCGTTTGATTGCTTGTGTTGGGTTTTGGTGAATGCCAAGGGCACGAGACATATCGTTAACAGTACCTACTGGTATAAAACCAAAGGTAGATTTGAAGCCCCCTTGGGCAATACCGTTTACGGTTTCATTTACGGTGCCGTCACCGCCCATGCAGAATACAGCATCGAATCCGCGTTCGCAAGCATCCTTTGCAAAACGTGTAGCATCTCCTTCACCGGTGGTGAACTTGACCTCAATCGTTTCGAATAAGGTGCTCAATTTCCATTGTAAATCGAGGGCATAACGGCGCGCCGCACCGCCACCCGATACAGGGTTTATGATTACCAAACAACGGCTCATGGTATAACTTCCTTACTTTCAAAAATGAGATATAGCTATTATCTATCGTAAATTGACAGTCTTAGATATGGGCTCTATAATTGTATTATATGCACTTAATCACATATGACATATTTATTCAAAATAAAATATATTGCACAATATATTATACTCATTTTAGCCGTTCTTTGAAAGTATGAAAGATATAACGGGCCATAAGGTTAGGGGATAGTAATGGGACGACAAGATTCTAAAGATAAATACAAATTGTCCGCGGTGGACTCTATTGAAAGATTACCTCTTAGTGAACAAGTTTATTTGACATTAAAAACAGCTATCTTAACAGGCGAATTGATGCCGCAAGAAAAGCTTAACGAAGTAAAAATTGCAGAGCAATTGCAAGTGAGCGCTACACCTGTGCGTGAAGCATTCCGTAAATTGGCGAAAGATAATCTCGTAGTGATTGTTCCTTGGAAGGGCGTTACTGTAAAGTCTGATACACCAGAGGAAATCATTGCATTGTATCAAGTGCGTGAAGTAATGGAAGGCCTTGGTGCAAGACTTTGTGCACGTCATGCTACAGATGAACAAATTAAAGAATTACGTGAGATTTGTAAAGAAATGCATGAAATCGAAGATGCTACAGAACGTGTTGAAGTAAACAGTCGATTCCATACAATGATCGCTCATTACTCTGGTAATGAACGCGTTGTAGAATACCTTGCAAGCTTCCGTGAACGCGTTAATCGCGATATGTATATTAGCTCCTTTAATGCAGTGCGTACCCATGATTGCGACGATGAACATGATCATATCGTAGATGCCATTGAGCGTCATGATGAAGTAGCCGCAGAAACTGCTATGCGTCAGCACATTAACAATGCATTTATCTTCAAAAAAGCAAATGCAGAGGTACAACATAAAAAACTTAATGAAGTATAATGCCTTTTGTTGGGCATGCTATATGAAAGGCTCCGCTATTGGCGGAGCTTTTTATGTAGTAGATGTTTACTGTATTTAATTAATTTAATTTAACTTAGCTTAGCTTTGAATCAGCTTTTGCTGGTGTATTGTTACGTGTATGACTTAGAAATTCTAATCGTTTGTAGTGTGATGAAAGATGCGCATTACAGCTTTTATAATCTACGATGCGCAGCCTTACGAGTTGTGCTGCGTCAATTTGGAATGCTTCAGCGATTTTAAATAAAATCTCTAAGGACATGCCAGATATACCTGTGCCACATTCTAGCTTGCTTAAATAACTGCGGCTAATGCCCACGTGGTGTGCTAGCTCATATTGAGACATGTTTAGAGATATGCGAATATGGGCAATTTTATGGCCTAAACAAACATACTGATGCTGTAAGACCGGATCTTCATAGGTGTTGATTCGTAGCTCAGTTAGAGGTGTCGATGCAGATTTCATAGGGATTCCTTCCTTTTCCCTGCTCTCTAAATATAGTATACTGAGACTGTTGGTGATTGACTAATATAGAAAACTAGATAATTATCGGATATTTCAGATAATTACACGTATTGTGAAAGTCGTAGGATAGTACTGTAAGTAGAGGAGGCAATATGGAAAAATACATTGCAGTTGCCCTCGGTGGGGCCATTGGAGCATTATGTCGTATGACTCTTGGTGAATGGGTTATGACAAAGGTGAGCTCTTTTCCGTATGGCACGGTCGTAGTAAACCTCATCGGTTGCCTCATTATTGGCCTCGTTTTAGGGCTTTACATGCAAAAGCCAGATTTACCACAATGGGCTAGATTTTTCCTAGTTGTAGGTGGACTAGGTGCCTTTACAACCTTCTCTACCTTTGCTTTTGAAATGCTACAACTAATGATGTCTGAGTCCTATGTACAAGCTTTATTCTATGGCTTTGTACAAGTTGTAGGGGGCTTAATCCTTTGCTGGGTGGGTGTACTACTTGCGCGTATACTCTGTACAATCTAATTAACAAATAAGGTGACTTGAGTTACAGCGTAAATAAAGCCATTTTTATATGATTACTACATAAGACTATTTAGGTCTTATTCGGAATATATTTATAAACCAATTTGTAAGATATTCAGAATAGGATTAGATACATTTTGTTGTTATAACATACATTGTATAGAATTCAGAATTTAACATTTGAGAAGAATTTAGAATTTAATACTTGAGCAGACTTTAGAAATTAATATGTGAGTAGAATTTAGAATTCAATATATGACATAGAATTTTGAATTAAAGGGGAAAGAAATGAAATCCATTAGAACACAAGATGCTGTAGGGCATGCATTAATACATGATTTAGTACGTATTGTTATCGGCGAGGTGAAAGATACGCCGTTCCGCCGTGGCCATGCGATTACGGAAGAGGATATTCCAAAATTACTAGATCTTGGTAAAGAGCATATCTTTGTTATGGAGCCTGAAGATGAAGGCTTCTTACACGAAGAGGATGTGGCGCGTGCCTTGTACGATATGGCAGGCGGTGAAAATATGCATGACGGACCTATGGCGCAAGGTAAAATCGAAGCCATTGCAGACGTAGATGGCCTCTTTAAAGTAGATGTAGAGCGACTACATGCTATTAATAGCATTGGCGAGCTTACCATCGTAACAAGATTTAATAATACACCTGTGAAAGCAGGTGATAAATTAGCAGGCATGCGTTGTATTCCATTATTGTTAGAGGAACAACAAGTAGAAGATGCGAAGAAAATCGCTAATGGTCATCCTTTACTCAATGTAAAACCATTCGTACGCAAAACAATGGGTATCGTTACTACAGGTTCCGAAGTATTTGAAGGCCGCATTAAAGATGCTTTCACCCCAATCATTGAAGAACGTTGTGTTGAATTCGGTGTAAAAAAAGTAGCTCATGAAATTGTAACAGATAATACAGACGATATCGTGGCGGCTATCGACAAGGTAAAACAAGCTGGCGCTGATATTATTTTCTGTACTGGTGGCATGAGCGTTGACCCAGACGATTTAACACCAGGGGCCATTAAACGCTATGCAGATCGGGTAGTGACTTATGGTTTACCTGTATTGCCAGGCTCCATGGTTTGTATTGCATACTGCGCAGATGGTACACCAATCCTCGGCGTTCCAGGCGGTGTATTATTCAGCAAACCGACTGCTTTCGACGAAATCTTACCACGCCTTGTAGCAGACGATGAAATCACAAAAGAAGATTGTATTCGAATGGGCCATGGTGGCTTCTTGGGATAATCTTTTTATAGAATATCTAAAAACTGTATAAGTCTATACAAAAAGCGGGTAGATATCTACCCGCTTAATTTGTTAGTGCCATTATAGTATTAAAATGATTTTTTTCCTAGTGTAGGATGGCTACAACGTTTTAACGTAAGGGTGTCAATCATGTGGACTGCTTCGTCCAATGTAATGTCCTCACGCTTTGTCGGTGTTTCCAGAACTGCCAAAGGATGGTCAGTACCTACCTCACCAGAGGGCAAGTAAATATATTCTTGGTTTATAGTATCACCAAAAATATACCCCGCTTGTAAATGTTCTTTATGAATGCGACTCATGGTCTCTCCTTACATAATTTCTTTCAGTCTAAAGTCTAGATAGTCTGCAGATACGAGCTCTAATTTGGTGGATCCAAACTCCTTTGGAATACGTTTAAAGGATATTTGGTCGTGTAAATGTCCAAAGATGCACATATCTACATTGTATGTCTCCATGAGATCCGTAAAACCGGAAGGCGTGTTGGATTCATTGAATGGCGGATAGTGTAACAATAGGATTTTTGTTACTGGTATCTTGTCTATATCTATAGTTGGTGGATTGTTTTTATCAGAGTCCGTAGTATCCAAGTTTGTTTCTGATTCGAATGATTCTATTAGTGTTTCTATAGCTTTATCCATTTCTTGCAGTGCTGCTTCGGTGCGCATCAGTTCTCTATCGTAAATGGATTGGTCTGTTTCAGGTGTGAAATGGGAGTCTCCAGGGCAGAGGTAAGCGCGTGTGCCACCAAAGGCAATGATGCGTGGACCTTCTGCTGTTTGAATAAGCTGTGCTGTACCATGACCTTGTAAGAAGGTGATAGCATCGCCCATGAGGTTTCGCATCTTGTTGGCAGAGGCCCACCAGTAGTCGTGGTTGCCGCGGATCATATATTTCTTGCCCGGCATGGAGGCAATTTCTTGTAAGTCGCAAGCCGCTTCATCGAGGCGAAGGGCCCAACTCATGTCACCTACGAGAAAGACTATATCTTCGTCTGTTACACGGGTCATCCAATCTTCTTTGATGCGGCTCCAGTGATTATCCCAGTGGGGACCAAAAATATCCATCGGCTTCGTCGGAGGATTGCCAGATAGATGGAGATCGCCGATGGCAAATACTTTCATAAATATCCTTTCAAATATATACTCAAAGCTATTTAGAACAAAAATGTATTATCAAAACTCTTTAGATTAAATGTGTATCATTAAACTATTTAGAGGCGTGGAAGTACGGTGCAATGTCTTGGATGATTTTTGCAGCCCGCTCTTCGTCACAAGTTTGAGGAATTTTGTAGCCCACATAGAGTGGTGTTGTTACATAACGTGCCACAACCTTGATATAGTCGTAGCCGTCCTCAAGATTATATACAAAATAGTTATAGGAATGGCTATAGTTGGCGATGCTGCGCAATACATAGCGTAATACTTGTTGTAATCTTAGCGCTACGGAGCGTACAGGTGCATCTGGTTTAAAGCGTATATTGTACTCAAAGAAGCCAATGATGGGCTGTGTAGACAAGGTGATGCGCACATCTTGATCCTCGTGTAAGAGCCAGCCTTCCATATTTTGAGCTGTAATATCTTCGTGGTAATCGTAATCTTCAAGGCCTATGATTTGGCTGTGCGGATGACGAATGGAACCACCGGACATATAGCCATGGTTTTTAAAGAATAATACAGATTTGAATTCTTTCCGTTGTCGTGTTTCGCGCCATTTATCAAGGCCGAATTGGAGAATACGAGCCGCTTCATCAGCCGGCAAGGTGGAAAATTCACCTTCGTCCGTTTCTGTTTCGATAATAACCGTGGGCCATGTTTTATCTAGTACAGGATATTTGTTCATGAGCCATATGATATGACCAGATGTATCTAGGATATCCGTTAATTTTGCACGATCACAGAAGGGGCAGCGCACTTCTTCATTCCGAATATTAACAGGCTTAGTGCGCCCTAGTGCGATGTTAAATCGTAGTGGTTTATTCATCATGTGCCTCCTTCCTCGTAAGAAAATCTATACTCTTAATCATACCATAATTAGCCCATTCGTACATGAAATAATGGTATAATAATAGGGTATTATTTTAACGATAAAGGAGGCCTTATGAAACCGACGACGCTCGTATTTCCCATTGATGAACAAAATCGCATATTGCTAGGTCGTAAGAAACGTGGTTTCGGGGCTGATAAATATAATGGATTTGGCGGTAAACTCGAGGCTGGTGAAAGCTTCCGAGACTGTGCTATTCGCGAATTATTTGAGGAATCTGGACTTCATGGTCGCCCTGAAGATTTAGAATGTGTGGCTGTCTTTGATTTTCAATTTCCTTTTGATGAAAGCTTAACACATGTAGGTTATGTGTACTTTTTGCGTGCTTTCACAGGCAATGTAGAGGAAACAGACGAGATGGAGCCTCACTGGCTAAAAATCGATGAAATTCCCTATAAACACATGTGGGATGGTGACCGCCAATGGTTGCCAATGTTGCTAGAAGGCAAGAAGTTAAAAGGGCCTATCGTATTTGGCCGAGACAACAGTACGGTAGATAAGATGGATCTGACCGCGGTGGACACCGTTCTTGAAAGCGAACACTTGGCGCGCATTGATCTATATATTAACGGATAAGTTGGACCTTATTAGCTTATATCAAGATAAGGCTAGTGGATATTAAAGTACAAAAAGGGGCTATGTAGTTACGAAAGTGGTACTAGAGTCCTAAATTTATAATATTTTGAGGTAATATGACTGATAAAAAGAACCCTAAGTGGGTGCCACAGCTGTTGGCGTGGTATGATGTGAATAAGCGAGATTTGCCGTGGCGCGATTGTGGAGACCCTTATAAGATTTGGGTGTCCGAGGTGATGAGCCAGCAGACGCGCATTGAGGCAATGAAGCCCTACTATGACAACTGGATGCGTTTATTTCCATCCTTAGAGGCCTTAGCAAAGGCTACTGAGGATGAAGTTGTTCACGCTTGGCAGGGGCTTGGTTACTATAGCCGTGCTCGCAACTTGCGCCTTGGTGTAAAGGACGTCGTTGAAAACTACGGTGGTATTGTGCCCCGTGACCGCAAGACTATGGAGTCATTGAAGGGCGTAGGATCTTATACGGCTGGGGCCGTGCTATCTATGGCGTACAACGAACCAGAGGTAGCTGTAGACGGCAATGTGCTGCGTATTTACGCTCGTTTATATCGCATCTTTGATGATATTTTGAGCACTAAAGGTAAGAAGGCTATAACTGCTATTGTAGAGGAAACATTACCTCACGATCGGCCTGGTGATTTTAACCAAGCCTTGATGGACTTTGGATCTGCCGTATGTATTCCAAAGACGCCGCGCTGTGGAGAATGTCCTATTGTAAACATGTGCGAAGCATACCAACATAAGGATACGGACAAATTACCTGTACGAATCAAGAAAACAAAGGTTGTAGAGGTACCTGTATTTGTAGGTATCTTGCAATACGAAGACTATTATCTATTGCATAAACGCCCTAATCGTGGGTTGTTACGGTCTATGTGGGAATTCCCATCTGTAGAAATGATATCTGCTTTTGATGAAGGGGAACAAGGCCTTGAAGAATTAGTTAAAGATCTAGGTTTTGAACTAGCTTTACAACCTGTATTAGTAAAACAAATAACACATATTTTCTCTCATCGGAAATGGTTTATGAAAGCATTCCGCGGCGATTTGACGTACGTAGGAGATGCTGAAAATATAACGATTGGAGCTATCCAAAAGCAATTGCCAAAGGACTGGATGCTCATCAAGCGCGACGAGTTCGCCGATTATGCTTGGGCAGGCCCTCATGGTAAACTGACGGAGATGGCAAAATAATTTATAGGAGCAATGAATGAGAATTCTATTTAATATTATATTCTCTGCTATCCTCATAATAGGATTGGTAGGCTTTTGGGCGCTTTTCCTCAACTTGTGGAAGCCTAAAAAGAAATGGCCTGCTTGGGTAGGTTATCTAATTATTATCGGTGCGTGGTTCGCTGCCATCCGATACTATATACTCAATCAAGTAGATCTATACGGAACGATGTATTATCCGTTGATGAATATATTCCGTACTGAAAGTTACGGTTTCCTTTTTGGTCTATTCTTGGCTATTCCTGTATTTATCGTCCTAGGTTTACTATACTGGGCGGTTAATAAAATTTGGAGCAAAACGCCAGAGGAAAATAGAACGGGCCGTCGCGCATTCTTTAGAACGGCAGCCACAGTGGTGCCGTTAGCCACAATCGGTGGTTCTAGTTATGCTGCCTATGTAGGTCAACATGAGATTGAGGTCACTCATGAAAGCTTCGGTTATACAAACCTACCGCCTGGGTTAAAGGATTATAAAATCGTTCAACTCAGCGATATTCATGTAGGGCCAAGCATCGACTTAGACGATCTTGATGAAATTTTAAAGCTCGCCCTTGTAGAAAAGCCTAATCGCGTTGTTATCACTGGTGATTTAATCGATAAACTGGCTTGGTTGCCACAGGTTTGTGAAAGACTGACGACCTTTGCAAAACAAATTCCTGACGGTGTAGATTTCATTTTAGGCAATCACGAATACCATCACGATGTGAATAAGGTGTTAGAGGAATTGAAGCACAATACACCGATGAATATTCTTGTGAATAGCAATATTCAAATTATGGGCGGTAAACAACCTGTATATATTGCAGGTGTTGCGTACGACAATGATCGAGAAAAAGAAAAACGTGAAGCTATGATTGATAAGGCTTTATCTGGTATTCCAGACTATGCCTTTGTTATTCTATTGGCTCATCACCCTGAATTCTTTGAAGAAGCCATTGAACACAAGATTCCGTTGACCCTTTCTGGTCATACCCATGGCGGTCAAATTGTATTTATGGGGATGCCTTTAGTACCAACAGGTACACCATATACAAAAGGGCGCTACGTTGAAGAACAAAGCGTGTGCTACGTCAATAACGGTACAGGTCACTGGTTCCCAATTCGTATTAACTGCCCACGAGAAATTACAGTCATTACATTCTTTGATGGCGTAGCTTAGGTCATAAGCTATGCTCCTTATAGGGATACAATCATGTATAGTAAATCCTTTATCCATAAATTTCTTATATGTACCATTCTACTTGTGCTATTTGATATCTCTCTACTCTACGATATGACAACGGATATATATAAAGGATATCTCAAAATAGCAATACTAGTGGCAGTTGGATGCCATTTAGATATATACCTGGAACTCAGTAAACAAGAAGAACTGATAATACAAGCATTCAAAAATGATACATTTAACGAGACCTATGAACTACTAAATACGAAACAGATGGTTTTTATCATATCTTTGATCCTGGTAATGACTATAAAACTTGTGAGATATTAGAGAAGTAAAAAGTGGAGTATAAAAGAGTATTTATATAGAGTTTTTTGTTTTGTGGGAGTAGTAATGTGAAACGTGTTTTTAAATTTTTATTTTATAGTATTATAATCGTAGCTATTATATTTCCTATAGTTCAGATTGTATATCGTCTTTTAAATGGTATTCCAATTGATGAATTGCTAAGCTCATTACCATATGTATATTTTGGTGTAGTAATATTTTATGCTTTAGGTTTTCTTCTTATTAAATATGTAATGAAGTCGTAATTTAAAATAAAGCCCCGATACGTTATGTATCGGGGCTTTGTCCGTTCATTTGAGGTATGAGAGGATGTTACAGATATGTCATAGAGTTGAGAGAGTTTATTTCATGCGAACTGCTTCAGCAAATTCGTCTTCGGTCATGAGTTTTTCTTCCAAGATGATTTCTTTGATAGAGCAACCACGTTTGTATGCTTCTTTTACAACCTTAGCGCTCTTGTCGTAGCCGATATATGGTGTTAAGGATGTGGCAATCATGAGAGATTGTTCTACGAAGAAGTTGAGTTTTTCAGGTACAAATTCTACGCCGTTGATGCAGTGTGTTGTGAAAGAGTTCATAGCGTCTGAGAGGAGGCGACAGCTTTCAACGAAATCATAGATCATGATAGGCATGTACACGTTCAATTGGAACGCACCGCTGCCTGCACAGAGGGTCATCGTCGTATTATGACCGAATACTTGGGCGCATACCATGGCTAAGGCTTCACATTGTGTAGGATTTACCTTGCCTGGCATGATGGAGGAGCCCGGTTCGTTTTCAGGAAGATGCCATTCGCCATAGCCACAGCGAGGGCCAGAGCCTAAGAAGCGAACGTCGTTAGCGATTTTGAATAGTGTAGTAGCCAATGTGTTAAGTGCACCGTGAGCCATCATAAATGCATCTTTCAAAGATAGGCCTTGGAATTTGTTATTCTTAACACGGAATGGCGCGCCTGTTACCTCTGGCAATACAGTTTCCATAACGTCTAGATAGCCTTTAGGCGTGTTTACACCTGTGCCGACCGCAGTGCCACCGAGAGCTACGTCGAGTAGGTGGTCAGCGTTTTGCACGAGCATAGTTTTGGCAGTTTTTAGACCTTCCACAAAGGCGCTAATTTCTTGGTCTACCATGATGAAAGTAGCATCTTGTAGATGTGTACGACCAACTTTTTGTAAGCCTTTACCTTTTTCTTGCAATTTTTCAAAGGATTGGATAAGGCCGTCCAATGCAGGAATTACGCGTTTTGTAATTTCAAAGTACGCGCAGATATGCATTGCCGTAGGGAATGTATCGTTTGTACTTTGGCCGCGGTTTACATCGTCGTTAGGATGGAGCAGGTTGCTTTCATCTAACTGTTTTGCTCGGTGAGCAATTACCTCGTTCACATTCATATTAGTCTGTGTGCCAGAACCTGTTTGGAATACAGTTAATGGGAACTCATCATCCCATTTGCCGTCCATGATCTCATCGACTACTTGAGCGATGAGTTTCGCTTTTTCCTCAGTTACTGCGCCACATTTTGCATTGGTTAAAGCACATGCTTTTTTTACAAGCGCAAGCGCTTTGATTTGTTCAATAGGGATACGGTGGTCACCAATCTTAAAGTTATTGAACGAGCGTTGCGTTTGAGGTCCGTAAATTCGTCTAGCGTCGACTTCGACTGGTCCCATTGAATCGTATTCAATTCTTGTTTCCATAATGTTTACAACCTCCTTAAAAGACATGCCGACCTTATCGTCGGTACTTTAATTATATAAAATCCTGTATATTTGTACAGAATAAAAGATAATGATTTCTATTTTCATATAGAAGAGAGTTGTATATGCGATTTGTGCATATACATCTTTTCCCTTCTCCCAATATATATGGGATGATTTATATTTAATTTGTATACATGTTTCATATAAGGTCGATTTGAGAGGGGAAAGGCGATAGTCCAAAAACGACTTAGCGGCCCCGCGTAGCGGGGTGGGTGGCTTTGGAGGCTTTTGGACTATTGCCTTTTCCTACATAGTTGAGGGACTAATGAAACATGTATACATTATAAATATCGTATATATATTGAAATCATCGCTTTAACACGTTAAAATGGAAGTAGCTTATTATATTGTTGTAAGCTCTAGTTTCACAGAGGAGGTAAGTACTTATGAAACATGACTTTATGAGCCATGACCTTCATCTGCCGGAACTGACACTACGTGGGATGCTACTTGGTGCATTGATTACTGTAATTTTTACAGCATCTAACGTATATCTCGGTTTGAAGGTTGGTTTGACATTCTCGTCATCCATTCCGGCAGCCATTATTTCAATGGCAATCTTACGTTTCTTCAAGGATTCTAACGTTCTTGAAAACAACATGGTACAAACTCAGGCTTCTGCAGCCGGTACTTTGTCCGCAATTATCTTTATCTTGCCAGGTCTACTCATGCTTGGGTATTGGAACGGTTTCCCATTCTGGCAAACATTCTTGCTCTGCGCATGCGGTGGTTCTTTAGGTGTGTTATTCACCATTCCATTGCGTCGTGCTATGGTAGTAAATAGTGATCTACCATATCCAGAAGGCCGTGCAGCAGCAGAAATTTTGAAAGTTGGATCTCACAATGCTGGCCAAGGTCCACAATCTAGCTCCGGTATGGGTGATATCGTATCCGGTGGTCTTGTAGCTGGTATTATCAGTCTTTGTGCAAATGGTTTCAAAGTGCTCGGAGACAGCATGAGTTTCTGGCTTCCTGTAGGTAGCAAGGGGATTACTCAAATTCCGTTGGGCTTCTCTACAGCATTGTTAGGCGCTGGTTACCTTATCGGTATTGCTTCTGGTATCGCTATCCTAGTTGGTGTACTCATCGCTTGGGCTGGTTTTGTACCTTATTTAACTAATATGTTTGCTCCAGACGGCGGTGCTACAGCTAAATTTGCAATGGCTGTTTGGAAATCTAAAGTTCGTTTCATCGGTGCTGGTGCTATTGGTATCGCAGCGATTTGGACTTTGATTACATTGATTAAACCTATCATCGAAGGTATGAAAATTTCTGTTAAATCCATGAATAGCAGTTCCACTGAACGTGCATTGCATCGTATGGATACAGATATGAGCACAAAATCTGTTATCATCGTGTTCGGTATCATCCTTTTAGGCTTAGTTCTTACATTCTGGGATTTCGTATCTGCAGTACCTATTAGCGCAGGCTTAATGTGGACACTTGTTATCGTAGGTGTTCTCGTAGCATTGCTAATCGGCTTCTTCGTAGCTGCTGCATGTGGTTACATGGCAGGTCTTATCGGTACATCTGCATCTCCAATCTCCGGTATTGGTATCTTGGCGACTATTATTTCTTCCTTAGTGGTGTACTTCATCGCTTCTGAAAATAACTTGTTCGCTACAGAAGCAGGCGTACAATTCGCTACAGCTATGGCTATCTTCATGACATCCGTAGTTATCGCCATTGCATCTATTTCTAACGATAACTTGCAAGACTTGAAAACAGGTCAACTCGTTGGTGCTACACCTTGGCGTCAACAAATTGCGTTGTTACTTGGCTCTGTAGCTGGTGCAGTTGCAATTGCTCCTGTTCTTAACTTGCTTTACCAAGCATACGGCTTCACAGGTGCGTTACCACGTCCTGAAATGGACCCTAATGCTGCATTATCCGCTCCACAAGCAACTTTGATGACTACAATTGCTCAAGGTATCTTCAGTTCTAGCATGGATTGGGATTACATCTTGATTGGCGTTGGTGTTGGCGTCGTAGCAATTATCGTTAACTTAATTCTTAAGAGCACAACAGCTTCTTTAACATTGCCTCCATTGGCAGTTGGTATGGGTATTTACTTACCTCCAACATTGGAAGTGCCTCTCATCTTAGGTTCTTTCATTAGCTATTTCGTAGGCCGTTACCTAGTAGCTCGTGCTAAAATGCGTGCTGGCGAACTCGCTGAGTACGATGTTGAACAATCTAACCGCCGCGGTGTTCTCTTTGCATCTGGTTTGATTGTTGGTGAAAGCTTGATTGGTGTAATCATAGCTGTTATTATTGTATTGTCTGTTACAACTGGTGGTGGTGAATCTCCACTTGAATTAGTGGGTCCTCAATTTGAAAGCACAGCACAATGGTTAGGATTGCTTGCATTCATCTTTGCTGGTCTATACTTAATTCGTCGTGTTGTAGCACACAAATTCAATAAAGAAGAAGCTTTAGCGATGAAAGCTGAGCAAGAACAACAATAAGAGGTTAAACAATGAAATTAAAACAGTCTGTACTCATCATGATGGCTGCTGCATTGCCAGTAGTATCTTTCGCAGCAAGCGAAATTCCTGTAACTAAAGACACTGCAACAGTGCAAAAAGTTCAAGCTGATACGAATAAAGTAAATCGCAACGATTTAACATACCGTATCTCTAGTACTGCTACACCGGAGCAAAACCGTGCGTTACGCTCTGTAGCATCTAAGGTTGATCGCGATGCAGTTGAAGTAGTAGCACCTAATGCAGACCGCTATATGGACCGCAAAGAGGTGGCTGTATCTCCAGTGGAATCCACTACAGATCATCTTGATCTAGTGTTCCCAACAGTTAAATCTGTTAGTCCAGTTGTAGAAAAAGCAATCAATAATACTATCAAAAAATACGTTGCTAAAGTACAAAACGACGTAGAAAAATTGAATGCCAAAGACGCTGATAAAACAAATGTAGTTATGTACTACGATGTTAAAACAGACAAAAATGGTATTTTCAGTGTATTGATTCATACGTACACAATGCGTGATCGTGATGCTAATGGCGTCAACTATGTAAAAGGCTTCACATTCAACACTACAACAGGTCGTCAATTATCCTTGTATGACCTTGGTGGCCTTAACAAAAAAGACTTAGTGAATGCTATCGAGAATAATCAAGATGTGAAGAATCAATTGGGCGGCGAAGTAAACATCGACAAAATGCCTACTGAATTCTACACAACTGATGACTATTCTGTTGTAATGGTATTGCAACAAGACGTGGATGCAATCCACAGTGCAGGTACCGTATATGTACCAGTTGGTAACTTACGGGACCGCCAAAATGATGTAACAAAAAAATAATCGAACTGTGTGAATTCGATTATGTGTGTATAGTAACAGCTGTTTAATTGTGAAAGAACCGCTCCTTCGGGGGCGGTTCTTTTTTTGCATTATAGATTTAATAATAGTCTTATAATACATTTTGGTGGGGATACAATAAAAAGCCGTGTAAGAACACGGCTTTTTATTATTTTTTATTATTGAGTTTATTTAATTATTTATTTGTTGTATCGTAGTAGTTTACGCGTGGAGGCAATGGGAATTGGATCGCTGCATCTGCTTTTACTGTCTCTGGTTCTGGTAATTCTACGACTACATTGTTTTTGAATTTCTTTTTGAAAGCTTTCACAGTGTCCTTTTGAACGGAGTCTGCTGTGATGATAAGAGCGCTTGTATCGTCATTAGGACGTATGGAAATGATATTACCTTTTGGCTCTTTAGCTTTGTATAAATCAAGAGCATCGGATTGATAATCTTCAAGTTGCGCTTGATTTAATTTACCTTGAGATACTACAAGAGCACTTTCAAGTTGTGGGTCTTGAGTTTCAGAAATTGCATGAGCCACAGCATCAGCTTTTTTCTTATCTGTTAAAGAAGCATGTAATTTACCACCATCCCAGAAGAGGGCACCGTCTTGACGGAATTTAGTGAAGTCATTGCCATAGCCTAATGTTTTGTCGATAATAGTAGCTGTTTTGCTTTCTACTTGTTGTTTGAACAATGTATTGTGGAAGGCAAGTGCTTGCTCTGTTTGTGTCATGCGGTATGCAATCTCAGCTGCTTCAGCACGAGTTACATATTTTTCAGGGTTGAATAATGTGCCAGGAGCGTAGTTTGTGAAGCCAAGGTATGCAAGTTCACGAACTGCGTCTTGAGCCCAAGGAGCTACGAATTTTTGGTCTCCATAAGCAATACTATCAAGTGCTGTTGGATCCTCTGTTGTGTATCCTAAGTAGTGAATGTAGTTGTCTGCTACTACAGCAAATTCTTGGCGAGACATATATTTTTCAGGTTTATATGTGTTATCGCCATAACCGCTGATAATATTTTTGCGCGCTACAGATTCGATGGCAAGAGCGGACCAACGATCAGATGTAATATCTTTAAATTTGCTAGATAAGAAGGCTGCTGTACCATCATCTGTGATGTTGTTGAAGAGAGCAGCTACTTCTTCACGAGTCATAGGTTGGTTAGGTCGGAATGTACCGTCAGAATAACCTTTCATAAGATTTGCTTTTGTTACAGTACTGATAGAGTTGGCAGCCCAGAAATCGCTAGGTACATCAGAGAAGATGTGGGCACGGATTTTTTGAATATCTTGAGGCGTACCAATAGATGTATTTACAACTATAGGTGTGGCAGCTTTAGCAGCATCAAATTTAGAAGACTCTACTTTAGTTGCTTCTACGTTAGTAACATCTGTTTTTGGTGTAACTGCTTTTGTATTGTCTGCGGTAGACGCTTCAGCTTTAGTGGAGGCTACTGCAGGAGCATGAGTTGTAGTATTAGCAGAAACAAAACTAAGGCCTGTTGTAGCTAATAGTGTGCCTAAAACAAGGGCACGTAATACATAAGGGGTATTCTTGTACATAAAAATCCTTCCTAATTATGGTAAATGGCTAACGTTTTATAGCCGAAGAATATAAACTTTTACCAACAAAAAAATCTATATCCATTATATAGCGAATGATAAGGCATGCATAGAGATATAAACAAAGCAGCGTAATACTAAACGTATACGCTGCCTTGGCTGGTTGAGTGAACGCCGATTAGCGTTTTACTGTCATTTTTACTTTGGAACCGAATAATTTAGACATTCCTTGTTGAGTTTCTTTGGATGCAGTTGTTACAACAGCGTAAAGTTGGTTGTTTTCTACATCTGGGAATGTAGCTAGAATTGTACCAGCTTTTTCGTTTTTGTTGTAATAGTTGCGGAAGTTCGCATCGATTGCATCGTATTCAGTTTGGCTGTATTGGGATGGTTCAACTACAACGTAGTTATTTACAGTGGAATCACCACGTGCTGCAAGGTTTGCTTTAACTGTGGAAATATCGCTATCTGTTTTCAATGCTACGTGCAATTGATTGTCACGCCAGTACATTACACCGTAATCTTGGAACGCATCTTCTGTTTTGTATGTTTTATTCAATTCAGCGAATACTTTATCTTCCAAAGCAGCTTGTTGTTTTTGATCAAGTGCTTTTAACGTGCTGCGACGAACAGGACGAACTGTGCGAGTAGGTTCAGTTTTTTGAGCTACTGCAGCATTTTTATTGCCTTTTACGTCTTTTTCAACTTTTTTTGCATCAGCTTTTACGGCTTTGTCAGCTTTAGCTACATCTTTTTTAGCATCTTTGCTTACTTTGGACGCATCCTTTTCTGCTGCTGTATCAGCTTTTTTTACATCTTCTTTTACAGCTGTTTCAGCTTTTGCTTCAGTTGTAGTATGTTTTGGTGTTGCAAGGCCAGCACCATTAAGCATGCGGTTCAAGATTGTTGCCGCTTGTGCTCTTGTTACAGGTTGTTTAGGGTTAAAGTTTTCAGTTGCCCCAGATGCTACGATGCCACGTTGTGCCATGTATTGGATATCTGCCAAGTAAGCAGAGGAGATGCTAGCTTCGTCTTTGAATGTTACTTTTTCTGTTTTTACAGGTGTAGAAAGATTCAATTTTTTAGCTAGGTTAGCTGCGGAAGCAACGAATTGTTCGCGGTCCATAGTTTTGCTAGGTGTGAAAGCTGTTTTAGATGTGCCTTCCATTACGCCTGCAGCACTTACTAATTTGATAGCAGAGCTAGACCAACGATCTGCTTCTACATCAGAGTAGGAAGTAGAAGCTTCTTTAGTTACAATATCAGCTAATTCTTGCTCATTTAAGTTGTGTTGTAATACTTTACCGTAAATAGCAGCAGCTTGTTCACGAGTGATTTGTGCACTAGGTTTGAATGTATTATCAGCATAACCAGAAAGGTAACCAGCTTGTGTCATTGCTTGGATAGCATCGCGAGCCCAGTTATCTTTTGTGTCAGGGTAAACGCCAGCAGGTAAGTTTTCTTTAGCTTTTACAGCTTTTTTACCTTCTACCTTAGCAGCATCTTCTTTTACATCATTTTTAACAGATGTATCAACGCGTTTAGCGTCATTTTTTACAGAAGTGTCAACACGTTTTGCATCGTTTTTCATAGATGTATCTACACGCTTAGCATCGGCTTTAGCGGATGTATTAGCATGTTTTGCATCATGTTTTACAACTGTAGTGCCATGTTTAGCATCATTTTTTACGGATGTATCAACGCGTTTAGCGTCATTTTTTACAGATGTATCTACACGTTTAGCATCGTTTTTTACAGAAGTATCAATACGTTTAGCATCATTTTTAACAGATGTATCTACACGGTGTTCATCAGCTTTAGCAGCTACTTCAGCTTTATTAGCTGTAGCAGATATTTCAGATTTTACATGAGCCGCAGTTGTTTCAGCGTGAGCCATGCCGAATGTGGAACCGAGGGCCAATGTAATTGCCAAGGATAAAGATAATTTATTTAGTTTCATTGAAAAGGCTCCTTTCAAACTATACTTATATAAAATAAATTATAACACTTTTTAAATTTATACACTACTATAAGAAAATGTAATATATAAGGATAAAAATTACATGAATTTGAAATTTAAAGCCTATTTATATAAATATTCAATGAATTATAGGTAAATAACGATAAGAGAACCATTGAAGAATACAAAATGATAAACATTCCCAAAATCTAGAGTTTACGGGACTTTCACAAGAATCATTTATAAATAAGTAGGTATATGTGATAAAATGCAATGTTTATTATTACAAAAAGTCATAACGATATGAGAAATAAAAGGGTACATACTAATATAGCAATCCTTTGGACATTTTCTATATGATTAATTTATAATTATATCGATAAAGCTTTTGAATATTTATTTGAAAGCATAAGTAATGTTTCGGGCAGAAAATTATTGAAAAACTTTCACTAGAATTCTTGCCATAACACATACATATCAAAATTTTTTATTAGGTTAAGTACTAGAAAAGACGAGGACGATAATATGAAAATTCATCTTTTCCAACAGTGTTTGATTGACATGTTCTACCCACATGTAGGCATGGCTGGTGTAGAAGTACTTGAAAGATTAGGCTGCGAGCTCGTAGTGCCTAAGAAACAAGTATGTTGTGGCCAAATGTTCACTAACTCTGGTTACAATGACGCAGCTATGGATGCAATTAAGAATACAATCGAATGCTTCGAGAACGCTGAATATGTAGTCAGCATGTCCGGCTCTTGTGCATTTGCTATTCGTGACGAATACCAACATTTCTTGGAAGGTCAACCTGAATGGCAAAAACGCGCAGAAAAATTGAGCGGTAAAATTTATGAATTCACTGAATTCATTACTGATGTATTAGGTGTTGAAGATGTAGGGGCTCGTTTCAACGAATCCGTTACATATCATACATCTTGCCACGTTACTCGTTTGATGGGTGTTAAAGAACCTCCATTCAAACTCCTTAGAAATGTTAAAGATATTAACTTGATTGAATTACCACGTGCAGACCGTTGCTGTGGTTTCGGCGGTACATTCTCCGTTAAGAACCCTGAAATTAGTGAAGTTATGACACGCGAAAAAGCATTGGAAATTGCTGGCACAGGTGCTAACGTAATTTCTGGTTCTGACCAAGCGTGCTTGATGAACATCGCTGGTATGCTTGACCGTCTTCATAAAGAAGGCGAAATCGATCGCCGTATCAAAGTAATGCATATTGCTGAAATCTTAAACTGCCGTTAAGGAGGAGACGACATGGCACTTATATATGACAATCGCCCCTATAAGACACGTATAAAAGAATGTTTGGCTGACGATTTCAAAGTTGCAGCTATCAAAAAAGCACAAGACGTGTTTTATGATAAACGTAATACAGTAGTTGCGGACGTTCCTGAATGGTTAGATTTCCGCGCAGAAGCAGCTAAACTTCGTGATCACGTGCTTAATAATTTGGATTACTATGTAAACCAATTTGCTGAAAACGCTGAAAAAGCTGGTTCTAAAGTTCACTTTGCATTCGACGATAAAGAAGCGACTCAAATCGCTTTAGATATCCTTCGTGAACGCGAAGCTAAAATGATCGTTAAATCCAAAACTATCTTAACTGAAGAAATTGGTTTGAACGAAGTTCTTGAAGAAGCTGGTATCGAAGTAAACGAAACTGACTTGGCTGAATTCATTTTGCAAACAGCAGTGAGCCCACCATCTCATATCGTTGTACCAGGCCTTCACTTCGAACGTAACAAAATCCGCGAAATTTTCGCTGAAAAATTAGGTTACACTGGTACTGAAAACCCTACAGAAATGACTCACTTCGTACGTGGTTATGTACGTGAGCGCTTCTTGAAAGCTGACGTAGGTGTTAATGGTTGTAACTTTGCGGTAGCGGCATCCGGTACTTGTACTATCGTTTCCAACGAAGGTAACGGTCGTATGTCTAGCTCCATTCCTAAGACTCAATTGATCTTCTTAGGTACAGAACGTATCGTTCCTGACTTCAAAGCTCTTGACGTTATGATGGAAATGTTGAACCGCTCTGCAGTAGGTGCTAAAATTTCAAACTACTTCTCCATGATGACTGGCCCTGGTCGTGCTGGTGAAGCAGACGGTCCTGAAGAAACTCATATCATCATTATTGATAACGGTCGTTCCGGTATCTTAGGTGGTACATTCCAAGAAATGTTACGTTGTATCCGTTGTGGTGCATGTATGAACATCTGTCCTGTATACCGTCACATCTCTGGTCACGGTTATGGCTCCGTATATCCAGGTCCAATGGGTGCTGTATTGACACCATTGTTCAAAGGTTACGAAGTAGCAGGCGATCTTCCATATGCGTCTACATTGTGCGGTGCATGTACAGAAAACTGTCCAGTAGCTATTCCATTGCATGAATTATTGATGGAACACCGTCATATTATGGCTGACATCGAAAAAACTCGTCCAAAAGCAGAAGAAGCAATCTTTACTGCAGCAGCTAAGATGTTCGGTAACTCCACATTATTCGACCTTGGCACAAAAGCTGGCGCTATCGGTATGAACTTGATTAGTAATAAAGAAGGCAATATGCCTACATGGACTCAAGCTGTTCCAGTTATGAACGGCTGGACTAAATCCAAAGAAATGGGTACATTGAAGTTCAAAAAATTCCGTGACTTATATGCTGAACATGAAAAGAACAAGAAGAAGGAGAAAAAATAATGGATGAAGCTAAACGTAAACAATTTATTGCACGTTTATCTCGTGCATTAGGCCGTGATCAAGAAATGTGCCCTGCATTCGTAGAGGGTTTTGATTACAGCCATGGTCCTCAAGAAACTATGTTCAAAGATTTGAATAAAGATCAAATTTTGACAATGTTTAAGGAACAATGTCAACGTGTTGGTACAAAATTCGTTGAAACTACACCTGATAAATTAGGTGAAACAATTTTGGCAGCTATTGAAGACTGGGGTAACGGTAAAGTTGTATTCCCAAGTGTTCCAGAAGTAAAAGAATATAAATTAAAAGAATTATTCGAACAAGATGCAGCTAATAATGGCGGCATTCGTACATACTTCCAATGGGATCCAGCTAAAGGCCGTGAAGAATGTATCTCCAACACTGCTAATGCAGATATCGGTATTACATTCCCATACTGCGGTATTGCTGAAACTGCTACTGTAGTACAAGCGTCTGGTGAAGAATCTGGCCGTTCTATTAGCTTGTTGCCTACTACACATATCGCTGTATTGTACACTGATACAATCAATCCACGTATGACTCAAACAATGGAACATTTGGCTGAACGTTATCACAACGATCCATCTAAATTCCCTACAAATATCTGCTTGATTTCCGGTCCATCCCGTACAGCTGATATTGAGTTGGTTACTGTAGATGGTGCTCATGGTCCTATCCAAGTAACTTACGTTTTAGTTAACAGATAATCCTACAACTAGGTACTGTTATAACTAAATAAGCTTAAAGGTGATCTTCCTATGGAAGGTCACCTTTTTATATGCGTAACTTTCTATTATGATATAGAGTATCTTGAAAAGGTAGAGGTATCGCTACATCTATGGAGATTAACATATTTATAAAACTTGCAGAATCCGCATAGAAAAACTTATATAATTTGAATTATTTTACTTGTAAATTTTTCGATATATGATATACTGAGTTCATAACCTATTATTGTGATATGAATTAGAAGAGGTGTATTATGAATATTCCATTCTTTACAGATTACCTCATGCTAAGCAATCCATTAAGTATCGGTATTATCGTAGTGTTTGTACTTGCGTTAATCGGTATTTATGCTTTGCAACGCAAGGGCACATCCTTTGGTAATCTCGTTATTATTGGTACTATTGTTGGTGCCGTACTTGGTATTGCTATTCAAATTATTGCAGGCTTCCCAGATGATCCATCTAAAGTGGTTTACATCAAGGAAAGTACAAAGTGGTTCTCCCTTGTAGGGGGCGGCTTTATTGATTTGATCCGCATGCTTGTTATTCCTATCGTATTTATTTCCATTGTACATGTTATCTTGCACATGGAAGCAGGTGCAAATCTTAAGAAATTAGTGGTTGCCATGGTTTCTACAAATCTTGGCATGGTAGCTGTTGCTGCTATCGTTGGCCTTATCTTGGGTAATGCTTTCGGCTTAGGTCAAGGCTTTGATATCGTTGAATCTGGTAAAAAGATTCGTGAAATCAAACCAATGGTTGATACATTCCGTGCGTTGATTCCAAGTAACCCAATTCAAGCTGCTGCTGAAACAAATGTTATCGGCATCGTAGTATTTGCTATCATCTTGGGTAGTGTTGCTCGTTTGTTGAAGAAAACAGGCACAAATAGCATGGAAATCTTTACTAAGCTATTTGATGAACTTCACCAATTAATTTCCTGGGTTGCAGACTTCATTATTGGTCTTATGCCTTACGGCGTAGTTGCTTTATTGGCATCTACATTGGCAACACGTGGCTTGCAAGCTATCTTAGACATGGGTCTATTCGTAGTATTGCTTTACGTTGGTCTTTTGATTATGTTCGTTGTTCAAGCTATCTTGATTGCTAGCTTTGGTTACAACCCAATTACATACTTCAAAAAAGCAAAAGCTCCACTCTTGTTAGCTTTCACATCCCGTTCCTCTATGGGCGTATTGCCATTGACTGTTGAAACGTTGACAAAACGTCTTGGCGTAAATGCTACAACAGCTAATACAGTAGCATCCTTCGGTACTACTGCGGGCATGCAAGGTTGTGCCGGCGTATTCCCAGCACTCGTAGTTGTATATATCTCTAATGTAGCAAATATTCCATTCGATTTGACTATGTACATCATGAGTGTTATTGTTATCGCTATCGGTTCTGTTGGTATCGCTGGTGTTCCTGGTACAGCTACAATGGCTGCATCCGTATCCCTTAGTGGTACAGGCCTTGGTGCATACTTCACATCTATCAGCCCAATCCTTGCTATCGATCCATTAATCGACATGGGCCGTACATGCTTGAACGTATCTGGTTCCTTAACAAATGCGCTTGTAGTAGATAAAATCATGGGCACTATCGATAAAGATGCCTATAACAATCCTAATGAAGGTCGAGTTTAATAGGTAGACTTAAAATTATCTCTACACAGTAGAATTTAATAATAATGAAAGAACAGCCTTTGGGCTGTTCTTTTTTTATGTGATTAGGATTTTTCAATACCCTAATTAAAAGTGATTATTATTACAGATTGTAAAGCATATTATTTGTAATTGATATTAAAATTGTGAGCTTGGCTACTAACATATGTATGCGTATATGGTATACTAACCAATACAAAGTTTTGTATTATGCTTAATAGATATAAGCCAAGAGGGTAATAGTATGATTACACAAGAATTGAAAGATCGATTAATTGCAGATTATCCAAAGTTTGAAGATATGACGCACAAATTCTATAAGAAAGAAATGTCTATTGCGGACTATAAAGGCCAATCTGGTGCTTATGGTAGTTACGCCGAACGCGGTGCTAACTCCGGTATGAGCCGTTGGCGCTTTAATGGGGGCCGTATGACGCGCGAGCACATGCAGTTCTTAGCAGATGCTATTCGTAAATATAACTTACAACACGTACATTTCACTACCGGCCAATGCTTACAAATGCATGGCCTCGATGGCGATACTATTTTAAACCTCTATAAAGAATGCTATGACCATGGTATCTATAATCGCGGTGCTGGTGGAGACAATCCGAATGTAGTGGCTAGTATTTTGCGCGGTATTGATCCTCGTGAAACCCTCGACATAACGCCGTATGCAACGGCTATTAGCGAGTTCCTTTTAGAGCAAATGTTCTACATCAAAATCCCTCGCAAGTTTAAAATGGGCATCGACAATGGCTTTGATAGTACGCCTCATGCTACATTCAAGGACCTTGGTTTCAATTTAACGAAACATAATACTTTTGATGTATACGCTTGTGGTGGTATTGGCCCAAATCCTCGCATTGGTATTCCTGTGGCACATGATGTGCAACCTGAGGATGTATTATATCATGTGAAAGCTATGCTTATGGTTTTTGCTAACCATGGCAATTTCAAAAACCGCGGTAAGGCTCGTACCCGTTACATGCCTGCTGAAATGGGCGGGGCTGAAGCTTTCATCAAGACTTATGAAGAAACATTGGCAATGGTGAAAGAAGTTGAGCAATTAACCATTAATCCAGCTGACTATGCGTATGAAATTACGAAAACAGGTAAGCGTGATAATTCTGTGGAAAATGATCGTATTCACCGTCAAAAACAAGAAGGTTTATACTACGTTGAATACCATCCGGCAGGTGGCGATGCTAATGTAGAACATCTATTGGCTGCTCTCGACTATGCAGTAACACTGGATCAAGTGGAGGCTCGTATTGCGCCAGACCAAGCATTGTTCTTTATCAACCTTACTGCTGATGAGGCTCGTAAAATTGCAGAATTAACAGATGACAGTGCAGAAAATGACTTCCGCCGCTCCGTATCCTGTGTAGGCTCTACGGTTTGTCAAATCGGTATGCAAGACTCCAATGGTCTGTTGAAAGATATCTTTGCACATCTTGAAGAAAAGGGCATAGATACTAAAAAACTACCTCGCTTACACATCTCTGGCTGTCCACACTCCTGTGGTACACACCAAATCGGTGAAATTGGCTTTCATGGTGCTGTAAAACTAGTAGACAAGAAACCTACAGTAGCCTTTATCCTTGTAGACGGTGGCTCTGAACACATGGGCTCTGAAAACTTTGGTAAAATGGCAGGCAATATTGTAGCCACAAAAATTCCAGAATTCTTAGAAGCCTTGGCTAACATTCTTAACCAATCTCCAGAACCAGACTTTGGTACCTGGAGAATGACACACAAAGCG
>NZ_UQYC01000001.1 GCF_900545205.1 uncultured Veillonella sp. | reverse complement strand
AGTAATTTACTGGCTCCATCGCCTACAAAACCAACACGTTTTGTCCTATAACCCACTTTCAAAAAGAGGAGTCATCATTTGATGACTCCTCTTTTATCTATAATAATCGTCCTCGTAATCGTCTTTATACCGTATTGCATCTAGATCTGATGGAGATAGTCTATTCCCCTCTTCATCAACATATTCTCGGAATTCGTTAAAATATACACCTGGAATATCGGATTCTTCTAACTCAGGCACATCCTCGGGCTCAATATCCCAAAATTCAATCTCTATAGGTTGATTTTGATGCTCCTTAGCAATATTCGATTCACATCTATTATCTTCTAATTTTATTTTAGGTTCTTTAGAAATATTGCTATCCGATGACTTAATTCCTAGAAACTTCAATAATCCACTTATCATTACATAACACTCCCTTTATTAGAGCACTCTATTTAAAGACAAACAAACTTCCTATAATGTTAAGTACTATCAAAAAAATGATTCTACTATATATACTAAATCGACTAATAACATCAGTTAATTTATAAGGCAAATTCGTTTCTTTATTAATCACTTGATTTACAATTTTCTTCAAATAAACCAATTTAATCATTTCAGATATAGATACTAAGAATAAAACAATAGAAAATATCTTATTACTATAATCAGCAAAAATTAAACCTAAATAAATTACTAATATTTGAAAGATTTGTATAAATAGAAAGGATTTATTTCTTTTAAAGGAAACAGATACAAAATATATTTCTTTTGATTTAACTAGAAATACTATTGTAATAACAGTCATTAATGTTATAAAAAGAAAAATCATGTTATCCTCTTACTGTCTTTTTGACAAGCAATAATATTATTAATTAAACACAGCAACACATATAAATCATTTATTTTTAAATTGTAACTTTATTTTAGCAAAATATATAAAAATAAGCACTATATCACCTTTTGGGTATATAGTGCTTATTTTGTATTTAAGTTTTAACTTATATTTTATTATGCTCCAAAGAGTGACATTTGTTCGTCTTCAGGTAGTTCACCACAGCATTTGAGTTCTTTCATAAGATCAATGATGGTGTTAGATACTTTACAACGACGTTGCAAGTCTTTTAAAGATGTAAACGGACGTTCTTCTCGTTCAGCTACGATAGCATCTGCTACTGTTTCACCTAAAGAGTCAATAGCCAAGAATGGCGGCAATAAAGCACCATCTTTAATGCTAAAACGTCTTGCTTCAGAGTGTTGAATATCTACATTAACAAAACGATAACCCCGTTGGTACATTTCCATAGATACTTCTAAGGCACTCATAAGGTCCTTATCTTTAGGACTGGCACCACGATCAAGAGCTTTAATACGATTGAACTCAGTCATTTGCGTTTTAAGGTCTCCCGTCATAATGCGCAAATCAAAGGCCTTGGCACGAATGGAGAAGTAGGCAGCATAGAATGCCAATGGATGGTATACCTTAAACCAGGCTATACGGAATGCCATCATTACATAAGCTACCGCATGGGCCCGTGGGAATAGATAGGAAATCTTTTTACAAGATTCAATGAACCATTCTGGAATATTATTTTCCCGCATTTCAGCTTCAAATTCCGTCGTAGCTTGACCTTGTTTATTCCGTTTTTCTATGCCCTTCCCTTTACGTACGTTTTCCATTACGAAGAAACTATGCTTTCGATCCATACCGCGATGAATCAAGAAGTTCATTACGTCGTCACGGGTAGAAATGGCTTCGTTCAATTTACAAGTACCATTTTTAATGAGGTCTTGTGCATTATCGAGCCATACGTTAGTACCATGAGAGAAACCAGAGATACGAACCAAGTCAGAGAATGTTTGAGGACGAGAGTCTTCAAGCATGCCCCGTACAAATTTCGTACCACATTCTGGCACTGCTAAACTTGCTACCTGGTCACCTTGTAATTGCTCAGGTGTTAAGCCAATCCCCTCTGTCGAAGAGAATAAGCTCAATGTCTTTGGATCATCAAATGGGATTGTCTTAGCATCTATACCGGTCAAATCCTCTAGCATACGAATGATAGTCGGATCATCATGCCCCAAGATATCAAGCTTAGTCATACGGCCTTCGATAGAGTGATAGTCAAAGTGTGTTGTTAATACACCACTTTCCTTCTTATTCGCTGGATGTTGTATAGGTGTAAAGTGATGCACATCCATATCGCGAGGACATACCATGATACCGCCAGGATGCTGGCCTGTTGTATTCTTTACGTTTGTAAAGCCTTTTGCTAAATGTTCAAAGAAACCACTACGAGCTTGTATATCTCGAATTTCTGCATACTTTTTAACATAACCAAAGGCAGTTTTATCAGCTATTGTACCGATGGTACCCGCTTTAAATACATTGTCACGTCCAAATAGTTCTTCCGTATATTTGTGAGCCTTTGCTTGGTAATCACCGGAGAAGTTAAGGTCAATATCTGGAACCTTATCACCTTCGAAACCAAGGAAGATGGCAAACGGAATATCATGGCCATTTGTTTGTAAAGCTTGACCGCATTCAGGACAATCTTTACGTGGTAAGTCAAAGCCACCTGCGTATTCGCCCTTTTCAAAGAATTCTGAATATTTACAGTTAGGACATACATAATGCGGCGGTAATGGATTCACCTCTGTAATTTCAGACATGGTTGCTGCAAAGGAAGAACCTACAGAACCACGGGAACCTACAAGATAACCATCATCAAGTGATTTTTTTACTAGCTTATGCGCGATGTAATACAATACACCGTAACCATTGGAGATAATACAATCTAGTTCATAATCAAGTCGCTCTTGTACTACGCGAGGCAATGGATCACCATAAATGGCTTTCGCATTTCTATAACACATTTCTGTGAAAGCTTCATCAGCACCTTCGATCTTTGGTGAATATGTGCCATCTGGAACTGGTTTAATATCTTCAATGCTATCATTAATTGCACGAGTATTAGTAACAACTACTTCATAGGCCTTTTCTTCACTTAAGTAAGGGAAGGATGCCAACATTTCATCGGTGGTACGTAAATGTAAATCTGGTTGTTCATCTGCATCTGGATAACCACAGGCAGTCAACATGATTTCACGGTAAATCTTTTCTTCTGGTGTTAAATAGTGAACGTCACACGTTGCACAAACAGGCTTATTTAATGCATCCCCTAATTCAATAACCGTTTTGTTCATATCGATAAGGGCTTGCTCATCTGGCATAAGTCCTTTACGAACCAAGAACATATTATTTGTATGTGGCTGAATTTCAAGATAGTCATAGAAAGATGCAATCCCTAATAGTTCTTCCTTTGTAGCGCCGCGAACAATGGATTGCATAAGTTCACCAGCTTCACAAGCAGAACCGATAATAATGCCTTCACGATGTTCTTCAATAACAGAACGAGGCAAACGAGGACGTACCTTATAGTGTTCAAGGTGAGAAATAGATATCATCTTGTACAGATTGCGCAAACCTACCATATTTTTAGCTAATAAGATAATATGGTAACGTTTATCTTTTTCTTTTTTCTTCTTCTTATCTACTACAGGCTCTTCATCACGAGCAACAATTTCATCATCAATGAGATAGCCTTCTACACCGTAGATAACCTTAACGCCCAACTCTTTACCAAGAGCTTGAGCTTCTGGAAAGGCTTGTACAACGCCGTGATCTGTAATAGCTACCGCAGGATGGCCCCATTTTTTTACTGTTTTAAATAGGTCTTTAACAGATATAAGGGCATCCTTATCACTCATCTTAGTATGTAAGTGAAGCTCTACACGGGAGTCTGGACGGTTTTCAGTACGTTCTACACTAGTAGTCTCCATAGCTTCAATGCTTCGAATAGATAAGATATAATCCTTATCAAATCGATCATCAAAGCTGACGCTACCTTGTACGCGTACACGTTGCAAACCTTTTAACTGTTTAAGTAACGCATCCCCTTCTTCAGGGCTGTTCGTAAACTTGATGAATTTGATACTATTCGTATCGTCTACGATGCTGCCGTTAACGATACTTTTACCAGTCTTAGTATCACGTTTATCTAGACCAACAAATACACCTTCAAAAATAACACTAGGCGTATCTAAAGTACCCATAATTTTAGAGGTAACTCCCTCAATTTTAGGTCCTAAAATCATGCCTTCATCAGTAGGAGCATCCTTTGGGGCACGACGAGGGTATTTACTATCTCCTTCACTACCTTTAGCAGTAGATTTTGTAGTACTTTTATGTGCAAAACCTTTACTTGTTTTAGGTGTACTGCTCACAGCTGCGACAGTATCACTATTGCTAGATGCGGCAGCCGTTTGATTAGAACGAGATACAACAACTGGACTATTGTTGAAATAACCTAACTCAACAGCCTCTACGAATGGAGCAAAATCATCTTCGTCAACATCATCATATTCATCTTGTTGATCATAACCTGCAAAAGACTTGCCTCTAGGGGCTTGATTTTTAGCTTCTTCAGCCTCACGTTGCGCCTCAGCAGCTTCAATCCATTCACCAGCGCCGCAGCCGCCACCATAATAATAGGTATCTAAACCTTCCCCAGTTTCAGTATCTACCTTCCAGGCGAAGCAACAAGCTGTATCTGTATTAGTTGGAATATCATCAAAAGAGATATTTTTTTCCTTATACCATGCAGACAATCTTTCACGCAAACTAAGTAATGTAGAAAAGGCCGAATCTGCTGCTTGAATCGTCACATGTTGGCTATGACAGTTTACATAGAAGGATGATTTCTTATTCTGTTTTGGTACAACACGATAACGTACTTTCATTTTTATCCCTTATACCCACAATAGGTAATACATAAATCTCTAAATCGCCAAATATCGCCCTTGCTACTACGGCTATCCAATATAATCTCATAGAGCCCTTTTAATAAAGCTCGTAGCGCCTTAATTGAAATTCTAGGACTCGCCTCATAAGCTAGCTTAATTGGATATGGTTTAAATGACGAATCATAATCCTTACATAAGTTTTGAATAGCTTGAACAGACATTCCCGCTTGACGGCATTCGCTAACCAGTAACTGTAAACGTAATTGCCCCTCAATATAGCTCATTGCACGGTCTAATTCTTTATAGCCGAACATAAACGGAAATAGTTCAAGCAATGTATCAATATCTCGTTTTAACAGAGCCTCTTTAAAGGTGAAAATGTTTTTAGCCCCATAATCGCTACCATTTTCTTCGAGAAACTCTTTAGTAATGACTTTATCACCTGTAATTTGTAGAAAATACCGGTCAAATTCGGTTCTCATAAAAGAAACCGGTACATCTTGCCACAAATCGATGAGATGAGCTACATATTCCTGTGCATCAGGTGTCATTTTAAAACCATTAGAAGTGCAATACTGACGTATCCACATCACAAGGTCTGCCCCTTCAAGGCGCTTACATTGATGATTGGGAATTTTATCTAAAATCGCTTTATTCTGCTTGATGCGTTTATCAATCATATCATGATAAATCAAAAGGATGGGATTATTCCCATTATATTCCATAATGAGTTCATATAATGGAACCCAAGCATCGCTATTTTTACCGCTTTTACGAATAATAGGTAAATTCACTAAACAAAATACCTTTTGATCGCCAAAGAGCGAATCTTCACATAGCTTTTCACTTATTTTCTGTGGCCCAGCTTCATCATCTAATACAGTTACTGGAAGGTCAGGATAGGCACTTAAAAATTTACGTTTTTCTTCTTCAATTAATTGTGGCTCATCGCCATAAATGAGTTGAATATGTGCCATAGTTCCTCCTTTCACAGATAGATATCTTTAATGTAACTGTACCCCATTATATACATGTGTTTTGATGATGGGTCCACATCGCGTAATGCACCATGAGGACTACTAAATAAAACAGTATTATCCGGTAATATGCGACCAATTTCGTTCATTATACTAGATCGACTCGTAATAAATAATGTATTAGTCTTATCATTTAATTTTAGATTTTTTTCTCCTCTTTGTCCATTATATACATCGATTTCTTTCATACTATTTTTATATATTGTTTTTGCAGATCCGTTACTATGAAAGTAGTCTACTTTTACAACTTTTGGATTGACACCATATGCCCGTATAGCTTGATTGATAAGCCTTTCATTAGGTGTAGTTTTAATATGGTCTGGCGCATCAATTAATACATAGGCCCCTTCGTGATTAGGTTCTATACAAAGTAACACATTACACTGCTTCATAGGAATATAGTGAACCAATACATCCTTATGATAATGTGTAACATAAAATGATGCCCCAAAGCTGATAATCATAAAAAACAAGGACATAACTATATAAATAGTATACTGTTTTCCATGTGTCAAAAAGTACGTAAATAAACCTAATAGGACAAAATACATATAAGCACAATAAGGATTCATCATGCCGAACCAAAGTAAACTGCCACTACGACCTAACACATGATTTAAATATAAGGATATACGTAATAGTACATCTATCAATGACCATAGAAATGATATCGGCAATACATAGCTAATAACAGTACTTATAAAAATTAAAACGATAGATAAATCTAATAAAGGTGCCACTATACAAGCTGCTAACAAACTAGCAATACTAATATAATGAAAGTAATATAGCTGTAGAGGCAAGATGAGCAACTGTGCTGATACACATAATACAAGAGGTGTTTTAATCCATTTAGGTAACCATTGAATACGTTCATATAATACTTTTCCCCATATGAGCAAACCATAGGTTGCACCAAACGATAGCTGAAAACTTACATCAAATATAGAAAAAGGATCATATACTAAACATAGTATGGCACATATGCATAATGCTTGCTTAGCTTGATATAATCGACCTTTTATGTAAGCCATACACATGAGTATGCTCATTATCGTTGCCCGTACAACAGGAGCATCACCACCAACGACACCACAATACATACAGGCCACTAAAATTCCCATAATCAAACTGGTTCGTTTTCTTAATTTAATAAGTCGTCCCAGTCCATATACCAATGCTAACAAGAGAGCAATATGTGAACCTGATATGGATAAAATATGGATAAGTCCTGTGTAGGAAAAATCCTTCATTGTATCTTCCCCTAGCTCACTATAATGGCCACCTAAAGCTAATGATTGTGCTAATACATGTTGTGGACCCTCTAGATAATTAGAAATAGTTTTATCTATAGACTCACGTATTGATCCACAAATAAATAAGAGTTTCCTATACAGTTTTTCAGAAAAGGGCTCTTTATAGTTGAATGCTTGTAAGTCTTTATTTGTAGCAGTTCTATATACACCATCGTAGATTCGCCCTCGAGAATTGGAACTCATATATCGACCGCGAAGATTAATACGACCTTCCTCTTCGATAAGAAATAAGGACTTTGGTGTACCTTCTACAACTGCGTATTCCCCTAGTCGTATGGGATGTTTGGTGGTAGACACCTTTGAATATACCTGTAACCTTCCCTGTGCATTAATATAATCATTTTTGGCAGTATCTTTATAAGGATGTAAGCCATGAGTTTCAATTGTATATTTGTAGCACTCCTGTCCGTTCAAATTTACTCTTTCAGGAGCAGTTACAACCGTACCAAGATATTCTCCTTCTTGCTGCAAATAATATGAAGTATAGCTATTAAAATGTATAATCCGTAAATCTGTTTGATAATACGACAGTCCTACAAAAACGGACACTAAAACTATTAACTTACCAAGTGATCGCCACCAATTAGACGATTGTAAGACTTTAAAAACACCGACACCTATAATGGCTATCCCTATCGCAAAGATGTAGTACATTTGATTGAGTACAGGAAAATAATTTCCATACCCTAGTATTGTTCCTATAATGATAGATCCTAATATAACATGTGCCCATTGACTATGAGTTAACACCACTTTTGTACGATCAATAATATTTGTATGTAGTGGCATACCTTCGTGATTACAATTTTGATTGTTAAATTGTAATTTTGTCTTTAATTTTCTTAAATACGCCGTCACCAATGCCCTTCACCCCCTTGATACCTTCAACGGAAGTAAAGGGGCCTTTTTGTGAACGATATTCCTCAATTCTTTTAGCCATGGCAGGGCCTATACCTGGCAGAGAGTCTAATTCTTTTGCAGTGGCAGAGTTTATGTTTATCTTATTACCACGCAATAACACTTCAGGATTACCGTGAAAGTTAAATACTACATGGATATGATCACCTGCAGTAACTGGCTTAGCCATATTTACCGACTCTACATCTGCATACGGTAATAGTCCTCCTGCTAGCTTAACAATATCACCTACAGTAGCTGAGCTTTCAAGCTCATATAAACCAGGTGAAGCGACTGCACCTGTTATATAAGCGATTTGTTTATTAGGCTGTTGTTCTACAGTAGATATAGAAGAATTTCCATCTATACCCCCTTCAGCTAGGACAGAATCGCTTTCATCTGTTATAATAGGCCATAGGAAATAAATTCCTACTAAAATACATAGGATTAATACAATTATCATATAGGGCTTCAATTTAACTTTCATAGTGCACCTCCTACTGAAGGATTTCCCTATGAAAAACAAAACTCCTACCGATGACTCTATTGGTCACACTAGCAGGAGTTTAACAATTGATGACGAATTAAAGGAGAAATTATGAATCAAGATACATTAAGAAAATATGCCCGTACATTATTACAATACGGTGTAAACTTGCAGCAAGACCAAACATTAGTTATTTCTGTAGATGTAGAAAACAAAGACTTTGCAGTGATTGTTACTGAAGAAGCTTATGAACTTGGTGCTAAGGAGGTTGTTCTGAACTGGAGATGCTCCCCAATTGCCCGTCAACGTTTATTGCATGCTAACGAATCTGTTTTAGAAAAACCAGCTAACTGGATTCCTGAATTCTACAAGCAGTACATCGATGAAAAGGCTGCCTTCTTATCGTTAATCAGTGCTAATCCAAAAGCCTTAGAAGGTATTCCAACAGATCGTATTTCCTTACAATCTCGTAACTTAAATAAAGCGTTATCCTTCTATCATACAGCCATCATGAACTCTTCTGTTACATGGTGTGTTGCTTCTGTACCAACAGTTCTTTGGGCAGATTTATTAGGCTATAAAGGTACAGACGAAGAAAAAATTAACCAGTTATGGGATACATTATTGAAACTTTGCCGCATTGAAGGTGTAGAACCAAAAGATACGTATCGTCATCATATGGCAAAATTACGTCACCGCTGTGAAGCATTGAATAAATTAGACTTAAAGGCATTGCGTTATACTTGTGAAAATGGTACTGACCTCCTATTAGAATTGCCAGAAGGTCATATTTGGCTAGGTGGTGAAGAATCCTCTAAAGATGGTACTATTTTCAATGCCAATATACCTACAGAAGAAGTTTTCTCTGCTCCACAATACAATGGCGTTAATGGTATTGTGTACAGTACAAAACCTTTAATTTACCACGGTAATACTATTTCTGATTTCTCCTTTACGTTTAAAGAAGGTAAAATCGTTGAATATACAGCCAAAGAAGGTTATGAAGTATTGAAAGAATTAGTAGAAACTGATGAAGGTTCCCACTACCTCGGCGAAGTTGCTTTAGTTGATCACTTCAGCCCAATTAGTCAATCTAACCAAATCTTCTTCGAAACATTGTTTGATGAAAATGCATCCTGCCATTTAGCAATTGGTGCCTCTTATCCAACATGCCTCAAAGATAGCAATGGTTTATCTGAAGAAGAATTAAAAGAACGCGGCCTTAACCACTCCTTAACACATGTAGACTTTATGATTGGCCATGAACGTATGAACATCAAAGGCTATACTCGTGACGGTCAAGAAGTAGACATTATGATTGATGGTCGTTTACAAGTATAAACATAACTACAAAACATAACTACAAAACAATCATAAATTGGATGACAGCAAAGAACTATATGTCTAGTCTAACGTCTCTAGTAGATATCAATTTATATTGGAAAACTACATATGAAACAGACCCTATATACGCTTGTATATAGGGTCTTTTGATAATAGTAAAAATTTATTCTATTACAATGTGATATTTAAAGTACGGCCTGTAGGTTTATATTCAATAATCTCTACACCTGCAGTTTTTAACATCCGCTTAGATGCTTTAACCTCTTTAGTATCTTTATAAAGGTCATCGCGGTAGATAACGGCCTTAATACCACTTTGAATGATTGCCTTAGCACATTCATTACAAGGGAATAATGTAACATAAATCTTGGAACCCTCTAGAGAACCACCGCGATAATTCAGAATAGCATTGAGTTCACTATGTACAGTATAGAAATATTTGTTATCGTCTGCTGAATCGCGTTCCCAAGTAAAGTCATCATCACTACAATTCAAAGGCATGCCATTATAGCCAATAGATAAGATTTTATTATCATTGCTAACGATACATGCACCAACTTGTGTATTAGGATCCTTAGAGCGTTGCGCTGCTAAGATGGCAACCCCCATGAAGTATTCATCCCAGGAAATATAATCGCTACGTTTTGCCATAATTACCTCACTAAAAAATAAGCCCCCTTCTACTTATGTAGTTGGGGGCTTACTGTATTAAACGAATAGAATATCGTTATTTAACTACGATATTTACAAGTTTACCAGGTACATAAATAACTTTTACGATATTTTTACCTTCTGTAAACTCTTGAACACGACTAGATTCTTTAGCCAATGTTTCTAATTCTTCTTTTGTAATATTTACAGAAACAGTAAGTTTATCACGAACTTTACCATTTACTTGTAATACTACTTCTACTTCATCTACAACGAGAGCTGCCTCTTCGTATACAGGCCATTTTTCAGTGTGGATGGATGTAGTTTCACCCAATTCATGCCACAACTCTTCTGTCATATGAGGAACGAATGGTGCTAAAAGAAGTAATAAGGAATGAGTTAATTCATTAGCTAAAGCACTATTGATCGTTTCAGCTTTGTCCTTATGAGCGTACATAGCATTTACTAGTTCCATGATAGCAGAAATAGCAGTGTTGAAGTTGAAGTTGTTATCGAGGTCTTCTGTTACCTTTTTGATAACACGGTGTAATTCACGACGCAATGCAAATTCGTCTTTTGTAAGTTCACCAGTTACATTTTTCTTAGCTTCTTCGTTGTACGCATCAACAATACGCCATACACGACCCAAGAAACGGTAAGAACCTTCAACGCCTTGGTCAGACCAATCAAGGTCACGATCTACAGGAGCTGCAAAGAGTATGAACAAACGGGCAGTATCTGCACCATAAGTATTGATAATTTCTTCTGGAGAAACTACATTACCTTTGGATTTAGACATTTTGCTGCCTTCTTTAAGAACCATACCTTGTGTCAACAAGCCACGGAATGGTTCATTACACTCAATAAGGCCTAAATCATGAATAACTTTCACAAAGAATCGAGAGTACAACAAGTGCAAGATAGCATGTTCAATACCACCGATATATTGGTCAACATTCATCCAGTAGTTAGCGATTTTTTTATCGAATGGAGCTTGGTCGTTTTTAGCGTCTGTATAGCGCAAGAAGTACCAAGAGGAATCGATAAATGTGTCCATTGTGTCTGTTTCACGACGTGCAGGACCACCACATTTAGGACATGTAGTATTTAGGAAGCTTTCAGAAGTAGCCAATGGAGATACGGCACCAGACTCAAATTTAACATCCTCTGGCAAGCGTACTGGCAACTCTTCTTCAGGAACAAGTTGTTCACCGCATTTTTCACAATATACTACAGGAATTGGCACGCCCCAGTAACGTTGACGAGAAATCAACCAGTCACGAAGACGGAAGTTTACCTTACCTTCACCAATGCCACGTTCGTTAAGAGCAGCTGTAATAGTTTTACGAGCCTCTTCAGATGTTTGGCCATTATATTCACCAGAGTTAACTAGGATACCATCTTCATGGTACCATTCTTGCCATTTATCAAGGCTATATTCTTCACCTTCACGAGCTACGACTTGTTTAATAGGCAAATCGTATTTATGAGCAAATTCCCAGTCACGTTCATCATGCGCAGGGGAACCCATTACGGCACCAGTACCATAGTCTACCAATACATAGTTTGCAATCCATACAGGAACTTGTTCGCCAGACATTGGGTTTACTGCATAGGAACCAGTGAACATACCTTCTTTAGGCGCTTCTGTAGATGTACGATCAATATCGCTCATATTACGCATACGTGTAATGAAAGCTTCCAATTCAGCTTTATTAGGCGCATTTTCAATAAGGCGTTCCACATATGGATGTTCAGGAGCCAATACTACATAGCTTACGCCATAAATAGTATCAACTCGTGTAGTATAAACAGATACGCGTTCATTGATGGATGGAACTTCAAAGGAGAATTCTGTACCTTCAGAACGGCCAATCCAGTTCTTTTGCATCAATTTAACGCGTTGTGGCCAATGATCAAGAGTGTCCAAATCAGTTAACAAGCGATCTGCATATTCTGTAATGCGCAAGAACCATTGAGACAAGTCTTTTTTCTCAACTGGGTTGTCACAGCGCCAGCAGGCACCATCGATAACTTGTTCGTTAGCCAATACAGTATGGCAAGTTTCGCACCAGTTTACTTTTGCTTCTTTTTTATAAGCTAAGCCTTTTTTATAGAATTGCTCGAAGAACCATTGAGTCCATTTGTAGTAATCTTCTTTACATGTTGCAACTTCACGGTCCCAATCATAGGACAAGCCAAGTGCTTTTTGTTGCAATTTCATGTTCTCGATGTTATCAAGAGTCCATGTTTTAGGGGCAATACCATGTTTGATAGCTGCATTTTCTGCAGGCATACCAAAGGAGTCCCAGCCCATTGGATGTAACACGTTAAAGCCCTTCATTTTTTTGAAACGAGCTACTACGTCACCGATGGAATAGTTACGCACGTGACCCATGTGTAAGTTACCAGATGGGTACGGGAACATTTCTAATACATAGTATTTTTCTTTGGATTCATCATATTCTGTTTTAAATGTATGGTTATCATCCCAATACTTTTGCCACTTTTTCTCAATATCTTGGGCTACATATTTTTCATTCATGTAGGGGCCTCCTCATATAGTCAACCTCATTAGTTGCCGTTTTATAATCAATATTTTTATTTTACTACGTACTATGAAAGCAGTCAAACTCTAGCGTTTTACTACTTGTACAGATTTAGTTAATTCATTTTTAGTAGTTGTATTTTGAACAGATCCATGGCTCTTATAAGAAGCAATTTTATCCTTTGCCTCTTGTGAAGCACGTTCCTTTTGAGCCTTAGCCTCTTCTTCTAAACGCTTTTTCTCTGCCTTGGCTTCCTCAACTTGACGTTTTTTCTCGGCTTTAGCTTGCTCCGCTTCTTCTTTAGCTTTGCGTTTAGCTAATTCTTTTTCTTCTTTTGCCTTACGTTTTGCTTCCGCTTTAGCAGCTTTGGCCTTTTCTTTTTCTTCTAAACGCAATTTATATTGTTCAAGCTTAGTTAATGGTTTAGTTTCTTCTACTACTGGTTCAGGAACAACCGCTGTAGGAGATTTAGGAATTCCACGGCCTAAGTCTTTACCTTGAATCATAGCAATAGTAGATTCGTCTTCAAAGCCTTTACGCCATGCAGCAAAACCGCCGAGCTGTAATTCTTTTACAAGGTCTAATTTCAAACCTAAGGACGTATTATCTTCAAACCAAATACGATCGGAACCAGAGCTAGTTGGGATAGATAAATAATATAATTTTAATCTATCATCCCATGTCATTTTATCCTTGTAGTTTGCAAAGTAACTACCTATATTTTTCATAGCCAATGTTTCGCCTTTAGCATAGCCATTTGTATCATGCCATAAGCGCATATAGAATGGCACACCAAGTACTAGTTTTTGGGATGGCACTTCAGAAAGCATTTTTTCTGCATGATTGCGAACCCATGGATAACTTGCTACAGGACCTGCTGTAGTACTCTTAGCCCATGTTTCATCATAAGCCATGAGAACTACATAATCTACGGAATTAGCAAAGGCACTACGATTATATACTAAGGACCATTCAGGGCTATCGGAATAACCGGTTACATCAATGGATGTTTTAATATTGTATTGATGTAAATGATTTGATAGATATGCTACAAAGGCTGTTAAACGATCACGGTCGGCATAATCAATGTTTTCAAAGTCAAAGTTATAACCATCAAATCCATAAATATAAGCATATTGAACGAGGTTATGAGCATATTTCTTCCATACAGATTGGTCTGCTAGGATGCCGCTAGTAAAACCAGGGTCAAATCGATTCGTAATCAAAGGCCATACGTGGTAACCTTTACTCTTATAATCGTTAACATAATCAATACTTACATTAGGACTTGCTTCGAGGCCGAGGCTATGCAATTTAAACCAGCTTGGAGAAATGATATTATCGCCGCTAGCATTAAGTTTTGCTTGATATGGAGTTCCCTGTGTTGGCCATGGATCAAAAGCCCAAGACAATGGTGTTTGCATTGTATACGGAGCTTTTACCGTGGAAGCTTGTGGAGCAGGACCTAAGGTTAATTGTCCATTCGTCTTGGTATAGCTCACACCAAGCATAGCTGGATCAGACTCAATATCGACATAGGTCGTGCCATTTTTGCTAGTTGTGGGCAATTTTACAGGTTCACCAACAGCAGCAGGATCTAAAACGATAGTATTTCCTTGTAATACTGTTTGAGGTACATATACCATATAGGATGTTTTATATTGATTAGCTTCATAATGACGCGTAGTATTCGCCAAGAATTGATCGAGCGGCACTAATACTTCTGCTTGTACGGCTGTACTAGATAATGCAGACATCACCAAAGCTGTTAAAGATTTTAAAATTGTAGATTTGCGAATCATGAACTCTCCTAACTCTAGTCCCCTAAAGGGGATATAATTTCAATCTCTATATTATACCATATTATATAGAATTCCTCTCAGTTGTTGCATGAAGAGTACATGTAATTTATAATTTACCTTATACAATACAAGTTATTACATAAGGAGTTTTATATGCATCAATATCTATTTTTTATAGGTGACTTCCCTATCAGGGCCTATGGTGCCATGTTAGCTTTAGCTATCATCTGTGGTGCCTCTGTTGCCTATGTTTTATTAAAAAAAGATGGTCGAGGATGGCATGAACATATTATCGACTTTTCCATTACGGTTGCCGTAGCTGGTCTCATCGGGGCCCGACTATGGGATGTATTCTTCTTTGATTGGCACTATTATGGCAATCATTTATTAGAAATTCCCTTTGTATGGCAAGGTGGTATGGCCATTCAAGGTGGCGTTGTATTAGGCACCATTGCAGGCTACTGGTACTTACGTAAAAACAATATCGATTTCTGGGCCTTTGCTGATTTATTTGCCCCTGCCTTAATTTTGGCTCAATCTGTAGGGCGTATGGCAAACCTCTTAAATGGCGATGCCTTTGGTCATCCTACGGGTGGTAACTTTGGTATTCTCTATCCTGAAAGCACGTTAGCACATCGCACTTACGGCAATCAACCATTATGGCCTGCCGAAATCTGGGAAGGTCAAATCGACATTCTTATTTTTGTGGCCCTTCTATTGTTTAGCTCCTTTAAACATGCTAAAGGTCAAGTATTCGTACTATATGCTATTCTCTACTCTACAGCTAGATTCTTCCTTGAATTCTTGCGCGGCGACTATGTAGACTTAACACTAGGCTTAAAATCTGCTCAAATGACTAGTCTTATTGTCATCATTGTAGGTATTTGCTTATTCATTTATTTAGGCTACTTAGAAAAGAAAAACCAACCTGTACTTGAAACTACAGAAACAGCGCCTAAAACAAAAAAACGTAAATAACTTCATATAATAAGCAACATATATTGAGAATAAAAAATCCTTCATTCATGGGTGTCCCATTGAATGAAGGATTTTTCTTTATAAGTCTTAAAAACTCATATAGTATGGAGCAATTTATTTTATATGTCCAAAATTTATAGTTTTTCTTTAGCCTTTAAAGCATCTAGCTCTTCTAATGCACGATTAGCAATGAGTGCATTTTTCTCTTTTTTCTTACGGATTTTTTGCGGCCATGGATCCATGATACCAAAGTTGACATTCATAGGTTGGAAGTTAGACCCTTCATAGTTAGAAATATAGTGACTAAGGGATCCAATAGCTGTAGTTTTAGGGAAGTCTATAAATGAACGTTCTCCTAAATAACGGTCCACTTGTAAACCAACCATAAGACCACTAGCAGCAGATTCTAAATACCCTTCTACGCCGGTCATTTGGCCCGCAAAGAATAAACGCGGTTCTTTTTTTAGTTGGAATGCATGGTTCAACAACTCAGGGGAATTGATATACGTATTACGATGCATAACGCCATAACGAACGAATTCTGCGTTTTCAAGGCCTGGGATCATACCAAATACACGTTTTTGTTCGCCCCACTTTAAGTGAGTTTGGAAGCCTACCAAATTAAACATAGTGCCTTCTTTATTTTCCTTACGCAATTGAACAACTGCATAAGACTCCTCATTGGTACGCTTATCCACCAAACCTACAGGTTTTAATGGTCCATAGCGCAATGTATCTTCACCACGGCTAGCCATAATTTCTACAGGCATACAACCTTCGAAATAGATTTCTTTTTCAAAATCCTTTGGTTGTACTGCTTCAGCCGTTGTAAGCTCATGCCAAAATGCTTTGTACTCTTCCTCTGTCATAGGACAGTTAAGATAATCTGCGTCGCCCTTATCGTAACGGGAAGCGGCAAATACTTTATCGTAATTCAAAGATTCTGCTGTCACAATAGGTGCTGCTGCATCGTAGAAGTAAAAGCCTGTTTCACCAGTTAATTCTTTAATCTTATCCCCTAATGCTTCAGATGTAAGGGGACCAGAAGCAAAAATAACAGTACCTTCAGCAGGAATCTCGGTTACCTCTTCGTGATGAACTGTAATATTAGGATGGCCTTTTACCTTTTCAGTCACCATTTCACTAAATAGATGACGATCAACAGCTAATGCACCTCCAGCAGGTACAGCAGTCGCATCAGCACATTCCATAATAATAGAGCCTAAACGACGCATCTCTTCTTTTAAAAGACCTACTGCATTTTCAATATTGCCAGCTCGTAAAGAGTTACTACATACGAGTTCTGCAAATTGATCTGTTTGATGTGCAGGGGAACTCTTAACAGGGCGCATTTCATATAAGTCAACATGAATGCCACGGTTAGCGAGTTGCCAAGCCGCCTCAGAGCCAGCTAGACCTGCGCCAATAACAATAACATTTTTATTATTCAACTGTTGTTTCCTCTTTTTTAGCTTTGCTAGACTTTTTAGACCCTTTAGATGCTTTAGATTTTTTAGACTCTTTAGACTCTTTAGAATCCTTTACAGTTTCTTCACTAGCTTCGCTCTTTTTCTTTCTAGTTTTCTTTGGAGGTCGAGTTGGACATGCTTCATTGGAACAGAATTTCTTAGTCGTTCCATTTTTATATGTCTTTTCAACCATAATAGAACCACATGTATCACAGAATTCATGGGTTGGTTTATCCCATAATGTGAAATCACATTGTGGATAACGGTTACAACCATAGAACAAACGTCCTCGACGAGACTTTCGTTCTACGATTTCTCCTTCTTTACATTTAGGGCAAGTTACACCTGTCCCTACCGTAATAGGTTTTGTATTTTTACATTCTGGGAAGTTAGAACATGCAAGGAACTTACCATAGCGACCAAATTTATATACCATTGGACTATGACAGAGTTCGCACGTTTCATCACTTTCCATAGATACAATTTCAATACGATCTACATCGCTCGCATCTTCTAGCTCTTTAGCGAATACTTCATAGAAATCAGACAATACCTTTAGATATGTATCCTTACCAGATGCAATAGCATCGAGTTCTTCTTCTAGATCACGAGTAAAACCTGTATTGATGACTTTTTCAAAGTACGCAATCAAGAAATCTACCACTACAAAGCCTAACTCTGTAGGAACGAATTGTTTATTCGTATTTTCTACATAGTTACGGCTTACGATTGTATCAAGAATTGGAGCATATGTACTTGGACGACCAATACCGAGCTCTTCCAATGTTTTGATGAGGCTCGCCTCAGAATAACGTGGAGGTGGTTGCGTGAAATGTTGTTCAGGCAATACCTCTACCGTATGAGCAGCATCATTCTTTTTAAGCGCTGGCAATTGAGGAACATCCTCTTTTTTAGCATCTTCATAAACAGCACTAAAACCTGGGAAGATTACACGAGAACCTGTCGCTTTAAATGTGTAGTCGTCATGAACAGTCAATTCAATGGTAGTGGATTCATTTTGTTGTGGTGCCATTTGGCTCGCCATAAAACGATTCCAAATCAACGTATATAATTTTAGCTCATCACGACTCAAGAATGGTTCTACCATTTTTGGTGTTAACTCTAATGATGTAGGACGAATCGCTTCATGGGCGTCTTGAGCGGAACCTTTTGCACCATACATGTTAGGTTTAGATGGATAATAATCTTCACCATAGTTACGAATAATATAGTCCTTAGCCATAGCTTGCATTTCTTTAGAAATACGCGTAGAGTCTGTACGCATATAAGTAATCAAACCTACATGACCATAGGAACCGATTTCTAAACCTTCATACAAATGTTGAGCAATCATCATGGTACGCTTTGCACCAAAGTTCAACTTACGAACACCATCCTGTTGCAACGTAGAGGTTGTAAATGGTGGTGCCGCTTTACGAGAGCGCTTACGTTTTTCTACATTCGTTACTACTGCATCGGCACCGCCTATGGCATCGACAACGGCTTGTGCATCTTTTTCAGTAGTAATATCGATTTTCTCGCCTTTAATATGAGTTAATTCTGCTGTGAAAGCCTCTTTTTTAGGCGTTTCAAAATTACCTTCAATAGTCCAGAACTCTTGTGGCACAAAGGCTTGTATTTCTCGTTCGCGTTCACAGATGAGACGAACAGCAACGGACTGTACACGACCTGCACTAAGGCCCTTACAAACCTTTTTCCATAATAGTGGACTCAATTTATAACCTACGATACGGTCTAACACACGGCGTGCTTGTTGAGCATCTACCATGTTCATATCGATAGTCCGTGGAGATTCTAAGGCCTCTGCAACGGCATTTTTAGTAATCTCGTTAAAGGTAATACGGCATGTAGACGTAGGATCTACATTAAGAATGTACGCCAAATGCCATGAAATAGCTTCCCCTTCGCGGTCAGGGTCAGTTGCGAGCAATACGGCACTACTTTCATCGGCATAGGAAACGAGTTCATCAATAACCTTTTTACGAGTTACTAGATTGCTATAGCGCGGTGTAAAGCCATGCTCAATATCGATACCCATTTGAGATTTAGGCAAATCTCGTAAATGGCCCATACTTGCTTTTACCACATAGTTTGGACCTAAGAATTTTTCAATTGTTTTAGATTTAGCAGGAGATTCTACGATAACCAATACTTTGCCATCTGGATTATATACGCGAGGTTCACGTTGTTCAGGTGGCACAGAGGTTTGTAATACAGACTTGTCCCGTACAATCCCCATAGGAGTAAGAGCCTCTTTGGCAACCTTACGTTTTATCGTAGTACTCTCTTTTGTAGTACTTTTCTTTTTTGTTTCTTTACTAGTACTAGCTGCTTTTGGCTCGCCAATAACGATAGATCGTTTAATGGACAAGTATATCACTCCTAGTCATATTAATATAGCCTCTCGGCGGTTGATGCTCTATAGCCCCTTCTAGCTCTAACTCTAGTAATAAGGGCTGCAATTGTTGCAATGGAATGTGAGTTACTTTCAAAATATCACTAACAGTAATACATCGATCATGAGGTATTTCACTCAAGATTAAACTCTTATCCAAACTAAAGCTTAACATAGACGGCCCATGACTATCAACACCCTTACATGTATTACTCCATAAATCCCCCTCATTTACATGACTATGTTCCTCTTTCTTTGACGTTGAAAGTTTCTTTTTTGCCGGTGAAAGTTTCTCTTCTGTAGCAAAAAAATCTCGTAAAGTTAAATGATATTGTTCCACTATATCCTTATATCCAGTCAGTACATAAGCCCCATTGCGCATAAGAAACTTATTACCATCCGCTATATGGTCTAATAGGTTACATGGTACTACAAATACATCGCGCCCTTCACTGACCGCCATATCTGCAGTAATTAAAGAACCACTACTAGCCTTAGCCTCCACTACGATTACACCTCGACTAAGTCCACTAATAATACGATTTCGCGCAGGAAAATGTTTAGCTGATGGCGGTGTGCCTGGAGGATATTCGGATAGGAGTAAGCCATTACTTGCCAGTATCCGGTCAAATAATTTTGAATTTTCTCTAGGATATACAATGTCTAAACCACATCCCATAACAACAATGCCGTACCCCTGACTTGCTAGTAGTCCTTCATGACCATGTGAATCGATACCGCGAGCTCCGCCACTCACAATTATAGTACTGTATTTACCCAATTCTTTCCCTAACACTCTCGCCACATTCCGCCCATATAAGGAACATCGTCGAGCCCCTACAATAGCAATACGGTTCAATCTTTTATCTAATAAAGCTCGGTTGCCTCGCATAAATAATATGGCTGGTGGATTATAGATTTGGTTTAACATAGATGGAAAATCTTTATCTAGAAAGGTAGTAACATCCATCTGATATTCATCTAATTTTTGAATTATATAATCTAGTTTTTCATCCTTAGCCGATGCTGCAATAGCGCGTTTATCAGCTACAGAAATATATGTATACCCTTTTAAATTCTCTACATTTTTAACAGCTTTCCACGCTTCGTAAGGAGAACCAAAGTCTTCTATAAATCGTCTTACATACGTAGCTCCTACATTATATAGACTCTGTAGGCCTGCAATATAAATATTGTCGTCATATCTTGTCATATCATTACCTATTTACCAGTTCTAAATAACATTGCTTCGGAAATATGATGTGGTTCCACTTTTGGGTTTCCCTCAAGGTCTGCTATGGTACGACTGACCTTTACTATGCGATCAAAAGCACGTCCACTTAAATGGAAATGGTCAAATATATTACCGAGTACACTCCAAGCCTTATCGGTAATATGGCAAAGCTCACTTATGGCCTTATGCGGTACGGCACCATTAGAGCTAAAATCTAGGCCTTCATACCGTTTCTGTTGCATCGAGGTCGCCATAACAACTTGTTCTCTCATACTTTCACTAGTCATCGTTGACGACGAAGTATCTAATAATTGCTCTAATGTGGGCCTTTCAACAGGTATGTGCAAATCGATGCGATCCATAATAGGCCCAGATAATCGTTGCTGATAATTTTTAACCATTGTTTCCGTACATACGCACTCTTTATACGGATCATGATAATAGCCACAAGGACATGGATTAGCCGCTAAGATACAAATAAAATCGGCAGGATATATGTAATTACCTTGAGAGCGATTGATGGTAATTGTACGTGATTCTAAAGGTTGCCTAAGCGCATCGATAACTTGACGTTGAAATTCAGGTGCCTCATCCATAAACAGCACACCTCCGTGAGCAAGGGTTACCTCACCAGGTCGACCTTGAATACCGCCGCCTACCATACTCGCTAAAGTTGCAGTATGATGAGGATATCTAAAAGGACGAGTTGTAACCAATCCTGTATCTCCTAATAATCCTATTACATCTTGTATACGACTCACTTCAATGATTTCATTCCATGTCATAGGTGGTAATATGGTCGGCAATCTCTCAGCCATCATCGTTTTACCACCACCTGGTGGACCTATCATAATACAATGATGATGACCTGCAGCACTGATGAGCATAGCCCTTTTACCAAGCTCTTGCCCCTGTACATCACTAAAATCAACTGTATATGTTTGATTAGATTCTGTATCTGCACAATTATTTTTATCAATATAATCTACAGGATCATATGACTCTAACAATTCCGTTGATTGATTATGGATTTGATTTGCCGAACTTGTAGATTTGTTGATAGTCCCTTTATTTCCTTTAACGGTCTTTGATTTAACTAGTTTCTCTAAAATAGAAATAATATGTAGTAATGAAGATTCCCCATAAATGGAAAGCTTTGGTATGGCTTTTAAATTATGACCATTTTCAACACTTGTAAATATAGTTGAATAATTAGAAACCAAGCCTGCAAGGGACATAGCCAAGGTTCCAAAGGTTGGTAATAGTGATCCATCTAAAGCTAGCTCCCCCATAAATAAACTGTTTTTTAATAAAGCTGAAATACTAGCTTTGCGCCCCTTTATCTGTCCCGATGCAATGAGAACACCCAATGCAATAGCTAAATCGAGTCCTGCACTACTTTTACGAATCGTAGCAGGTGCTAGATTCACTACAATACGTCTCATAGGGAATTCATAGCCACTATTTTTGATGGCGGCCCTCACGCGTTCGCGAGCTTCCTTAACCGATTGATTAGGTAAACCTACAATGTCAAAGACCGGCAAGCCTTGAGATATATCAACTTCAACTGTAATAATGCATCCATCTATGCCATGTAAAGTGGCTCCATATAGTTTTGCATACATAGGCAACCTCTCTAAAAGCACTGCGGCAAATAATGAATAGAACTTTGAAAGTCTTCATGTAAGTACACTTCAATTACATCAAAGGATAACTCTTTCCAGCGCCGTCTTTTCTGATGAAGATCATATAGAAACAACATAGCAGCTCGTTTTATATGCTTTTGTTTCTTCTTTGTCACCGCCTCTCGAGCTAATCCATGCTGCATACCACGGCGGGCTTTAATCTCAATAAAATGATAGATTAAATCGCGTTTGGCAATGATATCAATTTCTCCTAACCGGGTTCTATAATTCGTATCTACAACTGTAAGGCCTATTTTTTCAATATATTTAATGGCCACCCGTTCGCCCCATTTTCCAAGCTCCTTTGAATCTAGTTCATTAAATGCTTTACCTGTACTAATCGTTTTCATATATACCTCCTATTTAAGTGTAGTAACCACAATAACTTATAGAATATTTATTACTCAATCTACATCTAAACTTTCAACAGGTAACACTTACTTGTAGCGTAGAATATGGAGACTATAAAAGTAAATACAAAAGAGGTTCCTAATAGTCACATCGGTGACCAATAGGAACCTCTTTACGGTTATAAACTATATACAATTTGTATGATAAATTTACGTTAATATAATTACTCAGGTTTAACCCAACGTACGATAGATTTAATGGGTTCAAAGCTCTTACGATGAAGTGGTGTTACACCTTGTTGTTCAACAGCTTCTTTGTGTAACTCCGTATAATAGCCTTTATGAATGCCGAATCCATAACCAGGGTATTCTTCATCGAGGCTCTTCATATATCGATCTCGCGTAACCTTTGCAATGATTGATGCGGCAGCAATATTGGCGCTTTTACTATCGCCCTTAATAATAGATTCAACGGGAATCGTCAAATCAGGCAATTTCATAGCATCAGCCACTACTGCTTCTGCTGGAACGCTGAGCGTACGAATCGCCTCATACATCGCTTGTCGCGTTGCTTCATAGATATTTAGCTCATCAATCTTTTCTGGGCCGTAGGAAATGCAGCTTACGGCTACAGCTTCGTCCATAATGATATTATAGAGGGCCTCACGCTTTTCTTCTGTTAGCTTTTTAGAGTCATTAAGGCCTGGAATTAATGTCATAGGCGGCAAAATAACGGCAGCTACCGTCACAGGCCCTGCAATAGGACCACGGCCTACCTCATCAACACCAGCCACATGATATATCCCTTGATCATAGAACATGCCTTCATAGTCATACATACCCATGAGACGTTGCTGTTCTTTTAACTCTTTTTCTTGACGTTTAATATAAGAAGCGGCCAATTTTTGTACAGAGCTACGATCGTCCTCTTGAGCCAATGGCAAAATTTCTAAGGCTTGTTCAGTTTCAAAGAGAGCCTTTATTTCTGCAACCTTTAATTTAGAAAAAACATCCTTATCCATTTTGTGTTTCCTCACCATCTTCAGGATAATATGGTTCTTCATCTACTTTGTCGAGTGTAATTGTACCAAGTTTAGTATTACGATAATCTTGCAAGATGATGCGGCGTGCTTTATCAAAATCTACTATGCCACCACTTACGAGACAACCACGACGACGGCCGATACTTTCAAGAATCGTATCTACATCCGTCATCTCTTCTTCTTTTAATTTATATCGTTCCACCAAAATCTTTGGTGTATTCATCAATAAGTGATTAATTAATTGTTTAATGACATGCTCTAAATCATACACATCATCAGAAACGGCACCAGTCATAGCAAGACGAGCCGCTGCGCGTTGGTCTTCTAGTTTAGGCCATAATACACCTGGTGTATCAAGCAATTCAAGATTTTTACCGATTTTAACCCATTGTTGACCACGGGTATGACCAGCCTTATTAGCTGTACGCGTTGCTGCAGAACCAGCTAAGGAGTTAATCAACGTAGATTTACCCACATTAGGAATACCTAAAATAATAGTACGTACAGAACGACTACGAATGCCTTTAGCTACCCAACGATCAATGATAGGCTTGCTCAAACGTTCTACAGTAGATATTAATTTCTTATTACCCTTGCCAGACTTAGAATCGATAGCCAATACAGTGATACCTTGTTTAGTAAAGAATTCAGTCCATTCCTTTGTGGCTTTAGGATCTGCTAAATCAACTTTATTTAACAATACGATATGCGGTTTCTGACCAACCAGTTCAGTGATTACAGGATTGGCACTAGAACGAGGAATACGCGCATCGAGTAACTCGATAACTACGTCTACCTTTTTGATATACTCCGTAATCATACGTGTGGCTTTCGCCATATGTCCAGGGAACCAATGTACGATAGGTGAATCTGCCATAGTATTTCCTTTCTACATCTAAATTTTAGCAAAAATAAAAGGCTGCCGACGGCAGCCTTTTATGAACATTAGCGTTTTTCGCGAATACGAGCAGCTTTACCAGTAAGGTTACGTAAGTAGTACAATTTAGCACGACGAACAACACCACGGCGCATAACTTCGATTTTAGCTAAGCGTGGGCTGTGAAGTGGGAATGTACGTTCTACACCTACACCGGATGCAATACGACGAACTGTGAAAGTTTCACGTACGCCACCGTTTTGACGTTTAATTACCAAACCTTCGAATACTTGGATACGTTCACGAGAACCTTCCACTACTTTTACGTGTACGCGAACTGTGTCACCAGCGCGGAAAGTAGGGATGTCTGTACGAAGTTGTTCTTGTTCAAGTACGTTAATAATGTTCATTGTTTCCTCCTGTTTGCAGACATTCAATACCTACACCTTATAGGCAGCGGACTGTCTCAAATTAACAGCAATATAGTATCATAAATCACGTACTGTTCGCAAGTATTTTCTATATAATTTTGAGAAACTAATTATTTACTTAAGATTGGGCGCTTTAACTTACCTAACAAGCGGTATAAATCATCTTTTTCATCATCAGAAAAATCAGAAAATAGTACATTAAGAAATTGATCATACGAATGTAGTAATGATTTACCTAGTCGTTTCCCCTCTTCAGTAAGTCCTACTACAGAAATTCGTTTATCCATATAATCAATATGCTTTGTGACATACCCTAATTCAATGAGTATATCCGTCTGCTCCGATACTGTAGCGGGACGCATATTAAGAGCATCTACTAATTGTTTTTGAGATGCTCCTTGAGATCGCATATATAATTCTATAATTATTTTATCACGAGACTTTTCTTTGCCGTTTGGCACCTTACATAAGGCTTTATATAATTCATCATGATTCATGACATTTATCTCCTCATACAACTTTGTATATTATAAGATATTCGCCATGATCTCAAAAATTCCTGCATAAAATATGTATATTCTTCGTAAAAGCAAAAAGAGGTACCAAATGGTACCTCTTCTTTCATATATTTCTGTAAAAGTTTAATGTATCTAATACAAAATATATTATTTTAATGCACTAATATCGCCGATAATAGCCATTACGTTGTACGCTAAGCGAACAAGTTGTAAACGGTTAGCTTTAATAGCTTCATCTTTATCCATAACCATTACATCTTCAAAGAATTTGTTGATGGCTGGAACCAAAGTAGCTGGAACTGCTACAACTGCAGCATAATCATTAGCTTCCCATGCAGCAAGACTTGCTTCAGATGCTTTAGAAGCAGCTTCGAATAATGCTTTTTCAGCATCTTCTTTCAACAAGTCGCTATTAACGCCTGTATATTCTACATCTTTTACAAGATTGTACATACGAGTATAAGCTTGAACAAGCTCAACATTTTCATCGATGCGATTTGCTAACAATGCGTTTACAAGACCTTCTGCATCAGCAACGGACAATTCATTGTTGGACAACAACAAGTCGATTACATGATGAGGAACTTCGCGATCAAGGAAGATATTTTTCAAACGAAGTGTGAAGAACTCTTCTACTTGGCCAAGCAATTCCTCTTGTTTTTCAGCTGGTACATTAAGTAATTCCATAGATGCTTTGAAGATTGGGCGCAAGCTAATATTCCATTCGCTACCAAGCAAGATGTTCAAGATACCAATTGTTTGACGGCGCAATGCATATGGATCTTGAGAGCCTGTAGGAATTAATCCACGGCTGAAAGTAGCTACGATATTATCTACTTTATCGATGATGGACAATACTTTACCTGCTTCAGTTTGAGGCAATACATCACCTGCAAAACGTGGTAAATATTGTTCGAAAATAGCTTCTGCTACCTCAGGAGATTCACCATCAAGTAAAGCGTACTCTTTACCCATTACACCTTGTAATTCTGTGAACTCTGTAACCATACCTGTAGTAAGGTCAGTTTTAGCAAGCTCTGTAGCACGTTCCAATACAACAGCTGCATCTTCGTGCAAGCCACATTCTTCGCCAAATACACGGCCCAATTTAAGTAAACGTTCAGTTTTATCTGCTAAGTTACCAAGACCTTCTTGGAATACGATTTTAGTCAAACCATCTTGACGGTCGATAAGAGGTTTCTTGCGATCTTCGTTAAAGAAGAATTTAGCATCATCAAGACGAGCGCGCAATACGCGTTCATTACCAGCTTGAACTACTTCGATGGAATGGTCAGAACCATTGCGCACTGTTAAGAACATTGGCAACAATTTGCCGTCTTGGTCAATCAATGGGAAGTAACGTTGATGGTCTTTCATTGGTGTAATGATGGCTGCATCAGGAAGTGCCAAGTAGGACTCTTCAAAACCACCACACAATGCTGTAGGCCATTCAACAAGATAGTTAATTTCTTCTAACAAATCATCATCCCAAACGATGGATGCGTTTTTAGAAGCTGCAATATCATGTAATTGTTTGGAGATTAATTCACGACGTGCGTCTTGATCAACCATAACAAAGTTTTCTTTTAATGTATCTACATAAGATGCTGCATTTTTGATAGTGATTTCATCAGCCCCTAAGAAGCGATGACCACGTGTTACATTACCAGATTTTACAGTAGCAAATTCTACAGGAATTACTTCTTCATCAAGTAATGCTACAAGCCAACGTACTGGACGTACAAACTTAGCATCTAAATTGCCCCAATGCATGGATTTAGGGAAGTTAAGACCTGTAATCAATTGTGGCAACATGTCGGTAATGATATCTTTTGCAGGTACGCCGGCAGTTTTAGTTTCAGCATAGATATAACCGTCTTCTACAACGAGATCGGCTACATCAAGACCTTTACCACGAGCAAAGCCGATAGCTGCTTTTGTAGCATTGCCGTCAGCATCATAGGCGATGGATGCAGAAGGACCTTTATGACGTTCGCTGATCTCAGCAGATGCATCAGCAAGACCTTTCACGATAAGAGCCAAACGACGTGGTGTACCGTAGGTTGCGATGCTTTCAAAAGGAAGATGGGCATCATTTAATTTTGTTTCAGCCAATGTTTTCAATTGACCTAAGATATTTGGCATAAAGCCGGCAGGAATTTCTTCTGCACCGATTTCAAATAATAAATCCTTTGCCATCTTATTTATCTCCTTTCAAAAGTGGGAAACCTAATTCTTCGCGTTTAGCAAGGTATTGTTGTGCACAAATACGAGCTAATGCACGTACGCGACCGATGAAAGCAGTACGTTCACTGATAGAAATAGCACCACGGGAATCAAGCAAGTTGAATGTGTGGGAACATTTCAATACATAGTCGTAAGCTGGTAATACATAACCTGCTTCGCAAACGCGTTTTGCCTCTGCTTCATACATATCAAATAATTTGAAGAGCATATCTGTATCTGCTAATTCAAAGTTATATACAGATTGTTCAACTTCGTTAGCATGCCAAACGTCACCGTATGTAACGTTTTCATTCCATTTAAGATCATATACGTTTTCTACGCCTTGAATGTACATAGCCAAACGTTCTAAACCGTATGTAATCTCTACAGACACTGGTTTACAGTCGATGGAACCAACTTGTTGGAAATATGTAAACTGCGTTACTTCCATACCGTCAAGCCATACTTCCCAACCAAGGCCCCAAGCGCCCAATGTTGGAGATTCCCAGTTATCCTCTACGAAACGAATGTCGTGATCTTCAGCGTGAATACCAAGAGTTGCCAAGGATTGTAAATATAATTCTTGGATATTATCTGGAGATGGTTTCACGATAACTTGGAACTGATGATGTTGGAACAAACGATTAGGGTTATCACCATAACGACCGTCTGCTGGACGACGAGAAGGCTCTACATAACATACCGCCCATGGTTCAGGACCAATAGCATGCAAGAATGTTGCAGGATTCATTGTACCTGCACCCTTTTCGATGTCATATGGATTTTGAACGATACAACCTTGATCGCTCCAGAATTTTTGTAGATTTAAAATAATCTCTTGAAATGTCATTGCTGCCTCCACTTTACACAACCGACATAAAATCAACCATTTCGTTACAAACAAAAAAGTCCCTGTAACGAAAAACGTTACAGGGACGAGTATACCCGCGGTTCCACCCTATTTGGCTTGCGCCCTCTTTTTTCTATGTTGGCCTTTACTAACAGATGCCTGCGTTCCTGCCAATGCTCTACAGCGCCTTCAACCAAATGTGAGCTTGCACCATCCTCACTCGCTAGAGAGGTTTACTACTCTGCTTCATCGCATATATTATACACAATATTGTAGCAATACAGGGGGAAGAATGTCAATCTTTCAGAATATATAATTGTCTGACTAGAACTATTAAAAGCAATAAACCTAGTTCTAGATATATATCCCATAAATATACTTCATAAACAAAAAAACTAATACACCTACTAATACAGATAAGACAAATAATGCTAAGAAAGTACGAGTCAGAATCCATCCTCTTTTTTCATACTCAGTTAGTGTTCCAGCTTTATTTTTACGCCATAAGATATAAGTACCTACCATACCTATTCCAAGCATAAATAGTGCATTAAAGTCCTCAATGAATTTAGGTAACCCAAAATACGATTCTATTAAAATACTGATTAAGAAATAGTTGCCAATTAGTGTTAAAATTGTAACCTTCCGTGTACCCCAAGATTTAATCATATAATAATTAAAACCTAAAAGTAAAAATATATTTACTATTTGTTTTTCCATTCGTCTGCTTTCTAAGGAGATATTACAACCATAGAATAAAAGTTTAATTTAATAGCATTATTAAATTAATGAAATATTATCCATAAGATAAAAATAATTCCAACTATGTATATATAATTTTCATTACGTCCATCTTTATATGTACTAGATTCCTTTTTCTGGATATTTCTAATGAAATCTTTAAAAAAATGAATTACTAGGACTGCACCTAATGGATAAAAATAAGCATATCCAAAATTAAAGAACATATAGAATATTAAAAAAACAATTCCAGCCACTATACTTACTAAATTTGTAAATTTATATAAATGTGGGTATCGCATTTTATTTACCCATTCTTGCTGCTTACGAGTTAAATTCCGTTGTAATACATTTTTATAATACGCACGAAGATCCCAAACCAAAATAAATAATACTACTCCAAAAGTATAATCAAACTTATTTATCATTTAGCAGACTTATCTCCTAACTAGCTTTAAATAACTCTTTTATAAAATAACAGTCATGTTAAATCATATTAAAATATAGAATGTTCTATTCAAATAAATTGACAAAACCCTAACTATATAATGACTTTAGTATTTTATAAATAGCTATAATCATAGAAATGCATAATATCCATATAGGAACATTATTTGAATACATCCATACAAAAGTAATAATAGAACCTATAACCCAAAATCCCAAAAATAACCAACCATAAATACTCTTTTTCGCTATAGGTATACCAACTAATTTATTGTGAAACCCTAAAATAAATAATATATATACAATTAATCTCGAATTATACTGATTTATCCCTCTTCTATATATACGCTTAACAATACGACGTCCACGAATTAATGGTGTTAATAACACGCCACCCATAACTAATATAGGGATAATAAACCTATAGTCTACATTCGGTGCAGTCGCCTCAATAGCATTACCTGTTATAGTAATTGCTAAAAAAATTGTTCCAATTATTCTAAACCTTATTAAATTTAATAACTTAACAATTTTTACATTCATATATGATTATCCAATTTCTTTAATTATAAAAGTCATACTAATGTCCTCATCATACAATCAATCTTATTATATTTTTAATATACACAATATATAAATACACTAATAACCCATGTTTGATTAATATAAAGTTAGATTGAGAATAAAATAGCCATTAAAAATAACAATATAGTAAATAGAGAAAATAAATAATAAGTCCATTTATTATCACTATTTTTAAAAATTAGTGAAAACATGTATGTACTAAATGATAACAATAAAAACTCAATTAGGTACTTAAATTCTTTATTTAAGGTATCTAAGAACTTTAAATCTGTAAAAAGCACAAATAAAAATATACCCAAACTAATCAGTCTATATTTTTCATTTATGTCCTTATTGGATCTTCGGATATATTGAGTTACACTATAGGCAAATGCTAAAAACAAGGATATAGTAGCAAAATAATATATTAATTTCATTGATTCTATTACACCTCATTTTTACTTCTTCACCTGTTGAAATATTTTTTTCAAGGCTTACAGCTCAAAAACTAATTTTAATAAAGCAAAAATAACAAGCCAGCATACAAAAGTAAGGCTATAAGATTTATATTCTATATTATGGCCTTTAATATAGTCATATATTATTTTTCCCATAATAGAGAATAATAGAATCAAAAAGATCAAATTAAATACTAGCTATATCATTTAACCAAACCTCAAATTTTGAATTAATATTATTTATATATTTAAAATTGCTTTCAATATACCAAAGAATATTAACCAACTAACAAATCCAGCACCAAAAAAATCATAGTGAATTTCAGCACCGTTCATATAATCATACGCCATTCCATATATAATTGAAGTCAATGAAAATAATGCAAATGCATAGAAAAATAATTTTTTCATAATATTCACTTCAATAGTTCCCAGAGTAGAAAAACTATTCCAATAATACTAAAAGAAACAATTATAATAATAGATAAAGAATTATTTATATCAAAATATATTTTAGATACTCCTTCCAATGTTCCTTTCTTATAACGATAATAAAATATATATTCACCAGCCAAAATAAGGAGTAATGTGCATAATGTATTGATTTTTTCAATACCATTAATATGCTCATACATAGAATAAAGATTTACTCCTCCCCATATATTACTAAATAAAAAAACAATGATAAATTTTTTGAGATTATTACGTTGATTTTTAATTAACATATAGTTAGATAGTAGTAAACCAATAACTATATACAGTGTCGCATCTGAATGGAATAAATTGCTATACATAAAGCTATACTTTCTATTAGTTAACAATTAGTGACTTTTTCAAAAACTGTTTAATAAAATTTTAAACCACCTACCAAAGATAATCAATTCATCTTCGATAGGTGGTTTATTTTATTCCCCCTTAGCAATACGATCTAAGAGTTCAATATAAGTTTCTTTATTTAATACTGGTGTAAAGTTGTCTAATACATCTTTAGCGCCTGCTGCATCATCATATAATAAGTCTACGATTGTCATAGCCAAGGCTTGTGCTGTTTTAATGTAAGCTACATCAGGTACAGAGATTTCGTATTCTGCGCTGTGTAGTACACCACTGATACAGCCAACCCATGGATGGATAACCGGCATCAAGTGAGATACGTCCCCCATGTCTGTACTAGCTGTAATATGTGGGCCTTGGTATACATTGGCTTCACCAAAGATAGGGTTTGAATTTTCTCGTAATAGAGCATTCATACGTTCATCATTACGCATCGGTAAATAGCCTGGTAGGTCATTGATAATACATGTAGCCCCTACTGCATCACCACCGGCTTTTAATGCCCTGTTAACACGATGGTTACCATCTACAATAGCTTCAATATTAGAGGCACGCACATAGCTTTCAACTTGAACATAATCAGGCACACAATTTACCAATGTACCCCCTTGATTAATGATGGGATGGAATCTGAAATAATCGCTTTCTTTGAAAGTTTCACGAATGGAGTTAACCCCCATAACACCCATCAAAGCAGCATTAAGAGCATTGATGCCTTCATGAGGTGCTTGAGCCGCATGAGCTACCTTGCCGTGATATTCAATCAGCTTAGATACAAAACCATTAGAGGTGCTACCTAGCCCCATTTCACCAGCTGGAGTTTTGGCAGTCTCCACATGCATTTGCATAGCCATATCGATATCGTCGAAAGCACCTTCATAGATGAGCTGTTGTTTACCGCCCATATACTTGAGTTTTCCTTGTTCACGCAATTTATTGCGGTAATCAATTTCAATCATTTCCTCTGCCGGAACGGCAAATAGTACAACATCGCCTGCTAATTCGTCCATCACCGCTTGTAAGCCTATAGCTACAGCAAACATATTAGTAATTTGTACATTATGACCACAGCAATGGGCAGCCCCTGTTAAATCATCAGCACGAGGATGGCGAGGACACAGAATGGCATCTAATTCCCCAACCATGGCAACCGTATATTTACTATCTCGGCCTTTCATTCTACCTTTTACACCTGTCAGTGCATGGCCTGTAGTATAAAAAATGCCAAGTTCATCAAACATAGCTTGAACCTTTTTAGATGTTTTTACCTCTTTAAAACCTAATTCAGGTTCAGCCATAATAGATTCTGCTAATTCTCGTAAACGTGGTTGTGCATCAACAATTGCTTTACAAACACGTTCTTTAACTTCTTCCTTTGTCATACGGCTCATAATATCTCCTTTATAAAATCGACCGTATAAAATACGGTCGATCATTGAATCCTAATGTATAGATATCTTATGAAAATATAAATCTATATGTATATCTTAACATAATTAAGACATCTAACATTATGATTTAGTATTAAATTAAACCTTCTAAATGAAGTACTACTTGTGCTAATGCTGTTGCACAGATGAAAGTACCTGCTGTTACAGCTAGTGCAACAGGAATAATACGCCAAGATAAGCGGCGGAATGCACCTAGGTCTTTACCTAAGGATAAACCTGCATAAGCAAGTACAGGTGTTGTTGTAGCAAGGAATGTAACTTGACTAGTTTTAGCAATAATCCATTCTTGGCCAGGCATACCTGGTAAGGATGCAATAACACCAACTAAAGATACCCAGAATACCATAGGCAATTTATTAGCATATGGCAAGTTAGAAATCAAAGCGCCAATTGTAGCAAGGACTGCCAAGATAGCTACGCCAACTAAACTATCGCTAAATAGATGTTTGCCATCCATTACATTACCTACTGCAGTGATGATAGCAGCAATACAGATAACGATGACAAATTGTGTTAATTTTTCGCTTTTACTCATGATGTGCTGCCTCCTCTGCTAAATCTTGTTCACGGGTACGACCTGTAAAGAAATTGTATGTTTTTTCCATAACAGGTAAAGAAACAAATAGACCAAAGTATACGCCTAGAACAGTAGTTAATAAGTTTGCTGCCCCAGCAAGAGCCATAATTTGTTGTTCATAATCTGGATATACTGCAATGATTGGAGCTGTAGCGGCAGCCATCATACTAGCACTACCTACACCAGCACCCATAGCCAATGCCAATGGATGGAACCAACCAGATTGTGCCAGCATACCTGCCAATACGGAGGACCACATTGCGCCAATAAGAACGCCACAGATGTACATGCCCATAACACCACGGCCCTCTGGAGAGCTAAAACCGAATTTGTCGATAATAATCGCTACATTCGGTTCACGGTCTACAGAGTAACATGCACCTACTGCTTCGCGACGCATACCTACTAACAAAGCTACAGGTAAACCGAATACAATAGTACCAAAGAAATGACCAAGCTCTTGTAATAACAATGCCCAGCCTGCACTTGTAAGAATACCAAGATTTGGACCAATACCTAAACCTACTTTTACCATCAAGATCATAACGGCAATACCGATATAATCTGCAGATTTTTCCATCTGTTTAATAGTAAGAATTTTAAATTTAGGAATAGAAATTAATAAACCTAGAATCAATGTGTACAATAATGGCAATAATACAACAGGACCTAGTTTTTTTATGCCTATAAATTCAGCGACTACGGTTAGTACGAGCGCTAGAAAATGTATTTTGAGATTTCCCAAAAGCTGCATAATGACCTCCTATAAAAACATATAATATAACATTGTTATATTATAAATAATTGTTATCAAAAGTGTCAATTACAGATGTACATTTGTCTATTTGCATTATCTTTTTTCAATCATATAAATACCTTTTTCAGCGTCAATTACCTCAATAACAATATTTTCTATCATTGACGGTTTCACTTTATGAAACCTTTGATCTTGTTCATCATAATAAATGGCCCATTTAGACATACATGCCGGAATAGTGTCACTATAATAATCTTTACCCCTCCAAATAGCATCATCTCTAAAATAACTTAGTCCATCTTTTACTAATTCTGTATCTAAACAAAATTCCCCAGCTAGGCTAATATGATTATCTAATAAAAGATCTCTAAGAATGATAGCTTCATATTCCCAACTTAGAAAACATAAGTATTCAAAGTATCTAAGTGCTATCTTAGGATCCCAACGATTGTTCAAGACCATAGTTTGAAATAACTTATTTACTAACCCATAATCAGAAAATATATAATAGTCATTAGTTAAAAGGAAATCGTATATTTGTTGAATTTCTTGTAAATCTAAAGTTTTATCTTCATTTATTTTTTCTACAGGTAACGAAGAAAATATTTTATCCATATAGTACCTCATAATATATATTCCAATAAAAGGCAGTTTGATTTCTCAAACTGCCTTTTACTATTATTAAATTATGGAATTTAAAAACTTAACGCTTTGTAATGGTTTACCGATTTCTTGCTCGCAGTATGCAAATAGTAGCTTTTCAAGTTCCTTCCAAATTATTTTTGGAAGTTCTATAGGCGTGTCTTCGCCCCACTGATAAGCGAGAATTTGAGGTAATCCAGCTTTCACAGAACGAGAAATGCTAAGATTTGTTGTTTCTTTAACCTGCATCCAGAATGGTTCAATACCATCTTGATGTGAAAAAGCATTAGCACTTGGCACAACCCCCGCTAAGGACAGCAATTGCCACCCAAGCATTATCGTTCCGAGCTGTACATTGCGGCGACGAATTTGCTTAGAATAGTTTACAACAGTATCAAACACCTTGCGATCTACATCATACATAGCAAATAGTTCTTGGATGAGCTCACTCGCTACTGCAGCGTAAGCAATATTATCTAAATTTAGGTCTAACGATTCTACCACATAGGAACCATCAATTTGCGTCACATTTACATATTCACCATCAGGTACCACTGTGATATACATGGCACTAAAGGGACGTAAATAGGAACTGTTACGCATGGTCATCATACGCTTATGCGGTATGGATGCACGAATAAGCCCTAAGCTAGGTGTGATAAAAGTAAATACGGAGTATAGCTTATATTTTTTTCGACTGATGACGATGGCAGGTGTGTTAAAACCACCATTAAGCTTCTTCATGTTCTTCTTCCGCTACTTCCTCTACAGGTAAAGGTGTTACTTTAATACGAGAAACGCGATACCCTTGCATTTGTGTTACTTCAAAGGTATATCCCAATGCATCCACAGTATCACCAACGATTGGCGTCCGTTCTAAGAGACCAAATACATAGCCCCCGATTGTATCAGAGTCAGAATCGTCGATTTCAACATCCATCATTTCTTCCACTTCATCTACGAGGACCTTACCATCAAACTCGAAGGATCCATCTGCATAAGCAATTTTAGCTGGTAAGTGTGGTTCATGTTCGTCTTGAATATCGCCAACGAGCTCTTCAATAATATCTTCAAGCCCTACGAGACCAACCATACCACCGTACTCATCTACAACAACAGCTTGATAAATACGACGAGTTCTCATGTATTGTAGCAATGTAGATAATTTCATTACCTCTGGCACAGTTAAAATATCTCGTTTTACATTACGCAAATCCTTACGCGCTTGATTAGGACGTTCCATGAGGTCCTTAATATGAACAAGACCGATTATATGATCCTTATCCTCTACACATAGAGGATAACGGGTATGTGCTTTAGAACGAATAAATTTCATCGCTTCATCGTAACCGTCTTCAACGAAAATACAGTCCACATCTTGACGAGGTACCATAACCTCTTTGGCTCTACGGTCTACAAAGTTAAATACATTGTCGATCAACTCAGATTCCACTTGGTCTAGTTGACCTTCTTCATGACTTCGAGAAATCATCATACGGATTTCTTCTTCAGAGTATACTAGGTCTAGCTCTGTTAAATATTTTGTTTTGTAAAAGCCCAAAATAACAGTGGAGATTTTGCTTGCAATCCAAATGAACGGATATACCAAGCGACCAGCTGCTACTACGATACGGCAATATGTATTTACGTACTTTGTTGGGAAGGATAAGCCTAATGCTTTAGGTACGATTTCACCAAAGATAAGAACAATTAAGCTAATAAATAGCAATAAAAGTATATCTAGTACAAAGTGCATCCATGTGCTATGTAGATTAAATACCGCCACAAGTTGATCTACGATATTATCAAATACATAGGTACCTGTTCCTGCAAGGGCTAAGATAAAGAATAAAATCAAAAACTGAGTCGTATTCAAGAAATACTCAGGGTTTTGATAGAGCCTTAATAAAAACTCTCGATCCTTTTCCAAGAGGATATCCATATCCTCTACATGCTCTTTACGAAGACGAGCAAAGGAGAACTTTGCAACCACAAAAAAGTTAATTAAAAATATACATACAAGACCAAACCCTATGGGTAACAGGCCATCTACACTATCCATCTTAATTCCTTTCATACAATTGAGAAAACAAGTTAGTCTTTATTATAACAAAATTTATTTTCTATAACCAAGTTCAGATAACATGCCAGATTTATTACGCCAATCCTTTTTAACCTTAACCCAAAGGTCTAAGTACACCTTTGTAGCCAATAGTTTTTGAATATCTGCACGCGCTTCAGCACCGAGTTGTTTTAACAAGGCCCCTTTTTTACCGATGATGATGCCCTTTTGGGAATCTCGTTCACAGTAGATAGTAGCGCGAATATAGGTTGTGCCATCATCACGAGTTTTCATTTCATCTACATCTACAGCGATAGCATGAGGAATTTCATCCCGTGTAGACAATAAGATTTTTTCGCGTACGATATCGGAAATAATTAAACGTTCTGGTTGATCCGTAATCATATCTTCTGGGAAGTATTGCGGACCTTCAGGTAATGTTTCCTCTAATACCTTGAGAACTTCAGTTAAGTTCTCTTTATCCTTTGCAGAAATAGGAATGACCCCTGCAAATGGATATGCATCTTGATAAGAAACAATGGCTTCTAAGAGCTCTTCTTTTTTGAGGGTATCAATCTTATTAACTACTAAGAATACAGGAACCTTTACACGTTTCAATTGTTCAATAATGAAGTTGTCCCCAGGACCGCGCTTTTCATTACCTGCTACTACAAATAAAACAGCTTCTGTTTCTTTTAAGGACTCAATGGCAGCGTCTACCATGAATTCACCTAATTTATGTTTTGGCTTATGTACACCTGGCGTATCCATGAAAACAATTTGTTTCGCTTCATCTGTATATACACAGATAATGCGGTTACGCGTTGTTTGAGCCTTATCGGATACGATAGCGATTTTGTCGCCAATAAGGGCATTAATTAATGTAGATTTACCAACATTTGGGCGTCCTACAACGGCAACAAAGCCAGATTTAAAATGTTCGTTCTTATTCATTGTATGGTGCATCCTCCCGCACATAACCGAGGTTACCTAAGATAAACTCCTCTTCAGTACGCATCTCTTTTTTATCTTCGTCGTTCATATGGTCATAGCCTAAAATATGTAAGCAGCTATGAGTCGTTAAATATGCTAATTCTCGTTCAAAACTGTGTCCATATTCAATAGCTTGTTCACGAGTACGCTCTAAGGAAATAATCATATCGCCGAGTAAGTGATGTTCCTCTTCACTGCCTTCGTAATCATCCCCTTCATTTAGAGCAAAGGACAATACATCAGTTGGTCTGTCAATGCCGCGATATTCCTTATTAAGCTCGTGAATTTTTGCATTATCGCAGAGTAAAATACTCATTTCATCTTCTTCAAGGCCATATACGCGACTTACTTCATCACAAACTTTACGTATAACGGCCTCAATATTGGAATCCTCTTGAATTCCTTCATCATAGCTAATATGTATATACATGCTTATCCTTTCGCTACATTCTCTTTGGATACTGCATTAGATTCTGCAGTCTCACCAGCTAACTTACGTTCGTGATATGCATCGTAAGCTTTTACAATGCGACCTACTAAATCATGACGGACAACGTCTTGATCGCTAAAGTAAACCATATTAATACCAGGTACATGACGCAATACCTTTTCAGCCTCGCCGAGACCAGACACAACACGTGGTGGCAAGTCAATTTGTGTCTTATCACCGTTCACAACCATTTTAGAGTTATTACCTAGACGGGTTAAGAACATCTTCATCTGTTCGGCCGTCGTATTTTGAGCTTCATCTAGAATAACGAACGCATTTTCTAAGGTACGACCACGCATATACGCTAGTGGTGCTACCTCGATAGTACCGCGTTCCATAAAGCGTTGTACTTGCTCAATGCCAAACATTTCATGTAATGCATCATACAGAGGTCTCAAATATGGATCTACCTTGTCTTGTAATTCACCAGGTAAGAAGCCTAATCGTTCACCAGCCTCTACAGCAGGGCGAGTCAAAATAATTTTATCTACATTGCGGTTTTTCAAATAGAATGCAGCTAACGCTACGGCTAGGAAAGTTTTACCTGTACCAGCAGGGCCAATACCAAAGGTAATGGTATTTTTACGAATACTATCTACATAGTATTTTTGGCCTTCCGTTTTAGGCGTAATATTTTTACCGCGCATGTTAACGGATAAAGTATCTTCAAACATAGTATGTACAGCATCAGCTTTGCCATTAGCTACGAGTTTTGCCGCAATACGAACTTGAGACTCAGTTATAGTACTGCCTTCACGGTATAAGAACACAAGTTCTTCTAATGTGCGATACAATGCCTCTACTTGTTTTTCATCGCCCTTGATAACAACAGTATCACCGCGAGCTACTACATCTGCAGAGATGACTTCAAGCATCATATGCAGATATCGATTATGTTGACCTAGTATGGATTGTGCTAGGTCATATGTAGGAAATGTAAAAACTTGTTCGCTCATATAACCTCCTAATCTATAAACTTACGAACGGCTTTGCCGTTTAAATAATCACATAAATCACCTTGATGAGCATCTAGTTCGTCTAACTTATCATCAATTAAATCTTGGACGCGCCACCATCCCATGGACCAGTTCGTAAATAACGTGTTATCTTTAGGTGCTCTCCCGACAAGACGTTGTAATACAATGTCAGGATGCAAATGACGAACAAAATTCACAACCCGATCAGCATATTCTTCGGCACTAATTAAGGTGAATTGCCCCTCTTGATACCATTTAGCCATCAATGTATTTTTAACGATATATAAAGCATGCAATTTTACTTGATCTACGCCAAGGGCTGACAAAATACGGGCCCCTTCGATGGTATCCTGCATTGTATCCCAAGGTAAATTGACAATCATATGGGTTGTAACATTAAATCCGTATCTCTTAATGCGCAATACAGCATCAATAAACTGAGCTAAATCATGGCCACGATTAATCTTCTCAAGGGTATCATAATTGACCGTTTGCAATCCTAATTCAATATAAATATCCTTTTGAAAACGATCTCTAATATCAGCTAATATGTCTAAATATTCATCGGCAATACAGTCCGGTCGCGTCGCAATAGCAATGCCTACAGCTTCATCGATACAGCCTTGTTCCATATAGCTTTTAAAATCATCAAGTCCCAAATAGGTATTACTAAAGTTTTGATAATAAGGTATAAATTTTTTCGCCTTATATTTAGGACCTATGTGAGCAATGTTTTCCTCTAATTGCATACGCACTGTCATCCAAGCAGGACGATTTTCATAGCCCGCACCAATTTCACCGCAGAAGGTACAGCCTCCTACGCCGGCTGAACCGTCTCGATTTGGACATGTTAGCGGTAAGGCAACAGGCAATTTATAAACCTTTTCCCCATAGGTTTCTTTATAGTATTTAGATACCATGCGGTATCGTTTTGGTCTCGTTGTATCGGTCATAACACTCCTATTTAACTAACCAATCATCACTTGTTATGTAATATTTCGACTATCAAAATTAGATAAATTATTTTTGTATTACTAACAAGCCTCTATGTCAGGACGTATAAATGGTTTAACATCTTTATTAACGTCTATCACAACTGTAAATGTTGTATCAGGAATATTGTCTATGTTTAAGACACGGGCTGTGTCTTTCGACATAGGCATTTCTACGTACTGTTGGCGAATTTTGCGCCATTCTTTAAATGTATAGTTTGGAATATACTGAGATGCAATCTCTTCGTTGCGCCAGAATGCTTCCCCTTCTTGTAAAAGTTCCTTTGTCTGCTTCGGCAAACCAACGGCTTCGCTTCGAACCTTACCACGATAGCTAACAAGTGTATCGTACTGTAATAATTCAGCTGCTACTTTGTCGCCTTTAGACAAGAAGAAATTATATAAGAACTCGATTTGGTCAATGTCTTTTAAATTAACCTTATGATTACCTGCATCGAGCCAAGCTTGTGTCATTTCACAGAAATAAGAAAAAGCGTCTTTTTTAGGCTCCACTTTAGATGGATCATACTTTTTCATTGGTGGTACATGATTTGTTACTATATCTTCACCAATTATGGATGTATCAGTATGTTCCTTAATAAGCTTGCTACCAATATAGGCAAAGACAGTTCTAAAACGCTCACTATTATAGAAGCGTTCAAATACATCTTCAAAGTGTTTCAAGAACCGAACGTCTTTATATGGCAATACATGTGTACTTAAAACCTCATAAGGAGCTAATGGATCACTAATATATTGGTATTCCTCCATGCGGCGTACACCAGAGCCTTTTAATAGTTTCAAGAACCCTATTTGTAGCGCATGAGGTTGTAAGCTAAATAAATCGTTGAAGGATAATCCAAATCGTGCTTTATTTTCGTAAGGTAAGCCTACAATTAAATCCATATGTACATGTGTACGGCCGGCCTCAATAATAGGACGGATAGCCTTTTGAATATAAGGCCAATCATTGTAACGGTTAATAGCGTCCAAGGTTTTCTTATGTGTACTTTGTACGCCCACCTCGATTTGGATGCGGCCTGGTGGTGTTTCACAGAGAATATTTGTTTCCCACTCTGTCATGAGCTCTGGTTCCATTTCCAAATGGAAGTTCGTCTCTGTATTAGCATCTCGCATGAATTCCATCATAGGGCGATGATGATGTGGTGCACAGTTAAATGTTCTATCTACAAATTTAACTTGTTTTACCTTATGATTGATAAACCATTGTAGTTCTTTGAAGGTTCTCTCCTGTGGGAAGAACCGCACTGTATTCTTATTGCCAGATAAACAGTACTGACAAGAGAATGGACATCCGCGAGAGGATTCATAGTAGATGATTTTATGTTCTAAATCCTCCATATCCTCTTCTACATATGGGAATGGTATAGTACTAAGATCTTTAACCTCTACAGCTTCTGTAGAGCCCATAAGTTCGCCTGAAATATGACGTCCTCGTACCCCAGGGATTTCTTCTTGTAAACCATCCTTACCATTTTGTAATGCACTAATAAGTTGGTAGAAAGCTTCTTCCCCTTCCCCTTGTACAACATAATCTACGGCATGGCATCGATTTAGGATTTCATCGGCTGTGAAAGAAACCTCTGGTCCACCTAAAATGATCTTAATATCTGGTCGAACAGCTTTCACCAGGTCCACCACATGCAATGTCATTTCGATATTCCAAATATAGCAAGCAAAGCCCAATACATCTATATTGCGCTCTGTAATATCGCTAAGAATATGTAAAACAGGCATATTAATAGTATATTCTACTATATCGTATGCCTGTCCGTGAGCCTGCCCATAGGCTTTGAGATAACGCAAAGCCAGGGAGGAATGTATAAATTTTGAGTTTAATGTGGATAAAACTACGTTCATAGGTCCCCTTTACATCATCGAATGGCTCAGCCACCGTCTAGTCATAATATATATATTATACCATTAAAAGAGCCCAAAGATAAAGGAAACAACGGCCCCCACTAAAATGACAACGCCTACAATCGATAGGATGATGCCACCAAAGAAAACTACAGCTGCTAACACGACTGCTAGGATTATAATTAAAATAATACGGCTCAGCCAGCTTGTACTATTAAAGCTATATACCTTCACATGTGGACCATATTGATTATACTCTTCACCGCGTTGATAATCTTCGTTCATATTGCTAGGTGTAGAGTCCACATGAACAGAATCGCCTACCTCTTCAATGGTTACACCGTCAAAATCACGGCGTTCATCATCAGATAATACGCGTGTATTAGGTTCTGCAGCACGTGTATTACTACTGTAGCTATCGCTACGCTCACTACTTCTATATGTATTTTGATTGTTATTTATATTCTGTTGATCATTCATCATTAAGTCCTTTATATGACCAAAATAATAATTAATTTTATACAACCTATTATACCATACTTTACCATAAAAAATGCAAATAAATATCCCCTACAGATATAAGTTCATATATCTATAGGGGATTGATTTTATTTGTATTGCCTATGCGACTATAGGCTAACGGACAAATTAGTCTTTCAAGTATTTTTGAAGCAATTCATTTACCATACCAGGGTTAGCACGGCCTTTAGATTCCTTCATAACTTGGCCTACTAAGAAGCCAATAGCCTTACCATTGCCACCTTTGAAGTCTGCCACTGGTTGTGGATTGTTAGCAATAACTTGTTTAACGATTTCTTCGATAGCACCAGTATCAGTGATTTGAACAAGGCCTTCTTCTTTTACGATAGTATCTGCATCCTTGCCGGATTCCCACATGGATACGATAACTTTTTTCGCGATTTTACCGGAAATTGTACCTTTGTCGATTAGGGCAATCATACCAGCCAAGTTTTCTGGGCTTACTTTAGATTCAGCGAATGTTAAACCACTTTCATTAATCATCTTGGACAAGTCACCAAGCATCCAGTTAGCCACAGTCTTAGCATCTGCACCTGCTTTTACAGTGGCATCTAAGAAATCTGCAGTTTTACGAGATACAGTAAGGATTGTTGCATCTTCACGAGACAAACCATATTCAGATACAAAGCGATCAATCTTAGCATCTTGTAATTCAGGTAACGCACGACGTACTTCTTCGATTTTTTCGTCAGTAATTACAATTGGTACCAAATCTGGTTCAGGGAAGTAACGGTAATCGTTTTCTTCATCTTTCTTACGCATACCAATAGTAATGCCTTGAGCATCATCCCATGTACGTGTTTCTTGATCTACTTTACCGCCAGCTTCAATCAACTTAGCTTGACGTAATGCTTCATATTCAACAACCTTTTGAATAGCTGTTAAGGAGTTTACATTCTTAGTTTCTGTACGCGTACCGAACTCTTTAGTACCGCGCAAACGTACGGATACGTTACAGTCACCACGTAAGGAACCTTCTTCCATACGGCCATCAGATACTTCTAAATATTGCAAAATAGAACGTAGTTTTTCAACATAGGCTCTTGCTTCTGCACCGGAGCGAATATCTGGTTCAGATACGATTTCAAGAAGAGGAACACCTGTACGGTTGTAGTCAACATTAGAAGATTTAGAATCGGAAATAGTGTTACCACTGTGAACAAGTTTACCTGCATCTTCTTCCATGTGAATACGCGTAATACCAATGCGTTTAGTTTCACCATTTACTTCAATGTCCAAATGACCATTTAAGCAAATTGGCAAATCATATTGAGATGTTTGATAGTTTTTAGGCAAATCTGGATAGTAATAGTTTTTACGGTCAAATTTGTTAAAGTTTAGAATTTCACAGTTCAATGCTAAACCAACTTTGATAGCAAATTCTACTACTTGTTTATTTAACACAGGCATAGCACCAGGCAAGCCAAGGCATACTGGGCACACATGTGTATTTTGATCGCCGCCGAATTCAGTGGTACAACCACAGAAGATTTTAGACTTAGTCTTAAGCTCTGTATGAACCTCTAAACCAACGACTGTTTCGTATTTACTACTCATAGAGAAACCTCCCCAGTTGGTGCTACTAATTGACAGTCTGGACGTGCTTGTTCAAATGTGAAAGCCGCACGTAACAATGTTTCTTCACCCATAGCAGGACCAAGCAATTGCATACCGATTGGTAAATTGCTACTACTCATACCTGCTGGAATGCTGATACCTGGGATACCTGCAAGGTTAGCTGGTACTGTACAGATATCTTCTAAGTACATTGCTAATGGATCATTTGCTTTTTCACCAAATTTATAAGACGTATTAGGTGCAGTTGGTGTTAAGATTAAATCCACTTTAGAGAAAGCTTCATCAAATTCGTTTTTAATGAGGCGGCGTACTTTTAATGCTTTCAAATAATAAGCATCATAGTAACCAGCGCTCAATACATAGGTGCCTAACAAGATACGGCGTTGTACTTCAGGACCAAAACCTTCTGTACGAGTTTTAGTAGACATTTCTACTAAATTATCTGCAGGTACGCGCATACCATAGCTTACACCGTCATAACGAGCCAAGTTAGAGCTTGCCTCTGCCAATGCAATGATATAGTACGCAGATAATGCATATTTAGAATTAGGCAAGGAAACCTCAACGATTTCAGCACCTAATTTTTTGTATGTTTCGATAGCTTCTTCAATAGCTTTACGAACTTCTCTATTGAGACCTTCACCAAAGAATTCTTTTGGTACACCAATTTTTAGATTTTTTACATCATTTACAAGAGCAGTAGTGTAGTCTACACGAGTACCTGGAATGGATGTGGAATCTTTAGCATCGTGGCCAGAAATAGCATTTAATACTAAAGCAGCATCAGTTACATCTCGAGTAACAGGGCCAATTTGATCCAAAGAAGATGCGAAAGCAATTAAACCGTAACGAGATACATTACCATATGTTGGTTTTAAACCTACAACGCCACAGAAGGATGCTGGTTGACGAATAGACCCACCTGTATCAGAGCCAAGAGCCCAAATAGCAGAACCGCTGGATACAGCTGCTGCACTACCACCAGAAGAACCGCCTGGTACGCAATCAGCATTCCAAGGATTAGATGTTTTAGCTAATGCAGAATTCTCTGTAGATCCACCCATAGCAAATTCGTCCATGTTAAGTTTACCAAGGCTAATATAATGATTGTCTTGTAAACGTTCAATAACAGACGCATTGTATGGAGGCACAAAGTTTTCTAACATTTTAGATGCACATGTTGCAGGTTCATCTTTAATACAAATATTATCTTTAATGGCACCAGGAATACCTGCCAATGGGGAAATAGCTTCACCTTTAGCAATTGCTTCATCTACAAGCTTAGCTGTAGCCAAAGCACGATCATGAGAATCGGATAAGTACGCATGTACAGTCGGTTCCACTTTCGCTTTATGTGCAATAACAGCATTCGTCAATTCAACGGCGCTGATTTCTTTATTCACTAGTTTCTTGTGTAATTCATGAATTGTTGCCACAGCGAAACCTCCTATTCTTGTACAACGCGAGGTACTTTAAAGTACCCATCCTCTGCTTCTGGAGCATTGGACAAAGCTAAATCATGATCTAAGGATGGTTTTGTTTCATCCTCTCTAAATACATTGTGCAATGGTACTGCATGAGCCATAGGCTCCACACCATCAAGTTCTAATGCATCTAGTTCAGCAACATAAGTCAAGATGTCAGATAACTCTTTTTCTACATGTGCCATATGTTCTTCCTTAACTTCCAATCGTGAAAGTAAGGCGATCTTTTTAATTTCCTCTTGGCTGATTTTCATCGGAACACATCCTTTCATAATTACTTATTATAAAGCAAATAATATATATTTTCAAAACATTGTAAGAATGTATATCTATTGGATTTCACCGAGTTCGCGTAAGAGTTCTACAAACTCTTCTTCGTTCATTACTCGTATACCCAATTCATTTGCTTTAGTAAGCTTGCTACCACTATCTTCACCAGCGATAACAAGAGTTGTTTTCTTAGATACAGAACCTGTAACCTTTGCCCCATGAGCTTCAAGGATTTTACCAGCTTCACTACGACCCATAACCTCAAGCTTACCTGTAAGAACAACGATTTCGCCATCCATTTGGTTACCTGCAGCTTCTACAACATCTACGGTCATTTTAAGACCTGCTTGTGTTAAGCCTTCAATAATGGCAACATGAGCAGAATCTTGACGGTATTCAACGATACTATCAGCCATTGTAGGCCCGATTTCTTCTACCGCCACTAATTCTTCTTTAGTAATTGTCATGAATCGTTCCATAGATTTTACAACACTTGCAATTGTTCCGGCTGCCTTAGATCCAATTAGTCGAATACCAAGACCATATAGTACACGATCTAATCCGCGAGATTTAGAATCTGCGATAGCTTTTACCAAATTCTCAGCAGACTTCTTACCCATTCGGTCCATGGTAACTAGTTGTTCGACCGTTAAATGATATAAATCAACAACATTGGTGATTAATTTGTTATTGATTAGGTTTTCTACAATACTAGGACCGAGACCATCGATATTCATAGCATCGCGAGATGCAAAATGAATAATTTGTTCCTTTTCAATGGCAGGACAATGTTTATTCGTACAACGAACAGCGGCTTCACCTTCACGTCGAACTGCAGGCGATTCGCATACAGGACATGTATTAGGAATTGTGAAAGGCACTTCAGAACCAGTTCGTTTTTCTGGGACTACGCGGATAACCTCTGGAATAATCTCGGCTGCCTTGTGAATGATGACATGGTCACCAATACGAATATCTTTTTCATTGATGAAGTCTTGATTATGTAATGTAACACGACTTACATTTGTACCGGATACGAATACAGATTCCAATTCACCAGTTGGTGTAAGAACCCCCGTACGCCCCACATTGATAGTGATATCCTTAAGAATGGTTTCCACTTCTTCTGGTGGATATTTGTATGCTGTTGCCCATTTAGGATCCTTTGCAGTACTGCCAAGTACCTCTTGGTCGTCAAAACTATTAACCTTAATTACCATGCCATCTGTGTCGTAAGGCAACTCATGACGCTTTTCACCCCAATAATTAATAGCTTCGATTACCTCATCAATTGTTTTACATACGCGATAATGAGGATTTACAGAAAACTTGAACGTTTCTAGACTTTGTAGCAATTCCTCTTGACTATGAATATTGGCCCCCACTTCAGAGCCGATTGCATAGGCAAAGAATGCTAAATTACGACTCGCCGTAATAGCAGGATCTTGTTGACGCAAAGAACCAGCTGCTGCATTACGAGGATTTACAAAGGTTGGTAAGCCCTCTTCATCACGTTCTTCATTAATGCGTTTAAATTCGCTATGAGGCATATACGCTTCACCGCGAACCTCGATAAACTCTGGCGCATTTTCTAAGTATAAAGGGATGGACTTAATAGTACGCACATTAGCAGTTACGTCTTCACCAACGCGACCATCACCACGTGTTACGGCACGTACAAACATGCCGTTCTCATAGTGCAAATTAACAGCTAAACCATCGATTTTAAGTTCTACCACATAAGCAGAAGGCTTATGACCTAATTCCTTCTCTACACGGCTAGCAAATGCACGTACTTCATCAGCACTAAATACATTAGATAAGCTCAACATAGGGCGACCGTGAACGACCTTTTCAAAGGAACCTTCTACCTTCATGCCTACCCGTTGTGTGGGAGATGATGGCACAATATATTCAGGATGAGCCGTTTCTAAATCAACGAGCTCACGATATTTTTTATCATATTCAAAGTCACTCATTGTAGGAGCATCTTTTACGTAGTATAAATACTGCGCATGAGTCAGCTCTTGTTGTAACTCTTTAATTCTATCTTTCGGATTCATCTTATATCCTTTTGTACAGAAAATAACTATCCCTTTTTAACAGGTGCAAATTTTGCCATTACTACACGTACACCTTGTGTGGGGAATTCAATTGTCAACTTCATACCAGCCCCTTCACCGGCAACATTGATAACCTTACCATTGCCCCACTTACTATGAATGGCTGTATCACCAATCTTCCAATCCGCAATTACTTCATTACGAACGATTGGCTTCGTAACTGGTCGGCTTGTGACACTCATATGTTGCGGCACATGGCGCTTAATATCATCAGGTACTTTACGCTTAGCACGCAAACCATCAACTAATTCTTCTGGAATTTCATCGATGAAACGAGACGGTAAATAGCTGCTAGTGCGTCCAAATACGGTACGGGTAGTGGCATTAGAAATATATAATTCCTTTTCAGCACGAGTAATACCTACATAAGCAAGGCGGCGTTCCTCTTCGATTTCCTCAGGGTTCATCAAAGTACGGCTATGAGGGAATAAACCTTCCTCCAATCCTCCTAAGAATACAATTGGAAACTCCAAACCTTTAGCAGCGTGTAATGTCATTAATGTCACTTTAGACTCTTCTTGCTCGAAGGAGTCAACATCATTAACAAGGGCTACTTGTTCCAAGAAGTCCTCCACTGTACCAGTTGGATTTGTATCTTGGAAGTCCTTAGCTACAGATAAAAGCTCACCAATATTCTCAGCACGTGCTTGATCTTGTGGATCTGTACTTTCTTCTAATTGTGCCAAGTAACCTGTTCTATCTAAAATAGATTCTAAGATATCAAGAACAGTTCTATCTTCCATTTCAGCTACGAGAGTAAAGATAAGGATACCAAATTCCTCTAACTTTTCCTTTGTCTTACCTTTAATCGTATCTACCAGATGTAGCTGTGTTAATGTCATAAATAAGGATGTACCATTTGCACGTGCATAGTCTTGTAGTTTTGCCACTGTAGTAGCACCAATACTACGCTTAGGTACATTGATGATACGCAATAAGCTTAAATCATCGAACGGATTATATAAGACGCGTAAATATGCTAAAACATCCTTAATTTCTTTACGATCGTAGAACTTTGTGCCTCCTACCATTGTATAGGGCAATGCTCTCTTAATCAGTGCTTCTTCCAGCACACGAGATTGAGCATTAGTACGGTACAAAATAGCCATATCACCATAAGGTACACCATGGATATCGTGCTTTTTAGCAATAGTATCGCCAATGAAAGCAGCTTCTTCATGTTCAGATTGAGCTGTAAAATGCTGAATTTTAGCCCCTTCTGTTTTATCTGTCCATAAATTCTTCTTAGGACGACCTTCGTTATTTTCAATTACCGCATTGGCTGCATCAAGAATAATCTTTGTAGAACGGTAGTTTTGTTCCAACTTGATAGATGTACAGTTTGGATAATCCTTTTCAAAGTCCAAGATATTTTGAATATCTGCACCACGCCATGCGTAGATACTTTGATCAGCATCACCTACAACGGCAATATTTTTCCAATAAGAGGCTAATAATTTAGCCAATAAATATTGAGCATGGTTAGTATCTTGATATTCGTCAATCATAACATAACGAAAACGCTTACTATATTTATCTAACACAGCCTCATTGGACTGCAATAATTTAACGGCTACCAATAAAAGATCATCAAAATCTAAAGCATTATTCTTACGCAATTCTCGTTCATAATACTCATATACATCAGCAACTTTTTGTTGGTAAAAGTCTCTCGCTTGCTTTCTAAAATCTGAAGCAAATAACAATTTATTTTTTGCATCAGATATGGCACCAATCATAGCACCTACAGGATAATATTTATCGTCGAGATTTAATGCTTTTAAAGCAGCCTTAATAACAGCTTGAGAGTCAGATGTATCGTAGATTGTAAAATTACTGTTATAACCTAAGAAGTTATCTAATTCAAAACGCAAGAATTTCGCACAGAAGCTATGAAATGTGCTGAGCCAAATGCGATTAGCTACATCCCCAACAAGACCTTCTACACGGCTTTTCATCTCCTTAGCCGCTTTATTGGTAAAAGTAATGGCTAAAATTTCATAAGGATTGACACCTTGAGCCAATAAATGTGCAATACGAACGGTTAACACCTTTGTTTTACCAGATCCAGCACCAGCTAAAATCAATAAAGGGCCTTCCGTATGTTGAACGGCTTGTTGTTGCTCTTTATTTAAACCTGTTAGTAATGAATTCATCGGATCACCCCTATCACCCTTACATATACTATAATTTGATAATCATATAAATAGAGAAGAAGAACGTTGCAAGCAACGTTCTTTTTCCTTTGTATACTACTATACTATTTCATAGCACCAAGAATTGGTGGTACGATTTGTTTTTTACGAGACATAGTATTTGGCAAGAATACGCCATTGTCTTTAACTTCTTTTTCAAATGCTTTTGTTACTACTGCTTCCACATCACCACTGAATAACAATGTAGTGCTTTCATCAAGAATATTTGTAACCATGATGTAAGATGCATCATAGTTATTAGCGCTGCGAAGAGCCTCTAATGCAGCTACAAGTTCAGCTTGTTTAGCCAATACATCTGTAGTATCCATAACAGAAATTTGACCGATAGAAATTGTTTTACCTGCTTCGGAGAATTCTTTCATGTCTGTACGAACGATATCGTCATTAGTCAAATCAGAAATATCTGCACCGGCTTTTAACATATCAAGGCCATAGGACTCGATATCTACACCAGCGATTTCTGCCAATTTATGAGCCATTTCTTTATCTGTTTCTGTACATGTTGGAGAACGGAATAACACAGTATCAGAAATGATAGCGGACAACATCAAGCCTGCAATAGCTTTAGGGATTGCTTGATTGTTTTCAATGTACAATTTAGTAATGATTGTATTGGAGCAACCTACTGGTTCTAAACGCATAAATACAGGACCATCAGTTTCAAAGTCACCGATGCGGTGATGATCAACTACACCACACATATTCATGGATTTATAACCATCGATGATTTGCTTAGATTCATTGTGATCAGTTAGGTATAAGTTGCCACCTTCTGGAGCAAACTCTTCCCAGTTCTTAACGATTTGTGGATGTTCAAAACCAAAATGGTTCAAAATATATGTTGTTTCTTTGTTTGCTTCACCTGCACATACTGGAGTAGCTGGTGTACCCATTTGTGTTAAGAAATTAGCAAAGGAAATAGCAGAACAAATAGAATCTGTATCAGGGCTTTTATGACCTGCTACATATGTTTTTACATCACTCATAATATACCTCTTTTATATAAATTTCATACTTAATATCGACTTACGTCAATCCGATTTTTAACTATATTATTATATCATAAATTATATAAAAAAACACGCCACTACTAAGTAGTGACGTGTTTTTGTCATTCTACAAAATTATCTAATGTAAATGATTAGTCGTGATTTTTTTTGCGGTTTGTAAACATACCAGGTCCAAGTGTTTCAATGATAATAAACAGCATTGGAATGATAAAGATACCAAACAATGTGGCTGTTGTCATCCCTGCTACTACAGTAATACCCATGGATGTACGAGCACCAGAACCAGCACCAGTAGATACTGCTAATGGCAACACACCAAGGATGAACGCAAAGGATGTCATCAAGATTGGACGCAAACGAATTTTTGCAGCTTCAATAGCAGCATCAACAACGTTCATACCACGTTCGTCAACACGAATCTTAGCATACTCAATGATCAAAATCGCATTTTTTGCGGCCAAACCAACAAGTGTTAAAAGGCCAATCTGCATGTAAATATCATTAGCTAAGGAATATCTACCTGTAAAGTTCAACAAGAATGGAACTAAAGAAGCACCAATCATACCAGATGGTACAGAGAACAATACGGCAAATGGAACCTTCCAAGATTCATACAAGGCAGCCAAGATTAAGAATACAAATACTAGACCTAAACCAAGAATCATGATGGTTTGAGAACCAGCTTTCAACTCTTCACGAGATTGACCTGCCCAGTCATATGTATAACCGGCTGGTAAAGTTTTAGCTGCCGCCTCTTTCAATGCATTTATGGCATCACCAGAGGAGTAACCATTCGCTTGAGAACCACCGATTTGTACAGCCATCGCATTATCAAAACGAGTAATACTAGATGGTGTGCCAGTTTGTTCCTTTGTAATATAGTTAGATACTGGAACCATAAGGCCCTTGCTATTACGAACAGCTAGCATATTAAGCTGATCCGCATTTTGACGGTAAGCGTCTTCAGCTTGAACTACTACTTTATAGTTTTTACCATATGTAGTGAAATCATTGACTTGAATACTACCATAGAAACCTTGCAATGTAGTAAAGATATCAGCTAATGCCACACCATCTTGAGCCGCTTTTTCACGATTCACATCAAATTGTAAGGATGGTGTAGATGTATCAAAGGTAGTGTAAATAGATTGAATTGCTGGACTCTTACGAGCTTCTGCTAAGAATTCATTAGCACGTTCTGCCATAACTTGTGGGCTGTCACCAGCTTTGTTAATAAGGTACATGCTGAAACCACCTGTATTACCTAAACCTGGAATAGATGGTGGATTCAAAGCAACTACAGTTGCTTCTGGTACGCCTTGAGCAGCAAAGCCAAAGGTTTGGCCAACCATTGCATTAATAGATGTTGCTTGAGTTGTACGATACTTCCAATCAGACATAGTCGCAAAGATTACACCAGCACTAGATTTTTGACCGCCCCCTAAGAGGTCAAAGCCTGCTACAGTAAATACCTCTTGGAATAATTGTTCATTCTTAGGTTTTTCAGGATCATTTTTACCTTCCAAGAAAGATGCTATTTTTTCAAGGGTCGCCATAGTACGTTCAGATGCAGCACCAGGTGGCTCATTAACAGCAATCATGTAGTAACCGCTATCCTCTGCAGGTACAAAGGATGTAGGTAAGAAGTGGAATACTAAACCAGTACCACCAGCAAAGATTAATAATGCAATAACAGTTAAGCTCAAGCGATGGCTTAAACGAGCCAATTGGATACCATACCAATCACTGAAACGTTCTAAGCCTGCATTGAATTTGTTTAACTGACGATGTACCCAGTCTTCGCGTTCTTTTGGCGTGTGAGGTTTTAACATCGTAGCACAAAGTGCTGGTGTTAATACAAGGGCTATAATCGCAGAAATAACAACAGAAACTGCAATCGTCAAGGCAAACTGTTTATAAAGAATACCTGTCATGCCACCCATAAAGGCAACTGGTACGAATACCGCTACCAATACAAAGGCGATACCAATTACAGGGCCTTGCACATTTTCCATTGCTCTAATAGCTGCCTCTTTTGGAGATAAGCCATTATATTTTAATTCATACTCTACTGCCTCTACTACAACGATAGCATCGTCAACAACGAGGCCGATAGCCAATACCATGGCGAATAATGTTAACGTATTGATAGAGAAATCAAGTAATACGAAAGCACCAAATGTACCTAGCAAGGATACTGGTACGGCAATCATAGGAATAATTGTAGATCGCCAGGATTGTAAGAACACATATACTACAAAAAGAACGAGTAGTAATGCTTCTACAAAGGTATGCTCTACCTCATTGATAGATGCACTTACGAATTTAGTATTATCTACAACTACATTGTATTGCATATCTGGTGGGAAGGATTTAGATTGTTCATCTAGTACCTTCTTAACATTCGCAATAGTTTCTAATGCATTGGCATCATTTTGTAAAGAAATAGCAAAGCCTGCTACCTCTTTATGAGCGGACTTAGCAACAAAGTCATATCCTTTAGCACCAATTTGAATACGAGCAACATCTTTTAGATGCAATACTTTACCATTAGAGCTTTTAATAGCAATATTGCCAAATTGTTCAGGTGTCACAAGACGACCTTCAATTTTGATAGGATATTGGAATGCTTGTTGACCGTTTGTAGGATTTTGACCAACTGTACCTGCCGCAGCCTGTAAGTTTTGGCCCTTAATAGCTGCTGTCACTTCAGAAATGGTAACACCAAGATTTTGCATCTTCGCTGGATCTAACCAAATGCGCATAGCATAGTCGGAACCGAACTCTTGTACAGAACCGACACCCTTAATGGCTTTAATAGCATCCATCATATAGTTGGTACCATAGTTCTTTAAGAATGTAGAATCATAAGTACCATCAGGTGAATTCAAGGAGAATACCATAGCCATATCACCAGAAGATTTAGTAGTTGTAACACCAACTGCTTGTACCTCTGCAGGCAATTGTGCAAGTGCTGCTTGAACACGGTTTTGAGTATTAACCGTATCCATATCGGCATCTGTGCCTTGATTGAACTGAACAGTCAAAGAGTAGCTACCGTTACTAGAGCTACTAGATGTCATATAGTCCATATCTTGTACGCCTACGATTTGTGTTTCAATAACACTGGCTACCGTATCATTAACAACTTGAGCCGTTGCACCTGTATAGGCAGTGTTTACACGAACTGTAGGTGGAGAAATTTGTGGATATCGAGCTATCGGAAGGTTCATCATAGAAATGAGACCTACCAAGGTAATAACAATGGCTATTACGATGGCAAAGATAGGTCGATTAATAAAGAATTTCGACACGATCTAGCCCCCTTCTATTTTGTAGCTTTTAATTGTTCTTTTGAAAGCAATTTAGCATTAACCTTCGCACCGTTTTTAACCTTAGTTAAGCCATCAACGATGATTGTATCTCCAGGTGCCAAACCGGCTTTAATAATTGTATCGCTACCACTTGTACCGCCCACTTCAACACTTTTTTGTTCTACTACACCATCAGAATTTACAACAAAGATAAAGTTTTTATCCATGATTTGAAGAATAGCGCGACTAGGAACAAGAATAGCATTTTTAAGTTTTTGACCAGGAGAAATTACTGTGGCAAACATATTTGGCAATAACAAATGATCAGGATTTGGGAAGGACGCTTTTAACACGAGCTTACCTGTAGACTGGTCGAGGCTTTTTGCAGCTTGAACAATAGAACCCGGTTGATTATACGTTTCGCCATCAGCAAGTTTTAACTGAATATTTGGACCATTGGAATCATCGCCGGTTGGATTTTTCATGAAGTCAAGATATTCTTGTTCAGTCATACTAAATTCAACAAAGATAGGATCGATAGAATCAATAGTTACTAATGTTGTAGAACCTGCTTGTACAAATGTACCCATATCGATATCATCCATACGTAATGTACCAGAATATGGTGCATATACCATTGTATCCCCATAGTTATCTTGAGCAATTTTTACGGATGCTTGGTATGCTTCATAAGCTGCCTTAGCTTGTTCTACAGTACTGCGTTGTGTATCTACACGTTGTTGCGCAATAGCATCTTGTTGAGCCAATGTTTCATACCGATTAAGGTCTACTTCAGCATTTTTATAGTTTGCATTAGCTTGAGCAGCTTGTGCTTCAGCATTGGCAAGAGCAGCTTCGTATTGACGAGAGTCGATGCGATATAATGGCTGTCCAGCTACAACTTGCTCCCCGCCTTTAACAAATTTTTCAACTACGTAACCCGTTACACGAGCATGTACAGCTACAGAGTTTTCTGCAACTACTGTACCAGCATAGGTTTGGTTTACCTGTGCATCACTTGCAGTAATTTTGTATGCATTGACACTCACGTCGCCTGCTTGCTGTTGATTACTGCCACAACCAGCAACCATTACAGCGGATACAACGAGAGCCGCTAACATACGGGAATAACGGAACTTCATTATATGTACTCCTTTACACGAAACTAATCATCTATGTATCATAATTACATAAATATCTTTATATATTTTACAGGATTCTATAGACAAAGTCAATTTTTTCGATACCTCTCCACCTCTATAAAACATAGATAAAATCTGATTAAATTCATATTCATTGTGCACAATCAAAGCGATAAAAATTATTGACTATATATATTAAAATATGAGCACTTATAACTTTCAAATATAAAGTAATAAACACTTATTTACTTTTTACTTTCATTTAATACAGTATAACCATTATTATCCACTAAGATTGCTTCTTTATTGTTTATTGGCACTAACGGTATCTTATCTTGATAAATATCTAATGTTTTCTGAGCAGTTTCTTCAAATGGATATTCTCCTATATGAGGAAGAACATAATGATCAAATACATTCAAACCTCCATAATTATCTAATTCAGAAGCTATACTTTTATCATCCATTATCTGATTGTATTCAATACTTTTAGACATAATAATCGCTCCAGCAGACTCTCCAATATACAATAAGCCTTCTTTGATTCTCTTGAAAAGTACGTCTACTAGATTTTTCTTTTTTAACTCTTGTAGTAAATAAAAAGTATTCCCACCAGATATACAAATGCATTCTGTCTTTAAAAACCTATCCTTTAAATAATCTTCATCAAATTTAGAAATATCAATAATTTCTAATTCATACCCTAAAGATTTTAACATCTCAATTCCTTCATCAATAAATCCTGTATAGGGCTCGACATTTCCAGCCGTAGGAATAAAAATTATTTTATTAGAAACCATTTTTGAAAGATACTTTTTGGTTATACTTTTTGTTCCTGCCAAATAGGCCACGAGTAAAATTTCCACGACTTATCACCTTTGCAATTCTCTATATAAATTAATATTATATTTAATCTTATATATAAAAAAACTACCTAAGAATCCACCTAGATAGTTTTTAAAACCACTAAATCGACTACTCTATATCTATTATAGCCGAAAAGTTACATATTTATTTGTAAGCATAGACTATTTTGATAAAAGCATGCTTTTTATTTGGTGGAGATGAGGGGAGTCGAACCCCTGTCCAAAAGCAGGTACCTATCCACAGATTTCCCCGGTT